>JAZDHD010000039.1:0-18840 GCA_043806215.1 Pseudomonadota bacterium | reverse complement strand
GCTTCTCCCGGGCCTCGAGAATCTTCTCGACTTCCTTGTGGTCTTTCTTCTTTGCCACGGCCATCGCGGTGCGTCCCCGGCTGTCCTTTGCACCGACATCCGCTCCCTTTTCCAGCAGTTGTCTCACAATCGCTGCATTGCCTTCCCATGCGGCCATCATCAGGGGCGTTCCGCCGTCCTTGGTCGCCGCATTGACATTGGCGCCCTTCTCCAGAAGCACCTTGACTATCTCCAGACGACCCGAGAACACTGCGTACATTAACGCAGTCCAGCCATTCTTCATCGATGTGCCGATTTCGGCACCTTTGTCCAGCAGCTGCTTCAGCACATCCAAGTGCCCCCCGACGGCTGCGTACATAAGGGCAGTCTTTCCGTCGGAGTTCCGTGCATTCACATCCGCTCCCTTATCCAGAAGAAGCTTCAGCACGTTCTCGTGCCCCTCCATTGCAGCACTCATCAAGGGCGTCCAGTCATCGACCCCTTGGGCATTTACGTCGGCCCCTTGGGCCAGGAAACGTTTGACGGCCTCCAAGTCGCCCAAACCCGCAACCACGCCCAGGGTCGGTACAGCCCCCAGTTCTATCAGTAATTTGGCAACCTTGAAGCGACCCGGCCTTTCGGTGAACATGAGAGCCGTTTGGCCGAGCTTGTTCTTGGCCTTGAGGTCGGCCCCGTTGTCCAGAAGGAGCTTCACCATTCCCTCCTTGCCGCGCTCGGCCGCAACCATAAGGGCGGTACTGCCGTTGTCCATCGTTGCGTTGGGATTGGCACCGTTTTCCAACAGAATCTTGGCCGCGTCCATGTTTCCCCTCGCGGCAGCAGACATCAGAACCGTGAAACCCGGCCTTATTTTCGCATCGACGTCCGCGCCTTTTTCGAGAAGGAGTTTCATCACGTCCGTGTGACGTCCTACGGATGCCGCCAGCAAAGCGGAATAGCCCTCATTGGTCATGGCATTGGCATCGGCACCGGCCTCCAAGAGGCTCTTGACCTCCTCAATCTTGCCCTCCCCCGCGGCCTTAACCAACTCCTGATCCTTATTCTTATCCTCGGCCCGGACCGCTTCGTTCATGAAGATCGCCGCGAATACGAGTACGGCCGCGATCACTGCCTTCACGACTCCGGACGCGGGTAATCTCTTTACGGACATAGTGTTCTCTCCTCATCCTTCCAACGTTGAATCCCTTAACCTCCAGTACGACCCTCAGCCCCTCTTTCTCCTGCCCGAATGGCCTTCTCCCATTTTTCGGCATCGTATCCGCAGTCGACACCGAAGCGCCTGGTGAGTTTCTCCCGTGCAACCTTCCGATACAGCGGCACCCCGGATTGCAGGGCTTTCAGGAATACCGGCACATCCGGCACGAGTTTGACCTGCACTTCCTGCGGAAACTCCGTGAACGCCGATGTGTGTATGAAGGGGTACGCTTTGGTGCTCGCAGGAAGAGTTTCACCCGAGTGAACCAAGATCATGCCGACGGGGATGTAGCCCTGCGCTGTTATCTTCAAGACAAAGCTGCATCCGAACAGCCCGCCTCTCCGGGTTTCCCTTGGGGTCCGAAATGCGCCATGGTCATCGGTAACGGTTGAAGACCGGACAAAGAAGCTCCCGGGACCATCCGGAAGAGGATTGTCGTGACACCACCATTCCGCTTCCACCACGGCCCCCGGCAAAGGTTTGCCGGTTTGGGCGTCCGTTACCGTGCCTTGATACGGACCGGGAAAAGGAAGAGTGCAGCCGGCAAGAATAAGCACCGCTCCTGCCAAAGCAACCCCTACCCTCCGGCATACATGGGGAAAAGGATTCCCGAAAGCGCTCGGCAGCGTGCCGGTCGTCCGCCCGTTAACGGGGGGATGACGGGGGAGAACCGGCACGGAGGCCGGCGCCGGCAAAACAGGGGCAATTTGCGTTGATACCGTCACCTTACTTCCGCCGTGCCGTAAGGTACTCCTTGTCCGGAACTGCGTGAACACGATTCTGCCACGGTTAATCCTCCCAGCCGGGTGTTGCACTCCACTGCCGCCGTTTCTCGAGAAAGAATCTTCCGTCGGAGCCCGGGAAACGGACTCCACGCATGGGGCATATTCTCCGACCGTACCGCTGAGCAAACCCCACTCGCCATTCAACCCGTCTTCCTCCGTCCGCTGTTTCGGTCCGGCGATCCCGCGTCCACACGTCGTCCCAGGGGCAAAGCGAATGCCGGCAACCGGCACCCATTCCGGTTCTATTCTACGTCATTTCGGAAGCGAATTCCATCGACCCTGCGCCGATCATCCTTCCACCGAATACCGTTGACTGAAGACCGCGCCGCAAATTACAATCTTCTTCCAGGCCGACATGCCGGCATAGCGGGTTTTTCCGACGATTACCCGTATCACTCGGGAGACCCCGATGCCGACTAGCACACCGGCGTCCGCAAACGTAATGTCGGCAGAACAGCACCACCGGCCCTGTCTCTTCATCAGGAGGTCACCGGATGACGGATGAGATGGTTAAGGCGGCCAGAGCAGGCGACCTCGACAGTTTACGGAATCTCCTCAGGACCGGGGCCGACATTGATGCCCGGGACGATCTGGGATGGTCTGCGCTGATGTGGGCGTCGGCGCTGGGACATGAACATGTGGTAAGGGTTCTGCTGGAACACGGTGCGGACCCCGAGTTATGCGACGCATTCGGAGCCACATCCCTCATGAAGGCCTGCCGTCAGGGCCATGTCCGAGTGGTGGATCTCCTTCTCCACTATGGTGCGGCCCCGGACAGGATCGACCGCCTGGGCTGGACTGCGCTCATGCGGGCCGCGTTCCGGGGGCATGAAGCCATGGTGGCACTCCTGATGGAGCAAAATGCCGATACCGAGATTGCGGATCACAATGGGACCACCGCGCTCATGCTCGCCGCGTTGGAAGGCCACGAAGGTGCGGCAAGATACCTTCTGGATTGGGGTGCCGACGCCTCGGCCAAGGACAAGGACGGAAACACGGCCGCCATGCGGGCCGCCTCGGCAGGCCATACGGCGGTTGCGGCTTTGTTGAGAACAGCGGAGGAGGTGTAGCTTGCTCTTCTCAGGCGGCCCCAACCGGAAAAGAGGAGAAAACACGTAACCGAACTTACGAAAGCGCCTCCAAGCGCTCCCTGGCCCAAATATTGTCGCACATTCTGTAAAAAACGCGGTAGCGACCCGTCCCGCGTTCTGCGCGGGATGCCGGGCGAGAGATAGTACGTTGTTTCCACAAAAGAATACCCCGAGGAACGCGGGGAGGCCGGCGGATAGGCTTTCCCAGGCTGTAGGGGCGGCCCCCTGTCGCCGCCCGGTTGGGCACGGGGGCCTACCCCTACGAGAACGAGAAGGAATAGGACTTTCAGGGAGAATATGGTCGCACAACCTGAGCCGTCTTCCCGGCGTCTGCGGGGAACCAGTCTTGTTTTTTTCGGACCCCGGCCTATTCCTGTCGCGCCGGTTCCCCGGCTTCTCAACCGGGCCTCCGGTCCAGCGTCCGGTATTGAATTGCCTCGGAAACATGGGGAGGCCGGATACCGTCACTCTTGTCCAGATCGGCTATGGTGCGTGCAATCTTCAGCACCCGATGGTACGCACGCGCAGAGAGTCCCAGCTTCTCCACGGCGCGCTCGAGGACCCGCATGGAATCCATACCCAAGGTGCAGTGCTTCTTGATCAGCGCGGAGCCCATTTGCGCGTTGCAGTAGAGGCGGGCTTTGCTCAGCCGGTCAAGCTGGATCCGCCGTGCGCTGTTGACGCGATCCCGGATGCTCTGCGAGGGTTCCCCGTCGGGCGATGCGGTGAGATCCCGCCAGGCCACGGAGGGCACTTCAACGTGAATGTCTATCCTGTCCATCAGGGGACCGGAAATCTTTCCCCAATATCGCTGGATTGAGAGCGGCGGACAATCGCACCGGTGTTTGGGATCGCCACGGTACCCGCACGGGCAGGGATTCATGGCGGCCACGAGCATGAATCGCGCCGGAAACGTCAACGCCATCTGAGCCCGCGATATGGTCACGTGGCCATCTTCGAGAGGTTGGCGCAGGACTTCCAGCACGTTCTTGCGGAACTCCGGGAGCTCGTCGAGAAAGAGCACACCGTTATGGGCAAGGGATACTTCGCCCGGTCTGGGAATCGCGCCGCCTCCGATAAGCCCCGCATCGGATACGGTATGGTGAGGGGAACGGAACGGCCGTGTCTTCACGAGGGACCCGTTCCGGCCAAGAAGTCCCGCCGCGGAGTATACCTTGGTGGTTTCCACGGCCTCCTGAAAGACCGCTTCAGGGAGGATGGTTGGAATCCTTTGTGAAATCATAGTCTTTCCCGACCCGGGAGGGCCGATCATAAGCACATTGTGCCCGCCGGCCGCGGCAACCTCAACGGCTCTTTTCGCGTACTCCTGCCCCTTTATCTCTTTGAAATCAACCAGATACTCCTTTTCACCGGCCGCATGATCCGTTTCCGGGGGCAAGGTGGGCGCGATCGCAACACGTCCCATGAGAAAACCCGTTGCGGCGAGAAGATTCGGGACGCCGAGCACCTCTAGGCCCGCCACCACTGCGGCTTCGGCCGCATTCGTCTCGGGCAGGATCAGTCCCTTGAACCCCATCTCTTTGGCCATGAGGGCAAGCGAGAGTGCACCTCGAATCGCCTTGACGCTGCCGTCCAACGACAACTCGCCCATGATGACGTAATGCTCGAGTCGATCCGCCGGGAGGAATTCGAGAGCGGACAGCATGCCAATGGCAATGGGAAGGTCAAACCCGGAGCCTTCTTTCTTGAGGCCGGCGGGAGCGAGATTCACGGTCATGCGGCGGGAGGGAAAGGGATATCCGCTGTTAATGATGGCCGATTTGACACGGGCCGCACTCTCTTTGACCGCACTGTCCGGGAGTCCCACCACGACCACTGAGGGAAGACCGGGAAAAACGTCGACCTCGACCTCGACGGCATGCCCGTCGATACCGATGAGAGAGCCGGAATGTACTTTTGAGAGCAAGAGGTCTCCTCCTGGGGAATCTCACGCGGGGAGTGCATCATACTACCACACCTTGAGCCACAACGGGTTTTCGAAAACGCTGGGGGCCACAGATCAATTAGGCTACGAGACCTGGTGAGATTTTCCACTTCCATGTACCTGTGCTTGCGGACAAGTTCCAAAGCCCATCGGCATTCCCTTGCTTAAGGTCCTTCGGGAAATGGACAGACCCTCAATTCGCCGTCGGGAAGCGGGTTGAAGTCCAGAATTTCATACGTCATCACACTATCTGCCAGTATCGTTGTCCGGATCACGTTAGCCACGGCATAGGAATGAAAGAATTCCGTCCTCAGGGGGACCTTCTTACCCAGTTCACTGGCGTCTATCGTGAAGGTGGCCCGTCCAATACTGCCCTTCCAATAGGTGCCGGTTCCGTAGATGTAGGACGCCGCGCTGTCGGCGCCAAAGTAGGGTGCCTCGTAGGTTACTCTGGTCGTGGTTGCCTGGTGGCCCGGGAAAACGACATGCTTCATCAGCCAGCGCGAATCCGTAACAAAGTTCACTAATCCACCACCTTCTCGTCGCACCGAGGTCTCGGTCAGATGTCTGTCCTCCGAGAATGTCGTCTTCTTTCCATCAACCCAAGTCTCGAACCGGATGAAATCAGGAAAGCTCTCAAAGAAGAAAGAGTCGTCGTAACCTTTTCCGCGTTTGGGGAAGCCGACCCATTCCGTAACCGTGTCCCCGGTGTTGAAAAAACGAAATACGGCGTCAACTGTATAGGTAGACTTTCCCAATCGAATGATTACTTCTTCAGATTCCATGCGAATCGTTTCGTGCGACTGTTTAGGCGACACGCTTCCTCCCTTATAGATAAGCGGGGCGTCGTTCGATCTTGCCGGAAACGCGTGCAAGAATAGGCCTGAAGCGGCCAAACACATGACCAATACGCGAACATACATCACGGCGTCTTCTCCTGTCTTGTCAAGCAATCCTATGACTAGGTCCTATTCTTTGGATCCGTACGTTTTGAGTAGCTCGACTATTTCCTCGTGCCCTCTCTCGCGAGCCATCTTAACTGCCGTCATGTTATCTCTGTTTATGGCGTGTACATCAGCTCCTTTCGTCAGAAGGAGCTTCACCAATTCGCCGCGTTTCATAGTCGCCGCCCACATAAGAGCAGTAGAGCCGTTCTTCGCTCTTGCATTTACCTCAGCGCCCTTGTCCAGAAGCAGTTCTACTACTTCGGGCTGTCCCGGAATGGTAGACCACATCAAGATGGTTGAACCGTCGCTGGTTGTTGCATTAACATCCGCACCACGCTCCAGGAGCAGTTTCACCACGTCCACGTTTCGGCTATCGACAGCTTTCTTGAGTGCAGTTATCCCGAAAGCGGTCTCAGCACTCGGGTTTGCGCCTATTATCAAGAGAGCAGCGACAGTGGCCAAGTCTCCTCGCCCTGCTGATGCCATGAGTTGCTCGTCCAGGATACCTTTGAGTTCTGTGTTGCCCGTACAGCCAAACAGCAGCAGAGCAAGCAGTAAAGCCAGAAGTTTCCTTGTAACTTCGGAAACCTGCATAGTGTTCATCGACGATACCTCCCTCCGGGCTCACCATGGAAGCAACGAAGAAAGCCTGCGGCTTGGGTGTCACCTCAAGCGCTGGGAAGACTCGGTAGCCGTTCAGCCACTGAATCAGACTTTGGCATCAAAGTCCGCATGGTTACTCACCAGACCAGCACATCAGTTAAGGACATCACGCCGGCACGTTGTGACCGCCGGCCGCATGACCCTGGTCCTGGGGTCTCGTTGGTTCAATGGTCACGCGCCCCATCAGAGAGCCCGTCGTGGTGAGGTCAAACCCGGAGCCTTCCTTCTTGAGGCCTGCGGGGGCGAGATTCACGGTCATGCGGCGGGAGGGAAACGGATATCCGCTGTTGATGCCGGCCGACTTCACACGGGCCGCACTCTCTTTGACCGCACTGTCCGGTAGTCCCACCACGACCACTGAGGGAAGACCGGGAAAAACGTCGACCTCGACCTCGACCTCGACGGCATGTCCGTCGATACCGATGAGAGAGCCGGAATGTACGCGCGCAAGCACAACACTACCTCCCCGCAGCAAATTGGAACGGCACGAATGGATACACATGAACTCTACCACAGGGGGTATAGTACTGGCAACGCGCCTTGGTCAAGGATTTGCCTTAAACGGACGCCGGCCCCACCTTGAAAAGAGCAATTGGGTACAGTCTTCGTACCCCGGTGCTCTTGTGCCCGGAGAGCTTGCGTTTCAAGGAGTTGGAATGCCGTCGTGATGAAGATCTCTCGCTGAAATCGTGAAAACGAGTACTGACGCTGTCTTAAACAGGAGGATTGTCAGCCTGTGGCTGTTTCAGTGTCGTCAATAGATGAGAAGTTCGTAATCTTTACCGCACCCTCGGGGAAACGAGCTACGATGTCGAGAGTCCCGCCCATTGCCTCGATGGTCGAGCGCAGTGTCGAGATGTAAACATCGGTGCGTTTCTCCAACTTGGCAACGTTGGGTTGTTTGATGTGCAGTGCCTCTGCGAGCTTCTCCTGAGAAATCCCTCGGGCACGCCGCAATTCGTGCAACGCCATCTCCCCAATCATTTCTCGATAACGCTCATCGGAACAGGCGATTGATTCAGTAGACATTTTGGCTTCCAGTTCAGCAAACTTACGAGCCATCCGTCAGACCCTCCTTCCGCAAGGTTTCCAAGTGTTCATTATAGAGCCGATCTGCAATAGCAAATTGAAGGGGATCTTGTGACCCGGCGAACTCGACGTTTGTATCGGTTGGTTGGAGTCTGAAATCGAACGGCAAAGACCTCGGGGTAAGTTCGCTTAACCTCCAAGGCAGACAAATGATTTAACAAAACAGACAAAATGCAAAAAACAAGACCTGACCCTTGCTCCTGCCAAAGATCGTAGAGACGACATCCGCTACCCTGGCTGCCAACAGGGGCGGTACGGCATTCCCGATCTGCTTGGCTATCTCGATCTTGGTTCCCTTGAAAACGAAGTCATCGGGGAAGGACTGGAATCGGGCGGCTTCCCGGTGGGTTATTGGTCGATGCTGCTCCGGATGAAGGTACCGGCCCTTCTCAGGCTTATAAAACTCTGTCCTGATGGTAAAAGCAGGACGATTCCACCATAGACGACCGAAAAGATCCGTGCCGCCGGTTTTCTTCTTGATCCAGCATTGCGGCGTCAGATCGGGCGCTCTCTTCTGAAGGTCGAAACGGTTCATTCCTTCTTCGGGTATTGCCCTGTACCTGGCCCGGCTGATAGGTGTAGGGGTACGACCGAAGTGTAGGTCGAGAGGACCGGGTTCCGAGCGTATTTCCGTACCCTCCGGTGAAGGGAGTTCACCGATTGCTGCTCTCACATCTACCCAGGGCCGCGGATCATCTACGTACGCCGGATTGATGCTACCCGGAGAATAACCGTTATTCGTATCATAGTGGGTCTTCTTGGGCGGGAAGTGTTTTCCGGGGTTATCAAATCTACAACCGAGGATGAAAGCTCTATAACGAGTCTGAGGAACACCGTAGTCGGCGGCACAGAGTTTTCCCGACGCGACCTTGAAGCCCATCCCTTCTGATTCTTCGAGAATCGCTTTGAACTCAGGCGAACCCAAGATCTGAGGGACATTTTCCATTACGAATACGGAGGCGTCGGATCTCCTCACTATCTCCAGGAACGGCTTCCATAGGTGCTTGCGAGGATCTTCGGCTCGTCCTTTGTTGAGAAGACTGAACCCCTGGCAGGGCGGTCCGCCTATGACCACATCAGCTCCGGGTATCTTTGTCCCGGAGTCCGCGAGAATATCTACGATGTCCCCGATTGTGCAATGATTACCGAAATTCGTGTTGTAGGTCTCAGCGGCGTACAGGTTGACGTCGTTCGCCCAGACCGGCTTGAATTTTCCTCGTGAGAGACGGACAAAGCCCAGCGTCATCCCACCGCAACCGGCGAAGGCATCAATCAGTCGTATGGGGTGGCCGGCGCGCATCTTTGTCTGTCCCTTCCGTCCCCCTCCGATGAATTTCTCCGCGGTTCATTGACATATATCGGGATTCTCCTCAGTGCAACCTCTTTTCTCAGTACTACTAATCCTCATTTTCTTGTCGTACCGCGAAGAATTCCTGCATTCCGGGGACATAACCCAATTTCGATCCGCCACAGCGGGGAGAAACTTGGGATTGTGTCCCCGGAATTGAGAGACCGAACCGGCGTCTTGCCGTTCCGCTGCGGAAACACAAGAACCTCTCCGGTCATTGGTCTGCGGCCGAAGTCTCTCAAACCTATTTACCCACGTTTCCCGCCATCTCCCGCTCCAGCAACCTCCTAATCGAGGGAAACGTGAGGATGATGGCCGGCAGGAAGACCAGATCTCCCCACAACGCAACGAGGATCGAGGCGGCACCGAGGAAGCCGAAATAGATGGCAGGCAGAGTGGGGGTGGCCGAAAGCATCAAGAATCCAAAAAAGAGCGTAGCAGAAGTGGAAATAAGGGTCTTGCCGATGCGCGCATACGAACTCTCGAGGATCTCTTGGAGGGTGTGTTTGGCGTTGGCAGGGTCGGCGATGTCTCTCTTGAGTTGCGTAAGGTAATGCATGGTGTCGTCAACCGCCAGCCCTATGGCCACGGCCACGGCGAAGACGGTGACGTTGTCCAGAGGAATTCCCACCCATCCCATCAGTCCTATGATAACGGCCACCGGGGGTATGTTCGGGAAGATGCTCAGCACGCCCAGGACCCACGAGCGGAGCTGAATCATGATCAGCAGAGAGATACCGCACAGCGCAAGTACGAGAGACAGGACTTGTGATCGTACCACCTCCGAAGCCTGGGCTGCGAAGACCGCCTGATCTCCCGTGACGGCTACGTGTGCCGAATTCCCCATCACCTCACGGGCCGTTGCCTCGATCCGCTCAATAATCCGGCTCACCGGAGTGGGATCGGTGCTCCAGGTGCGGATCGAGATATGAATCCTTCCGTACGTGCCGTCCACATACCTGCGGAGAAGCTGTTTGCCGTCGCTGCTGAACGTGATTACGGAAATCAGTTGTGCGGCGAGTCCCTTCTTCTCATAGACGGCATCCCGTCCTGTCCCCGGATCGGCCAGTTGAGAGTGAAGATACTCGATCAGCGGCAAGAGGGAATCTACGCTGTCGACTTCGGGCATCTCGACGAGACGTTTCTGAAGCTCCGCCACTTTCTTCCACGCCTCGTGCCGCTTGAATGCCCCCTCTTCCAGTTGAACCGTCAGTTCCAGAGTCCGGACGGGCGTGAGTCTGCTTTCTACGCGGCGAATATCGTTGATCTCCTTGCTGGAATCTACGAAGAGACGAAGAATCTGTGTGTCGATCCGAATAAAGGGAGCCCCGGCGATCATCACGACGCAGAAGATGATCCCGACGGCCGAACAAAGCCGGTAACGGCGAAAGACGACGGCCGAAATCCATTTGAAGGCTCCTGTAACCAGATCCTGCGCCATTCGCTCCTTTGTGCGCTCCTGAACGGGTCTCATGCGGATCAGGAAGGCGGGGGTGAGGATCATGGCCAAAACAAAGGAGATAAGCACGCCCAGGGACACGACGAGACCGAGTTGTTGCACCATGGGAATCGTACTCACCATGATCGTGGCAAAGGCCACCGACGTGGTGAGGGAACACATGAGGCAAGGAGGTCCGACCGTGGCGAGGGCTCCCCTTGCCGCCTCGACTCTATCCATGACCGACTCGGCGTGGTCATAGTAATGGCTCACGATATGAATCACCGTTGCCACGCTCACAACAAGGACCAATCCGAAGGACAGACTTGTCGTTGCATTGAGAGGTATTCCGAGGATCGACATGACTCCCATTACCCAGTACACCGCCACCCCGACGACGACCATGGCAATCGCAGCCACTCGAAAGCTCTTGAAAATATAGAGGGTTACCAGGACGATGACCAGTGCACAGAGAATTCCGAACGTGAGGGCGGTCCTCACCGTGAGTTGCTGAACCGCCTCCCTCAGCACTGGGGCCCCCACCAGCCGTACGTCGGAACCGGCGGGGGCGTTGTTGCTTGCCGTTTCCGAAATTCTGCCAAGCAGCGTTCCCATTTCAGGATGAAAACGCCGATCCTCGGTGAGCCGCACAACGACCCCTGCGGACTTCAGATCCTTCGACAGGAGGAAATCCATCACCGGGAGGGCTCTCCTGATGTTCGCCAGTCGATCGGCGTCAGGGAGCCTCATTTCCCCGGCCCGGTCTTCCAGAAGCGGATAGATACCGAAAATCCCTTTGCGTTCACGGAACACTCTGAGATTGGAGAGGCTGATAACTTGCTCGATCTGCGGAAATTGATCCAACTGAGTGCTTATCACGGCCAGGGCCTTGAGAAACTCAGGATTGGCTACGCCGCGGTCATTTATGATCGCAACAAGGATAAATTCGTCATTTCCGAAGACCTTGAGGAAGTCCTCGTACACGCCATATGCTTCCGAGGAGGTGACGTATGCGGACTTCAGGGTGCGGTCCAGTCGAAGTCCCAACACAAAAGGGGCTATTGCAACGCTGACGAGAACCACGAGCAGGACCAGCAGCCTTCGATGTCTTATGATCCGGTCCGCAACCATGTCGCTCCCTCCCATTGTGAACTGCAGGCAGTTTCGTGAGGCCCCCGGCCGGCCACTCCGAGCCCCCCGCCGAGATGCATCATCCGATGTTAACAATGATTCCCACGGAGTCAATGAGAATTGTGTCGACGAATCGAGAGGGCTTTCAGGCGGCCGGCCCGGCACGTCGATGGTGCAGTGAGGCCTGAACGTCCGAATCGCTCTGCGGTGAATCCCGCGACAGCGGCGGAGTGCGATCACACTCTGTTTCATGAGTCCTTGAGAAGGCTTGACGGCGAAGATGCGCTTGACAATCGCCGATGTTTGCCCAAATATGGGATTATGGTTGATCCATAACCAAGTGAGGAGGAATACCCTCTCGGGCGTGAACATCGTGAAGGGCTTCCCCAACCGGATCAAGGAGAACTACTTGTGATACCTCGTACGGTTCCCTTTCTCGCAATGATGTTATTTTCGTTTGCAACCCTGCCTCAGTCGGCCCTCGCTTACATAGACCCCGGAGCGGGCAGCTATATGATCCAACTTCTGGCTGCCGGAGCCATCAGCGCATTATTTGCCGTCAAAGTTTTCTGGGGAAGGATCAAGGACTTTTTCAAAGGACGGTCCGACAAGGAAGGAGACGGTTGACGGCCGTGTCCCCTCCACCGAACGGCGAGGCGGAAAAGGCACGGGCAACGTGCCTGGCGGCCTCCTTCAGAGATCCCTGTGGTTTTGTCTTCCTCAAGGAAGGGCGCGTGTATCGCTGGATACATGCATCCTACGCAGACAATTACCATCATTTGACGACATCGGGACTCTACGGAGAGCTTGTCAAACGGCAACTCTTGATACCCCACGAAGAGGTGGAATCGGCCGCCCCGGAATCACCGGATCATTTTTCGACAATCCTCCCGGAACAGGTTCCCTTTATTTCCTACCCCTATGAATGGTGTTTCGGCCAACTCAAAGCCGCCGCAGCCGCCACGCTGGAGATTCAGAACACATGCCTCGAATACGGAATGTCGCTCAAAGACGCCGGCGCCTATAATATTCAGTTCAAAAGGGGCAAACCGGTACTCATCGACTCCCTGTCGTTCGACCGATATGTCGAAGGCCGGCCATGGGCGGCTTATCGTCAGTTCTGTCAACACTTTCTCGCTCCATTGGCTCTGATGAGTTACAAGGACGTCAGGGTCAACCTGCTTTCCAAGTCATTCATCGACGGGTGCCCGTTGGATCTGGCAAGCACCCTCTTGCCTCTCCGTACATGGTCCCGCCCGTCCCTGCTTTTCCACATTCATCTTCACGCACGGAGTCAACGGTACTTTTCGGCAGGCGTTGAGCGGTACCGCCAAGGGCAGATCGGAGAAGTCACATCCGGGCGCAGAATGAGCCGCAGGGCGGTCCTCGGCCTCGTCGATCAACTTCTGGCTTCGGTCCGTAGGCTCAAATGGACTCCCCCGGGCACTGAATGGGCCGATTACTACAACGAAACGAACTACTCCGACAGGGCGTTTGAGCAGAAACAGGAGATTGTACGCAGATTGTTGGAAGGAAGCGGCCGCGGGATGGTTTGGGATTTCGGTGCCAATACCGGTGTTTTCAGCAGAATAGCCGCAGGAATGGGAAACGATACCGTTGCCTTTGACCTGGATCCCGTCGCGGTTGAACGCAATTACCGGGAATGTCTCGGAACCGACGAGACCCGAGTGCTGCCGCTCATCATGGATCTGAGCAACCCCACCCCGGGCGTGGGGTGGGAAAACCGGGAGAGGATGAGCCTTGCCGAACGGGGTCCGGCTGATACCGTCCTTGCCCTGGCCCTCGTTCATCACCTGGCGATTTCCAATAATGTGCCGTTCCATAGGATCGCCGCGTTTTTCAGCAGGCTTTGCCGACGCCTGATCATCGAGTTCGTACCAAAAAACGACTCCCAGGTTCAACGGCTTCTTTCCGCCAGAGAAGACGTGTTCCCCGGGTACACACGAGACGACTTCGAGAAGGAATTCTCCGGTCATTTCTCCATTGAACAAACGGTTCCGGTATCCGAGAGCGGGAGAGTCATATACTCGATGACCGCGAAACAGGATCCCTCCACCTAACGGAACGGACGGCCATGTGGCCGTCTAAGGGTCTGCCCCAAAACAAACCTTCCAAGTTGATTACGCGTTTTTGGGGGACATGATACCGTTTTTGCCCTGAGATCCGATGGGCAAAACACGGTTTCGTGTCCCCCGAAAACGCCCCCGCGGTAGGAATTGGATTATCCTCTCGGATTGGGCACTCGCCATTCCGATGACTCCGGAGGAATTTCGTGCTATACAGTGCTTCGACAGGGTCCGCCCGCTTATCATCCGAACGAAGCGCGACCAGCGAATGTCCGTAGATTCTCGAGCATTGCTCGGCTGCGGACAGGGCACAGAGAAGAACGACACTTGAGGAGACCGATCTCGTGTTTTCCACCACAAATGTACTTGTCGGATCGTCGTACGAGGATTCTCGATGCAGAATCACCGACGCCGAAGATCTTCCGCTTATCTGGGGTGATCCCGGGACGCATGGCGGAGGAACCTCCCCTGTTGAACTGCTCCATGAGCTGTACGCCGGCTCGAAAAAAGATCCCAACCGGGATAACGAGACGAATGAGGAGGATTGTGAAGACGAGAAGGAAGACGACCTCGATGATGATGAGGATGACGAGGACTGGGACGACGACGAAGAAGAAGACGAAGACGAAGACTGGGATGAAGACGAAGACGAGGATGACGAGGACGACTGGGATGAGGATGACGAGGACGATGAGGATGATGATGATTGGGAAGACGACGACGAAGACGATTGGGATGAAGACGAAGATGAGGACGACGAGGATGATTAATTAGAATGATCTCCTCATGAAAGCTTCAATACGGGCCCTTTTTCGTGCCGTTATCGTGTGGCCCGTACAATCGTGAAGATGAAACAGAGGGGCGTCTCACCGGACGTCCCTTTTTGAATTTTGATTCTCAGCCGTACCGACTGTCTCAGCCGTAAGGACAGACCATATGAGCCTCACAAGGAACATACTCATCCGTTTCGCACATCTGCTTTCAGCTCAAGCCGTAGACGGTCTGCTTACGACTGGTTGGTCGCTGTATATGGCCTGGTACGACTCTGCCGTGTACGGAACGATCATGTACGCTTTAGCAGGGGGGGCAATCGTTACAAGAGTGGTCCAATTCGGATTGTACTATGCCCTGGTGGGCTACCTGTCTCGCGTAAACCGTGAAGAGATCCCGGGAATCCTTCACTCGGTCAATGTCGTCAAAATCATACTCCTGGTGCCCACCATGGCGGTTGTGTGGGGGTTGGCGTTCTATCAGGAATTATCTTTCGATATCGCATGGGCGCTCTTCTTCGTGTGCCTCGGGTTTGGCCTGGAGGTGATCGCCGACACATTCTTTGCGGACATGAGAGTGCGGGGACGGCAGGATCAAGAGGCGCGGATACGCATGATCAGTTCGGCCGCATCTTTGGCGTACGCGTTCCTTGCCACGGCAACCGGGCTCGGAGCCGTGGCGGTATCCCTGTTCAAACTGGTCTCCGCCGTGATACGCATCGCACTGGTTGCCGTCAACCACTTGAAAACCTATTCCGGAGCCCTCTGCAGAATCACTCACTGGGCCGCGGTGTGGGGCCTGTTCACCGGAGCCGCAGTCTTCGCGCTCATTCAAATCCTGGGCCTGTTTTACAACCGGACCAATGTTTTCTTCCTCGAGCGGGCAACAGGGGTAAAAGGCGTGGCCCTGTACAGTGCCGCGTACAACCTGGTGGACCCCATATCCGGACTCGCCTCGGAACAGCTCCTCGGTTGGGTGATATTCCCTCTGCTGGCGTTCTTGTGGCGTGAGAAGAGGGAGGACATAGGCCCCGTGGTCCGCACCAGCGCCCGCTGGCTGCTGGTCATTGCATTCCCCGTCATGTTCTTTCTCGGAATCATGGGGCAGACGATTGCGGACATCATCTATCCCCCCGACCTCAGGTCTTGCGGGTGGATGCTGCCATATCTGGTCTGGACCATCGTCCTCTCGTTCGAGGTCAACCTCTTCGCCTATGTCATGATGGTTTCGGGAGCCCAGAGAATACTCCTGGCCTTCTCATGTGTGGTCACCGTAATTAATCTCTTGTCCAATGCTGCTCTGGTCCAACCTTACGGCCTGCTTGGAGGCTGCCTGGTCATCATTCTCACCAAGCTCGTCATGACAATGCTCACTCTGGTCTACTGCCAGTGGCGGTTCCGCTTCTTCTCCGCGGGCGACGTTGTCTACCCCGTCCTCCTGCCGGCCCTGTCGGTGGGTCTGTTTGTTCTGCTCGAACCGCTCATTACCAGCATTCCAGCGCTTGCAGCAGCACTGGGGGTGTACGGGCTCATCCTCCTGAAGACCGGTCCAAAATACATCGGGGATCTTCCAAAGGCGCCGCCTACTACCTAAGGTCACCCGGCGGAGCGGTCGGATTTGACTTGTTTGAAGGCGTATGCGCTCTCTTCCGTGCGCAGGTTGAAGGGAACCTGCAAATCTTCCATTCCGGGGATGACATACACGTCCGATCCCGGATCCACCGCCATGGAGCCCTCTTGGTCAAACCCCCTCCGGCTGGAGCAGTACGAACAGTACGGGAAATAGGGGGTGTCCGAGTCCACGGTGCTGCGAATCATTTTCAAGGTCTGCCCGCGCCACACCGACTCCCATCCTTCATCCCAGAATCCTATCCGTTGTCTCCAGGATCTTCCGCAGAATCGAATTGAGCCGTCGGTGTCGATCCGCATTGCCTGCCACGGGTGAAGGCATCTTCGAGTCTGCTTTTCTGGGCTCATGAGTGGAGGCAGTTCAAGTTCCACTCCGAATTTGCCGGCCAGGTCTTTCGCTTTGCCGAAAAGATCTTCGCAAAGCTGCCTGTGGAAGTACATGGACTCCTGCAGATCCACGGTATTGGCCACAATGAGATACTGGACTTGAACTCGCTCGAACCCGTGTTTATCACACAACTCGAAGAGTTCCGGGAGTTCCTCCGCGTTCGATTTCATTATCGAAAACCGGAGCGACAACCGAGGGTACCGAGCCCCGTTCCCATCTCTCAACGACGTTAGGTATTTGATGTTGCGAAGGATCTTTTCGTATAAGGCTCCACGCCTGATCCGTTCCAATGTCTCCTTCCGTGCCCCGTCAAAGGAGATCCTTAGATCATTGAGCGTCTGATCTTCCACCAACCATTGGGCGACATCCTCCCCGATCAGCATGCCGTTGCTGGTCACATCGGTAATGTTGCGGCTTCGCCGGGCAATTGCCAGCGCATCCCTGATCCTCGCGTAGAGAAACGGTTCGCCGCCGCTGCAGAATTCAACTTTGAGCGATGTGTGAAACAAGGTGGCGGCGATGCGCTCGTAGAGGTCGAACGGCAACCAGCGCGAGTCCTTGGCCGACCCATAGGAAATGCATTGGACACATCTCAGATTACATGCCTTGGTGAGGGCAATGTCCACTGTTCTCGGAAGGCTTATTGGTATGGGTCTTCGCAGTACCTCTTCGCAGCAATTGACCAGTGCGTTGATGAGGGCCGCGGCATTGACCTCCTGCACCACTCTCAGCGCCCGGTCCAGTCTATGATTCATGGTTGGAAACCTCGCCTTTTCTCAGAACAGTCGGCATCTTACCTTGATCCCGCCGGATATGCAACTTCCCCGGTGATGCGGGGTAGGCCCGAGAACGGCCCGAGCCCACAACCCTCCCCCACCGGCTGGACGATGCCGTCCAATGTGCTTGAACACTTCGGAAGCAAACGGTATAAGAGATTGCTGCCGGGATGCGGGAGCGTTCCGGGTCGGATCGACCGTTTTTCTGCGCATCGCCGGAAGTGCACTACCTGAAGAGAGTTGACCATGAATGGACATTCCTGCGGGCAGCCGGGGACCGTACCCGGTCGAAAGAGAGAAGGAATGGTGTGCCGCCCTTGGCCTCGGCACATTCTGCATCGATGTCCGCGCTCTCCGCTACGCATCTCGGCCGATGTGGCCGGCCCCCCGGTCCGCCTTCTGATTTCCCTTTGCCTTCTCCTCGCGGCGTTGCCGGGGCTTTACGCCGCCACATGTTGGGCTGAAACCGGTAAGTCTGCACAAACCGGGCAGAAAGCCCGGCAGGCGGACGTGCCGCAACTCATCCTGAAACGCACGATTTCTCAACGACCGGCCGATGTGCGCATCTTGGATGCGGTGTTTGCCGCGGCAACCGAGGGAACCGTGAACCAACGCAAGGCGGCCATCGAGATTCTCGCATCGCTGAAAGAGCCTCTCGCAGAACCGCTCCTCGCCAGGATTGCCGGAGACTCCGGCAACCCTCTCATGGAGACTGCCGCCGAAGGATTGAACCGGATTCGATCAACGACTAATACCGATTCTCAGAGCCGTCTCACCAGGTATTTTCAGATCATCGTGTTGGCGGGATGCATTCTGATTGCCGGCGGCCTTATTGCGGCCGCAGCGTGGACATGCCGCACTACCGGGAATCCATGGCGGATTGCCTTGTTGCTGGTCTGCGTAGTACTCACGGCGTGGCTCTTCGGAATTGTTTGCTCGGACTACCTCGTGTCCAGCGTCACCGCCCATGCAATCAATGAAGCCATCCGCGCGAAAAACCTCGTTGCCCTCGCGAAGAAGATCAATTTCGAGTGGTCCGGCTATCCCGGGGATTCATATGCCGGACGCTACCTCGTGTCAAAAGGCGATCCCGGCATCATACCTCTGCTCACACAAATCAAGACGGAAATTCCGCAGTCTCTCCGGTATCAGGACTATTGGAACAAACGACTGCAACAACGGATAGACTGGACCATCGCGCGAGTCGAAGAAATGAAGAACAGAACTGCCGGATCTCGGGGAACGACAAAGCACCCACCGGCCGATTGATTGATTGGTTGACGGTCGTACCCGTGCCGGCCCGGTTCGCACTCAATGCCCACAACTGCTGCCGCAATTGCGAGATGGATTCATCGGTCCGGAGCGCAGCCGGCCTCACCGTGCCGACGGTCTGAACATCCGTAGTGTTCTATGGGACTGTCGCAGAATAAATCTTTCATCTTTCCGGCTTACTACTCCGGCCTTGAAAGACCGGTCTACTCTCATACTGTCCCTCCGGGACGTTCACGATCTCTTGCCCCGACAGGGGCTACTGAGAGTAGCCCGGTACTTCAGTGCC
>JAZDHD010000038.1:0-2287 GCA_043806215.1 Pseudomonadota bacterium | reverse complement strand
GACGATTCGGAATCGAAGCGTCCGATTATCTCGCGATCCTGTCGGGTCTTTTGGACGAATGGTTCCATACGCCCACGGCTAAACGCATTGCACGAGAAGAATACGGCCGCCGTGTCCGTCGGCAAGAGGGACAATGACAATTAACGAAACGGCGAACAAGCAACTCTGCCATTCGGTCGTCATTGTGCTGAAAAGAGACCATATCTTTGCAGGTTTCGCCGGAGTGTGCAATCATTATGGGGCAAATAGCCGGGGGTGAGAAACAATTAAATGATTGATTCAGTCTCTAAGATCACCTTGGACGCTTACCTGTTGGGTTTGATGGACGTGCTGGAAAACCTCCAATGGCCTCACAGGGAGACGATTGGGTTCCAAACACTACGACACTGCTGGATGCCGAACTCCAACTCATTCAGTCTCTTGAATAACCTCATGACGTGAGCAAAGAACTCATTTCGTATACGTTCTATCCTAAGAGCCTCTTCATAATCGAGGACAGCCGTGTCCTCATGCTTGAACCTGTCCGGTTCAACCTGCAGGACAAAAGAATTGACCTGTCGTCCCCAAAACCACTCTGCACAACAGAACCGGATGTTCTGCGGATCAATGGCCGTGATTGCTTTCAGATCGTCGAACAGCTCCCTTCCCGATTCGCCGTCATCGATGCAGAAGGCAATATAGGCTATCCTGTACTCCACTGTGGCGATGGTATTGGTGACCGGCAACGGATCGAGATTGTTGGAATCCCTCCGGCCGTTGAAGAGAAAGTGTCCATAACAGCATTGTAACGTGAAGCAATAAGGCAACGAGTTGATATCGTCGATGAGTTCAATTATCGGTGCGTCGATCATATCACCGGTGAGTCCGGCCAAGGTCTTCCGCTTCTGATCCTGAAAATGAGGATTAGCGACAAACTCTTTCAGTTCGGTGAAGGTTTCCATCTTAACGGTTCCTTCGGACGTGAAGCATGATAAACCGAAGAAGAGACAATAACAGTAGGCCGGCGTTTAACACCGATCACGCCGGGAAAGTCAATGACCACTACATCTCCCGGATTAAACAAGTTCTTCCTCCTCCGGGTAGAGATCCGCAGCGTATTTCAGTGAAAAGGCCGTCAGGTGTCTTTGATCTTGTTCGCTCCAGGTCTCGCTGCGATCCACGAGCGCCACATTTGATTGGGCCGGATCTTGGAGAATCAGCGCCGCGAGACGAAGCCGCTCCTCCGCCGGCAGAACCTGAACCGTATCCCTGAAGACTTCCTGTGCGGTCAGTGCCATGTGGACTTCTCCTCATTTCGCATCGTACGTCATGGTCTTATGATACCGGAGTGCAGGATAACAAAGCAAGCGGGTCTCACTCCGGGTGGGGACGGTCATTCGTTACCATCCCGGATCTGCCTTTGCATCTCCCGCACCAGGGCTGCCTCATCCGTGCGGTTCAGCTTCTCGAAGGCCGGGCTCCAATCCCGGACATCCTCTTCGGCTTTGGCGCAGGATACGGCATCTCCAAAGCGACCCTGCTCCAAGCAACATCGGAGCTTGAGTTCGCGGGCAGCCCAGTAATCCGGATTTCCAGGCCGTATCCGGTCAACGTATTTCAGCAGATCCCCAAAGCGAGCTTGGCCCCACAGTCGCTGTCCATCGGAAAGGAATTGAGTCATGATGGTCACTCCTTGGCAGCATCCGCGTTGCATGCTGCACGATCTTTATCGAAGGGCTACGATCCGGCCGGTTGCAGGAGTATCATGTTAGCGTGTTGGGGTTGCCTCGTTTCCCAAGGTAAGTGCTCCGTTTCCCAAATACGGTGCCGCATCCAAGGCAGCAAAACCTGCTTTGACAGCGCCGGCCTCCGTGCCGGTATTATTGAGTGGAAACAAGGTAATATCTCTCGCCCGGCAGGGACGCCGGGACGCTACCGCGTGTTTACAGAATACGTGACCGTATTTACGCCATGGAGCACTAAGGGAAGTTGTCCGAACGTGTGATTGCATCGAGGGCAGCGGAACGACCACGCCCGAGAGGATCCCCCACCGGCGAATTCTCTGGTTATGTGAGATCCCCCCATATTTTCAAGGCCGGCGACCTGCCGGGTGAGTTAGTGACTGCACCAAGGTTGCACCTGGATCAAGGGAGAACGTGGATACCGCTGAACGTAACTTCTCAAAAACCCCGGGCGAATTCCAAGAATTCCCCTCCCCGACCCTCCCCGCAAGCAGGGAGGGAGCGCTTCCCCCCGCTTGCGGGGGGATAAGAGGGGGGAAATGGCCCGGACTTATTGAGAAGTTACC
>JAZDHD010000037.1:0-4461 GCA_043806215.1 Pseudomonadota bacterium | reverse complement strand
TGAGCTTCAGGTCATTGCCCATGCGTTGGATCTGCACATCCGTGGGCAGGATATCCGCGCCCAATTCGAGCGTATCGGTATTGCCCGCGGTGGTGTCCGTATCGTCTATGGTATCGTGGCCGTCTCCGCGGCTGAAGCGGTACGTATCGTTGCCCGGGCCGCCGGCCGTATAATCATCGTCCAAACCGCCCATGAGCACATCCGGGTCGTCCTCGCCATACAACCGATCCGCTCCGGAGCCACCTTCGAGCGTATCCGCACCGAGGCCGCCGTATAACCGATCATTATCGTCGTCCCCGTGAAGCGTATCGTTGGACTCCAACCCGTAGATCAGATCCGCACCGCCCAGACCGCTCAACTCATCGTCTCCCGGCCCGCCGTAGATTCTGTCCGGGCCGTTCGTGGGAGCGTACGCCCGTGCAATCATCTCCGTTTCGTCCCAGGTCGTGCCGTCCATGAACTGGATTTGTTCCACACGCTTGACGTAGCTTTCGAAGCGGAAGAAATCCTCGACGCTGATCGTATCGCCCGTGGCGATGATCTCGAGCACAAGGTAATTGCCCGAGCGTTTCAGCGTGATGTCGTCCGGGGTGAGGTTCCCGCCCAGCCATATGGTGTCGATGTTGCCCTCGGTTGCGTCGATGTCTCGGATGACATCGTGGCCGGAGCCGGGCCGGAAGAGGTAAACATCGTCTCCCGCCTCGCCGATTAACAGATCGTCATGCGCTCCCCCGTCCAAAATATCGTTGCCGGAGCCTGCCCAGATAGTATCCTGCCCGCCTCCAGCGACGAGAATCGAGTCCCCGTCCTGGTTGAGCAGCTTCTCATTGCGGTCGGTCCCGTATACAACATCGTCCCCGGTCAGGCTGTTGATCCATCCATCCCCCTGGGTCGCACTGCCCTGCACTGCGTCCGAGTTCCAAGTCCCGAACATGTGCTTCCAATACCAGCCGTCAGGTGACTGACCGAGTTGGTTGTAGACGGGCAGGCCGCCGGTGTCGAAGACCCAGGCGAGGTCGGGGTTTTGTTCGATGAAGTGCTCGCGTAACGACAGGAAGCAATTGTCATCCCAATAGCCCATTCCCCGGCGTGTGCGGGCGAACTCGGAGAGGAGTTCTTTTCCCTTGACTGGATCGTCGGCAATGGCCTGGTCGAGGGCAGCGATGAGCGCAGTGGTGTCGATGTCGTAGTCCTGCTTTTCTTCGTTCCAGGTGTAGGTTATTGTCTCGTAAAGGTCACTGAGGTGGGTTTGAGCCATGAGGTCTGCGTAGAAGATCTCAAACACCTCGTGATAGGTAGCCTCCCAAGAGGCTGCCTGACTACTATCCGGATTCGCCGGGGTCTCGCCGTAGAGTTGCTCGAGCACGACTACTTTGCGGCCGTCCATAAACGGTCCACGGGCCTCCGGAGAAACCTGGTCTGCTCCGGTCCATCTGAACAGTATCTGTTCCATAATGGATCCCCGATTGTCAGACGATTCCTCGGATATAAACGACTCGACCAAGGACTTGAGAACTCCGGAGGAGTCACGCACCATTTCCTGTTGCAGATTGTAAACGTTGCCGTTGAACATCAAATCCGGCAGAGCCAGTACGTCCTCCGGAACTTCCAAATATTCCGTGGGAAGGGTGTAGCTCGTATCACGCGTGAAAGAGTACTCGGCAACGAGACCCGTACTCCCGTCAGCCCACTGAAACAGACCGGATCTGACCTGAGTGTTGCCCTCAGAGTCCGTTTCGTTGCAGACTTCAGAGTCCAGGTAAATTGCAGTGATGCCCAATTCCTCGACCGTCGAAATAATACCTGATTCGTCGGGATCGTAGTTTTCGACGTCGTCTTCCCCGTATTGCCACACTTTCAATTGAGACCAGATCGGATCCTCTGCGTCAATCTTACCATCGTGGTTCGCATCGAAAAGGGAGAGCACTTGAAAGCCATCACCGCCTACCGGAGTCCCGGTCGAAAGAAGCGTGAACTCCCCGAACAGCTCCATCCCGCTATCGAGTCTGCCATTGTTGTTCCAGTCCAACATGAGCATGCCGTCACCATGGGCTACCCAGCCTGTGTGCTCATGAAATCCGTTCGCGTCATGGTCGAAGAAGACTCCGTTGTCAACGGCGATAGTCCGTATTCCGCCACCATCCAAGTCCAACGCCAGCGGATCTATGCGTCGGGGTGTGCGTGCTGGTTTGTCCCACTTCGGATGATGTGGTGGGCGGCATTCGCACACTTTGGGGCGCCAAAACGTGACGCCCTCCGCACAATTCCACGGCGATACGGCCGGCCCCGTCCACCCGTCCCCATCGATGGGGTCAGGGGGGGACTCGGGATCATAGAAGGGGTCCCAGGGGTAATCGGGTCGGCGATCACGTCTGGAAGTGCTATTGTACACTGTCCCGCTCCTGCCGCCCGATTCGGGATTGAGGTCCACCCTATTTGTCCTCACAATGCCCATGTGTCCCTGCTCTTTACCGGGCTTTTCCCATACTATGATGTCGCCTGTGCCGGCTTTATCGGGATCGATTTCGCAGTACCAACTATCGCGAAGGAGTTCTCGATACATTTGCTTATACCACTCTACTTCAGGCTGTTTGCGAAAGTAGCTTGTGGTCATGTAGGGGAACTCAATACCGCACCGATCTGGCAAAGCGGCCTTGATTGCTTCCCAGGGGAGGCGGCTACAGTCTATTTCCAAGACATCATCCTTGTCTGTGTCCGCTTTCCCAGTACCGCCATCTTTGTACTCATACTCAGGGAAACCTTCTATCCAAGGATGTGAGCCACCAAAGATCTCCATAGCCTTCCATAGTATGGCAGGTCGCGAGTTTTCTTCACATCTACATGTCAAATATAAGAGCATTTTTGACCTTTCCTTTGTTCGTTACCCGTGTAGCAGAGTTGACCACGCTGAGTCCCTGGTGTTGATATGACTGCATCAATCTGACTGTCTGTTTTGCTATTTCACGGATGCTTGTTCCAGGATCTTCAGCACATCGTAACGGCCATTCTTCTTTGCCAAACTAGCCGCCGTAGCGCCGTCCTTGTCTTTGAGATTCGGGTCGGCACCTGCCTTCAAGAGAGTCTGCACAACCTTGGGATGTCCTTGAGAAACTGCAAAGATTAAAGCGGTTTTTCCGATCTCGTTCCGAGCGTTCACATTCTCGCCTTTGGCAAGAAGGTCTGCTACCACTTTCAGGTCTCCCATAGCGGAAGCCAGCATGAGCAGACTCGTATCACTCATCAGTGCTGCATTTTCCAACTGTGCCGCAGCCAGTGCCATTCTGAGAGTAATGTACCTGTTATACGAACTCCGCCCAAGAGTATCGAGGAGTTTGTTGCTTGTGACTCCTTTGTGCCCCTCCTTGGCGGCCTTGAATGTTCCCAGCACCGTAATGCTGCCCTGCTTTAGTGACATAAGTTTCATCAATTTGCGGGTGTCTTTCAAATAGTCCTCATGGCAAAAGGGGAATTCTCCTGAGTGCTTGCATATCAAACTGAGTATGATCGCGATGTCTGGCCTGAAATTCCTTGTGTCGACCGGCACTCTCCGCAAAATCCGGACCAACTCGCTGATGTTTTGACGGAAAACCTGGAAGCAATCACAGCGTGTTCCGGAACAGGATGGGCACATGTCATAAAATAACTCAACGATATCGCTGTCGAAATGTCTGAAACACAGGTCGGACTTGCAGGACAGTGCGTAGAGCGAATTCATATTGTCGACAAACTCGTCATCGCAGCTGAGCCATTCACAACCACAGATAGGCGTAGCACAAATAAGCATTGAAACAACGGTTGTTGCCAAGATCCTCTTGATCGTCTTCATGGGATCATCTCCTTTTCGCCCGCCTGCGCACCTCTTCCAGGACTCAACTCGCCCGTCTGGGATTGCCGGCTCGCCTTCATCAACGCGCTCAGACTTCTTCCCAGCCCGTCGAACAAGGCCGCGGCCTGCAAGTGCGAGAGGTACACCTGCCGGTCGTACACCTCTGCGAGCTGAGTCTGACCGGCGCCGTTCGTGACCGGAGTAATCCTTCCAAACAGAATCGCCAAGTCAAACGGCGTCATCTGCACCATCGCGCAGTTCGCGTAATAGGGTTCGTCCTTGAGTGCGACTCTCTTGGGCAGAGTCTGTTGCTGCCGAAGCTGTTGCCGTTGTTCCGACTGTTTTTCAGTTTCCGACACGTGTATTCCTCCTGAAGGATTTAACCACAAAGACGTAAGAATCAGAGCAAGACCAACCGCCAAGGCACCAAGGAAGAGAAGAGATTTATCCACAGATTACACCGACTCACACAGATTCAAAGATCCAAGAGAAGAGGTTTTCACCACCAAGACTCCAAGACACTAAGAAGACAACGAATGCAAAAACTGTCGAAAGCCGGGTGTTGGGATCTGCCTTTCCGTGGCCCGGGAGAAATCCCAAGGGGTGCGTATGAGAACTCTGCCTTCCGTCATCTT
>JAZDHD010000036.1:0-12709 GCA_043806215.1 Pseudomonadota bacterium | reverse complement strand
CACGCCATAGGCGATCTTCCCGTCTTCACTGCGGTACTTCAACGCGTTTCCGAACAGATTCCGATAGACGGTCTCCAGCAGACCGCGATTTCCCACGAGACGGACATTGCCGACGCCGCCCATGCTTTCGTCATAGCTCTGAAACGAATCGGGATACCGCTCCTTGATACCAATCATGGCGGGAAGTATCACATCTTTGTAGAAGTCGTGAATCGTCTCTTTGCGTATCTGAAACTCGCCATGCTCCAATTCCGCCATAACGAGAAAATCCTTGCTCATCGCTTCCAGAAACGTGGCATGATGATACACGATATCGAGTTTTTGCTTGCGGTCCGGGTCGGTCTCCGTCCTCAACAACCGGCGGATAAACCCGGCAATCACGATGAGGGAATTCTTGGTCTCGTGACTGATGAAGTGTATGGTCTCGCGGTAATTCCGATTGAGTAACTCCAGTTCCCGTCTTATGGCATTGTCCCGGCCGACGTCCTTGCTCACCCCCACGGTTCCCAGAATGCGCCCTTCAGGATCCTTCAGGAGCGACAGTGTCAGAGAAATCTCCCGAAGCTCCCCTGATTTAGCGCGCAAGGAGGTCTTGTAATTTCTGACCCCTCCCGTGGTCCTCACTTCTTCCATCACCTGTTCACGTTTCTCGGCATCTTCCCAAAGAACGGACACGGGCCTGCCGTGGAGCTCCTCGGCGGAATACCCGAGAGTCTTCACCGCGGCCGGATTGAACTCGACAATGCTGCCGTCCAGGTCGGTGGTTATGATCATGTCGTCGGAAGACCGCAGAATGCCTTCCAGGTGTCCCGTTTCCTTGGCAAGGGCCTCGGTCCGGCTCCACATCTCCTCGTTGAGGTTCCTTGCCAGCTTTCTGTACCGCTCCTCTGACCGCCGGAGCATGGCTTCGAGATCGGAAACGGCAACTTGCCTCCCTATCAAATCCGCGGTTTCCTGGAGAAAGTATTCGTCTTCGGGGAAGACCGTATCACGGCCGGGAAAGTTCACGACAAGTCTCCCCCGGGGTTCACCCTCCGCGCTGAATTCGTGAGCCGAGAGTGCCCCGGTGACTTCCGCAGGCGGTGATCCGTGCACTTCGCTCCCCATTTCCACCCAACCTACGGCACCGGCGGGATCGGAAAGCGATTCTTTCACGTGCTCGAGCACCAGGGTCATTCTCTCGGGAAACGGCCCGGCCCCCATGAGACCGCGGCTGATGCGGAGCAGTCCGGAAAGCTTCGTGAGAAGCCGCGGCATCATGTCCTGACTTGTTTTCTTCAGGTCCAGACACGCGTCTTCATCGGAAAAAAACCGGGCAGTCTCGAGGATGGCTCCCGAATCGCCTATTTCAGAGAAGTAACGGAGATTGACACAGCATGTGCGTCCCTGTCTCACCGTGCCCTGATCTCGGACAGCCTCCCGCACTCCCGATGACAATTCTTCAAAAGGACAAAAGGGGCATATCCGGTCCAGACCTGCGAGCATCTCGTGACAGAGGCCTTGGGCCCCGGAGCCGATCATCGTCTCCATTCGAGTGTTCGTTGCAACGACCCGCCTGTCGGGCAAAATGAGAGCCGCGGGATCGGGATAGCTCTCCAGGAGACTCTCTACGGAGAGACGAATCGATTCGCCGTGGGATATATGTGTCTGTTGCATGTGCGTCCGACTCATGTGCCGTCTCTGAGAGGCGTGTCCCACCCGGACGGTCGGGTGGGCCGGGAGGATGTATACTGTGAGAGGTTATTCCCCCGATTCGGTCCGCAGCCGGCAACTCCTTTGGTACAGGGCCTTCCGGAGTGCGACGGACTAATGAATGACTCAAACCCTCATTATCTCAGTTTGTAAGGGAAGTCAATGGGGCCGACATGACCTATGGCACGTATTCTAATAACCCGCGCAGCGTCGCTTCTCAAGACAAGGATCATCGCCGTATGAAAGCCATAACGGCCTCCTTAAGCCGTTTTGTCGGCCACGGCCGCGGCGGGCATTGTCCGCGGTTCCGTTGGGGAGCCCAAATGAAGCAGAGCGGGGAACGGGCAGGTAATTCACTATACTGAATTGATTTTTTTCGTCACTATCCGGATCTTTTCTGTTATTATGATTCCGGCTGTCAAGAAGTCCATCATGTGAGCAGAACCCCAAAGCGGACGTTCACTATGGAGATCAACCATTTCAAGCGGCCTTTCCTCGGCCGGCGCAGGTCGATTTTCCTTGACCTGCCCGGACCCTTCGGCATAATGGACGATCTGCTCCATTAGCCGCCGGCGTGAGTTTGGGCCGCTGGTCCCATCGCCTCATGGTTTCCGGAAACAGGCGATCATCACTGCGTGGAGAATCAGGCAATGAGTGTCAACGAAGTCTTAAACATGTTGTATGGAATCGTCCATACTACCGGTATTTTCAGCATCGGATGGAAGATGCTCGTCATGTGGACCATCGGGGGCGTCTTCCTTTACCTGGCCATAGTCAAAAATTTCGAACCATTGCTCTTGCTGCCCATCGGGTTCGGCATCTTCATCGTGAATTTCCCCTTGGTTCCCCTCATGGGATTCACCCCTGAGGGTCGTCCCGAGCTCTTGCAGGCTTTTTACCGCTACGGACTCGAATGGGAAATCATACCGTGCGTTATCTTCCTGGGGCTGGGAGCAATGACGGATTTCGGCCCGTTGATCGCCAACCCGAAAGTACTGCTCATAGGGGCGGGTGCGCAGCTGGGGGTATTCGTAACGTTCACCGGTACCGTGCTTGCCGGGTTCACCTTGAAGGAAGCTGCGTCCGTGGGCATCATCGGGGGCGCGGACGGTCCCACGACCATCTACCTCACCCAGCATTTGGCGCCTCACTTGCTTGGGGCAAACGCGCTCGCGGCCTACTCGTACATGGCAATGGTGCCGCTCATTCAACCCCCCATCATGAGGCTCATGACGTCCGCCAAGGAGAGAAAGATACGCATGAAGCAGATGAGGCCGGTTTCCCAGACCGAGAAAATCCTCTACCCGATTGTCACGTGCGGAGTCATCGCCATACTGGTGCCTTCCGTGGTCCCATTGATGGGCATGTTCATGCTGGGCAACTTGATGAAGGAGAGCGGAGTCGTAGGACGGCTCACCGAGACTGCCCAAGGCGCATTGATGAACATCGTCACCATATTCCTCGGCGTATCGGTTGGGGCCACCATGGCCGCGGACAAGTTCCTCAGCGCCAAACCCCTCTTCATCTTCGGGCTGGGTCTCGTGGATTTCGCTGTGTGCACGTTCGGCGGCATCATGACGGTCAAGATCATGAACTTGTTTCTCAAGGACAAGATCAACCCGCTCATCGGCTCGGCAGGGGTATCCGCCGTTCCCATGTCCGCCCGGGTTTCGCAAATCATCGGCATGCAGTACGACAAGACGAATCACCTGCTTATGCATGCCATGGGACCGAATCTGGCCGGCGTCATCGGGTCCGCGGCAGCGGCGGGGATGTTCATCGCCATGTTTGACTGACCGTGTGCGGGGCCTCTCTGTTGAACGAAAAGGGACGTGCACTTCAGGTAGGTGCGGAATATACGCGTTCACGAAGCTTTGCGTGAACCGGATGAATCGATATGAGCCCCTGAACCCCGCCTTACGGCGGTGGGGGGTGGAGTAAGAAGATGAGAAAATACGTCATATACATCATACCGGCCGTTTTCGCCTTGTCGGCGTCTATCTGCCGTGGAGAGGATTTCCTGGGCGCTCCGGTGATTTCCGGGGGGAAAACGGTCGTTTCACAGACGAATCGATTGGAAAAGCTTCTTGACATGGGCTATCAGGACGCAGTGAAATACTATCAGAACGCCTTGAAAAGTCACGAAAACGTGAAATTCTGGGACAGGACTACGGAGACCTATATCGAGGACCACAGCAACCGGCCGTGGCATTCAATCACGATATCCAAGGAGCCTGAAGGGACAAAGGTCGTCATGATCCAGGACAACTGGGCATGGATAATCGGCACGTTGGTTATCCGGTTTGTCGCTGTTTTTGCAGTGCTGATGGTGCTTTACATCGCCATGTCCCTATCCGGAGTCATCCTGTCGAGAATAGCCGCAGCGACGGAAGCAAAGAAATGATTGGTCCTTTGCGGCCGGGAAGCTACTGAACGGTCGGGCGGCGCGGACCCAGTGCCCTGTCTCTTCGGTAGCGCCGGCCTCCGTGCCGGTATTTCTTGGGTGCAAATAGGGTTCACCAGTTCGCCCGGCAGAGACGCCGGGACGTTACTGAGGACCGGGACAAAGGCATGGCCCCCAGTGCCCTGTCTCTTCGGTAGCGCCGGCCTCCGTGCCGGTATTTCTTGGGTGCAAATAGGGTTCACCAGTTCGCCCGGCAGGGACGCCGGGACGCTACTGAGGCCCGGGACAAAGGTATGGCCCCCAGTGCCCTGTCTCTTCGGTAGCGCCGGCCTCCGTGCCGGTATTCCTCCGGTCCTTGTAATCATCGCCCGGCAGAGACGCCGGGACGTTACTGAGGACCGGGACAAAGGGAGTGCCGAAAAACCGCTCAGATGAACCGCATCCTGAAGCCGGTTCTCGTGTCAAGTCTCGTGAGGCCGTCCTCACGAGCCATTTCAACCGCATCGGCGTATTCCTTGCGGGTTGTCGCCCGTCCGATCTCAGGATAGTCCAACGCCGTTCCACGGGGCCTGTACTGGTCCATGATGTTGACGTAGGTGTCCGGCGAGATTTCCCGGGCCAGGAACCGCATATTCTCTCTCGTGCCCGCCAGGCCGTTGGGCATGACCAGGTGCCGTACAAGCAGCCCCCTCACCGCAATTCCGTGTTCATTGATTTCCAGGTCGCCCACCTGCCGGTGCATTTCCTTGATTGCCGCCCGTGCGGTCTCCGGGTAGTCCTCCGCGTGCAAGAGCCTCTTGGCGACGCTTGCATCCGCGAACTTCAAGTCAGGCATGTAGATGTCCACCACCCCGTCCAGCAATTGAAGGGTCTCGACCGACTCATAGCCGCCACAGTTAAAGACCCAGGGAATCCGCAAGCTCTTGTCTGCCGCCCATTCCACTGCGGCAAGTAATTGGGGTACCACGTGCGAAGGGGTGACCGTGTTCACATTATGGCACCCGATGCTCTGAATGCCGAGCATGAGTTTCCCGAGAGCCGGAGTGTCCGCCACTTCTCCTTCCATTGCATGACTGATCTCGTAGTTCTGACAGAAGACACACTTAAGGTTGCACGATGAGAAGAAGATCGTTCCGGAGCCATTGTGTCCCACCAGACAATCTTCCTCACCGAAATGCGGGGTCGCCGAATCCACCGCAGCTTTGTCTGCCGTACCGCAGAAACCGGTTTCCCCCTCCAACCTATTGACCCCGCAGTTTCGTGGGCACAGGCCGCAATTTTCGAGCCTTTTCCGCGCCCGGACCACCTTGTCGCGGAGCTGCCCGGACCCTATGGCCTTCAGGTATGCCGGTTCGAACATTGAAACAACTCCTCTTGGGATCGAAATCGAAGATTGCCCCGTGTCTTGTAGGGCCGGCGAAGATTAACGGCACGGGGGCCGCCGGCAATCGGGGACATGATCCGATTTTGCGAACGGCGCCATGCGACCTCGCAAAACTCGGAATCGTGTCCCCGGATTGCCCAAGCATGGGCCGCACCTGTTTCCCTCAGGAAACTACTCGTATTGGACCGATTCCAGGGAAAGTCCTCGAGCCGGAGCCGTAGGCCCGGCCATGGAGCGGTCGGCGGATTCCAGCACTGCAAGGAAAACGGCCGGACTCATTTTCCCTCTCCCCACCTCTACGAGCGTCCCGACAAGCGATCTTACCATGTATCTCAAGAAGCCCGTTCCCGTGACGGTGAATGAGAGCAGACCCGGTCCGGGAACGTCCATGCGCGCCTCGAACATCTCCCTGACGGTGGAGGGCGTGCCGTCGGTGGGGGAGCCAAAGGCTGCAAAGTCATGACTTCCCGGCAAGTGTCCTGCCGCCTCGGCCATCAGGGAGGCATTCAGGGGGATCGGAACGTGCCAAGTGTAGAGTCGTTGTAATGGGGACGGTAAAGCGCGGTTCAGGATGCCGTACACATATGTCTTGGACCTTGCCGAATGCCGGGCATGAAAATCTTTGGGCACCACGTCCAGCCGGCGTACTGAGATATCCCGAGGCAGAAGGGCATTGCAGGCCTTGTGAAGTTTTTCGGAACCGTGACGCCACCGCGCCTCGAAGTGGGCCGTCTGCCCGCGTGCGTGCACCCCCGCGTCGGTCCGGCCCGCTCCGTGGACCCTGGTGGGAGTCCCCAGTATTCTCGCCAGCACCGACTCCATCTCTCCCTGTACCGTGGGCAGGTTCTTCTGCAGCTGCCACCCATGGTAGGCGGTTCCGTCATACTCCACGATGGCTCTATACTTTTCCATAGGATACAAACGGGTGCAGGCCCTCATAGGCGCCAACATGGGGATTTTCGTCCATCCCGGTTCAATGTCGCTCTTGACGTCCCGAAGGGACACCCGATGTCAGCCGGGCCTTTCAAGGCCCGGAAACGTTGCGCCGCATCAAATTTACTTGAGTGCTCGGTTTCCCAAACCCCCGTGATTCGGAGATCACACCTGACCACGAAAGCCCCCAGGACTCCGAGCCGAAGACCGGGCAGAGCCCGGTGGATAGGCATTCCCAGGCAGGAGCCTGGGAACGAGAAGGAACAAGATCCGGGCACGGAGGCCCGGGCTACGAAGGACGGTCATGAAGCCTTAGTGCTCGGTTTCCCCAATACGGTGTCGTATCCAAGGCAGCAAGACCTGCTTTGGCAGCGCCAGCCTCCCCGCGTTCCGCGGGGGTATTCTTTAGTGGAAACAACGTACTATCTCTCGCCCGGCAGGGACGCCGGGACGCTACCGCGTGTTTACAGAATGCGTGACCGTGTTTACGCCATAGAACACTTAGACCTGTTTCGTGGGGTCCCGCGGAACGCGGGATGCCCGTCATCTTCAAGGGCGGGTGCCCCTACGCCGCCGACCGGCACGCATCTCTCACGACCTGTTCCCATTGCCCGCGGCGATCTCGAGGAAATACCCGTGCAGGCGGTCATCTCCGGTGAGTTCCGGATGGAATGAAGTCGCCATGAGCCGTCCGTTCCGGACGGCCACGATACGTCCGTCCTTGAGACGGCTGAGCACCTCCAGGTCCGTCCCCACCGAAGTTACCACGGGAGCACGGATAAACACCCCATGAAAGGGGCCGCCGGCAAGGCCGGCGATGTCGAGGTCTTCCTCGAAACTGTCCACCTGGCGGCCGAATGCATTCCTTTCAACCACCATATCCAGGATGCCGAGAATCGGCTGGTCCATGCCTACATCCCGCGCCATGAAGACCAGACCGCCGCAGGTCCCCCACATGGCCATGGTTCCGGCCACATCCTTTATGGATTGTTGCAGGCCATAGTCGTGTGCCAGTTTCCCAATGGCCGTGCTCTCACCTCCCGGCATGATGAGGCCGTCGAGGCCTTGCAAATCCTTTGGAAGGCGGACTTCCCGGGGATTAACCCCGAGACGTTTGAGGACAATACAGTGCTCCTCAAAATCACCTTGAAGTGCGAGAACTCCGATTCTCATCTTCACCTTACCATCCACGCGTCGCCAGTCTGGCATTGTCGGGCAGTTCGGTGACTCCGATGCCCACCATGGCTTCCCCGAGCCCTTGGCTAACTTCCGCGAGAATCTTTGGATCGTTGAAGTGGGTCACGGCCCTCACGATTGCCTTGCCCCGGGCTGCGGGATTTCCGCTCTTGAATATTCCCGAGCCCACGAACACTCCGTCGACCCCCAATTGCATCATCAGGGCTGCGTCGGCCGGGGTGGCCACTCCGCCCGCCGCGAAATTGACCACGGGAAGTCGGCCTTTCTCGGCAGTTTCCTTCACCAGAGCATATGGGGCCCCGATGGACTTGGAGTACGCCATGAGCTCATCGGATCTCATCGTGGTGAGTCGCCGGATTTCCCCTATTACGGCCCTGGCATGCCTCACCGCCTCGACTACGTCTCCGGTGCCGGCTTCCCCTTTGGTCCGGATCATGGCAGCGCCCTCCCCTATCCTCCGCAGGGCTTCCCCCAGATCACGGCATCCGCAAACAAATGGAATCGTGAAGCCGTGTTTCTCGATATGATTCTGCTCGTCTGCAGGCGTGAGCACTTCGCTTTCGTCTATGTAGTCGACGCCGATGGCCTGGAGAATCTGAGCTTCCACAAAATGGCCTATTCGGCATTTGGCCATGACGGGAATCGTGACGGTATCCATTATCTCACGGATGAGGCCGGGATCGCTCATCCGGGCCACTCCGCCGTGCGCCCGAATGTCCGCGGGAACGCGCTCGAGTGCCATCACCGCGCAAGCGCCGGCTTCTTCGGCTATCCGGGCATGCTCCGGCGTCACAACATCCATGATCACTCCGCCCTTGAGCATCTGGGCGTGGCCACGCTTTACGGTTTCAGTTCCTATTTCCATCTGCTGTCTCCCGACTTTGAATCCTGCGAAGGCATGGTGCTCTTTCAGAGCGGCCTTCGAAGTACATTATACCACCTGGACCGTTGATACCAAGCATGATGCGTGCAAAGGCACGACGACGCGTAAAGGTCCTCGGCCGGCGCAACACTTCATGACTTCATCCCGGGGATGGGACGAGGGCTGCGCCGGTTACCGGCTGGGCAACCTTATTCTCTTACATGATTGCACAACCGTCAGTCAAGAAGTTCCAAGAGGAGAAGACATGAGAACTTGTCTGTTCATGCAAAACATCTTATCATCACGGCTATATCATGGAGGTGTCGCATATGAACGCCGGAATCCCTACAAACGCGCCTGCACAAGCAATGAAGCCGTCGACGGAAGTCTGTCTGAGTTGGGCATCCGATAAACTGTCGGGTTTTCAGTTGCTCCTGCAGCAGGGTTTTGCCGTTGAGACTACGGTCGGCAGCACCATCAGGGCCGTGTTGTGCGATCAGCTGGGCGTGGCGCATGACTACCTGGACAATCGGATAAACACGATCTTTCTGGACGGCAAGCCCGTGGATGACGTCGACAAGGCCACGGTGGGCAATGGATCGACGCTTGCGCTGTCCGCTTCCATGCCGGGCCTGGTGGGAGCGGCGATGCGTAAGGGAGGTTTGATCGCACGCTTCAGGGGCGCCATCACCCACAAGGACGGCGACTCCCCGGTCGCGGGCGGACAAGGGGTGATCACACTGAAGCTCTACAACCTGGTGGTGGGCGAACTGGGACCCACATTCCTCCGCTCGGGCATCATCCTCAAAGACCGGGACATGCATGACTTTCTCGGGAACAGATCCGCTAACTTCTGGGCAGGATGCAAGAAAGTGCAAGTGAACGGCCGGGAGGTTGATCCGGGAATACTGCAGGATGAGAAATGGCCCGGCACACCGGGATTGGTCAAGCTGAGGGTGATTGCATCCGCGTGACCGTTGCCGGAAAGCATTCACTTTCGTGAGGCGGGCAAGTCTGCTCCGCAAGGCTGAATGCCGCCGCCCGCGCCCGCACTTGACGAAAGCCGGTTCAGAAGTGTATAATCGACTGATTGTCCTTGCGGCTTCACGCGCGGCGAACCGCCGGCGTGTCTGAAGCTCAAAGGCATCATCACCAAACTGAACGGGGACTTTTCCCTGATGTCCGATCTTTTTGACAAATGTTACACCTTCACCCGCGATGAAGAAGCCAAGGCAGTGGGATTGTACCCTTTCTTTCAGGCCATCCAGAGATTGGACGGCCCACATGTCGTGGTCAACGGCCGCGACATGATCATGATAGGTTCCAATAACTATCTTGGGCTTACCACACATCCAAAGGTGAAGGCGGCCGCTCTGAAAGCGTTGGAAGATTACGGCACGAGCTGTTCCGGTTCACGGTTCCTCAACGGCACGCTGGAGATGCACGAAGAACTGGAAGCCTCTCTGGCCGACTTCGTTGGGAAGGAGGCTGCACAGGTCTTCTCAACGGGCTTTCTGACCAACCAGGGCGTTATTGCTCCCCTTATGGGTAGAAGCGATACCGTTGTCATTGACAGGCTCGTGCACGCCAGCATTTTGGAGGGAGTGCGTCTTTCGTTCGGTAAGGTCAGAAGGTTCAGGCACAACGATGTCGAATCGCTCCGGAAGAATCTGGAAGCATCGAGTGATTCATCAGGAATTCTGGTTATTGTCGACGGTGTCTACAGCATGGAGGGAAATCTCGCCGCGCTTCCGGAAATAGTTGCCGTGTCAAAGGAATTCGGTGCACGCGTCATGGTCGACGATGCACACGGGATAGGAGTAATGGGGGCCGGCGGCAGGGGCACATTGGAGCATTTCGGCCTCACGGACTCGGTGGATCTGGTAATGGGGACCTTCAGCAAGTCTCTTGCCTCTTTGGGCGGTTTTATTGCGGGTGAAGCCAAGGTTATTTCGTACATCAAACACCATTCGAGGGCCCTTATTTTTTCCGCGGCCATGCCGCCGTCCGCCATAGCGGCAGTCCAAGCCGCACTGGAGGTCATTAAGACTGAGCCCGAGATACGTGAGCACCTCTGGGAAAACACCCGTTTCCTCTTACGCAGCATTCAGGAACTCGGTTTTGACACCGGGCCGACCGAGACTCCCATCGTGCCGGTCATCGTGGGTGATGACTTTCAGGCGGCTCTTTTGTGGAGGCGGCTCTTCGAAGAAGGACTTTTTACCAATTGTGTCATCTCTCCGGGTGTAATGCCGGGGCAGCAGCGAATTAGGATGTGCCTGATGGCTACACATAGCCGCGAAGACCTCGAGAGAGTCGTTGAGATAGTCGGCCGCCTCGGTCGTGAAATCGGCTTAATAAGGTGATGGAGCATCAAAATGACTGAATCCGAGATGGTGCGCAAGAGGAGCGGTGGATTCGTACCGGTTGTGGGAGCGGTCGTGGTTTGTGTCGCGTTGGCCGCAGCCGTATGCTACGTAACGCTGGCACCATTCCAGATAGACGCGGCTTATGCCGTCGCCGATAACGGAAAGTCCCCGGCGGGCTCGACCGAGGTGCCCGGTGCGGAACGGCCGCCGGCCGCACGAGTACAAGAATTGGAAAAGGTACTCGCGTCTATTGAAACCCGCATGCATCAGCTGGAAAGAATTCTCCCGTCAATCAAGAGCACCGGTGAGATGGCCGAGGAACGCTCCTTCGACAACAAGCTGATGTCAAGGGAACTCATCAGATACATCAGGATCATGGTAATCGTCTTGATACTGATAGCCATAGGATTTCCCCTGATCATCTGGTTGCTTAGCCGCAGGAGAATCTTGGGGCTTTCAGGCCTCTCCTCTGAACTTGCAGCCACCGTCGTGCTGGTAGAGGAACGTCAAGCCAAGCTCGCGAACATCCTGAAAGATATTCAGGGTGAGATCGACTACCTCCACACCATGTCGGTGCCCGACCTCAAGGACCTGATTCAACAAGCAGAGAACTATCTGAAACAGAATGAGAAAGACCTGGAAAAGGCGGGCTTGGGCAGGGACAAGGGCCGGGACCGCCAATGAACCGGTGGGGGGCCGCCGAGGTCATCCGGAAGGCCGGTCCTACCGGAGATGCTTGGCGTTCTCCATCTGCTGTTTTTCGCCCGGCAGCGCCGCCGGGACGCTACCAACGCCCGGCAGGGACGCCGGGACGCTACCGAGCGTACTCGAGAATACGGCACCGTACTTGTGCAACGAATCACTAAGGGTCTGTCACCAAATAGGCCCATCATCCCTCGGGCCTCTCGGTTCAGTGTTATGGCCGTGGGGGCCGCCGGCAATCGGGGGACATGATCCGATTTTGCGAGTAGCGCCATGCGACCTCGCAAAACTCGGAATCGTGTCCCCGGATTGCTACCTGCAAGGTTTGTTTTGGGACAGACACTAAGTGCTCGGTTTCCCAAATACGGTCGCACAACATGAGCCGCCCTTGAAGATGACGGGCACGGAGGCCCGTCCCACAAAACAGGGATGAGGCTTCATGACAGTCCTTCGTAGCCCGGGCCTCCGTGCCCGGATCTTGTTCTTGCCGGCACCCGAACCGGCAGCGCGGTCTTTTCTCGACAGATGCGGTTCGCTTCGCTCACCACATCCTACGGTGCCTAAGTGCTCGGTTTCCCAAATACGGTCGCACATTCTTAACCTCTTGAGATTGCCACGCCCTCCCAAAGCCTCGGGCTCGCAATGACAAATTGCGGGATGTCATTGCGAGGAGCGCAGTCCCGCGCAGAACGCGGGAAAGCAATCTCAGCGAGGAAAATCCGTGCTTTGGTAGCGCCGGCCTCCGTGCCGGTACTCTTTGATCATGCGCCCGGCAGCGACGCCGGGACGCTACCGGGCCTTCACAGGAACACGACACCGTATTTACCTGAAAGTCCCCTTTTGGGGCGAGACTTTCATGGTCAGTTGTTATCGCCCCATCATGGAGGTTTGTCTGAAAATCCCCCTCCTCTCGTTCCCAGGCTCCTGCCTGGGAACGACTATCCGCCGGGCTCTGCCCGGTCTTCGGCCCGGAACACCGAGGGATTTTCATGGTCAGTTGTGATCGCCCCATCATGGATGTTTGTCTGAAAATCCCCCTCCTCTCGTTCCCAGGCTCCTGCCTGGGAATGCCTATCCGCCGGGCTCTGCCCGGTCTTCGGCTCGCAGCCCCGAGGGATTTTCATGATCGGTTGTGATCGCCCCGATCATGGGGGTTTATGCCATAG
>JAZDHD010000035.1:0-20841 GCA_043806215.1 Pseudomonadota bacterium | reverse complement strand
GCGATGGTATACTCGATCCGTGAGAAGTGCCGGATCCGAGGGTCGCCATGACGGAAATCACAAGACACCACGATCTATTCTTCAAAGAGGTATTCTCCCGGCCCGAAGTGGCGGAAAACTTCGTCATGAACTTCCTTCCTCCGAACGTGACGGAACACCTGAAACGCAACACGTTTCGGTTGCGGAAGGGCTCGTTCGTCGACGCGAGGCTCAAAGAGTACTTCACGGATATGCTGTATAAGGTTGATTTGAAAGAGGGGCGACGGGCGTATATCTACGTGGTGTTCGAGCACAAGAGCCGTCCCGATCTGAAGGTTGCGTATCAACTCTTGCGGTACATGACCCGGGTATTGGACCGAACGACCAAAGGCGGAGTGAGGCCGGTTCGTCCGGTAATCCCCGTTGTGTTGTACCACGGTACGGCCCGGTGGAAGGTTCCTTTGGATTTTGCCGCTCTGTACAAGGCTCCTAAAGCCGTCCGTCCCGGCCTGCTGGACTTCACCTATCATTTGTGCGATCTGTCGGGCTATACCGACGAGGACATCAAGGCGCGGGCTCTGCTCAGCGCGACGCTTGGGCTCGGCCTGCTCCTGATGAAGAACTTCTTCAGGCCCGACCTGTCGAAGCGACTGAGGGGGTATTTTGAGTTGGTCGGGAACATGAGCCGACAAAGCGCGTTGGAATTTCTGGAATCGGCATTCCGGTATCTTGGCGCGGCACGGGAAAGGGTGAAGCCGGAGGAAGTGGGACGAGCACTGGAAGAGGCACTGGGCGAAAAAGGAGAGATCTACATGGAAAGCTTACTGGACAAGTGGATGAACGAAGGTATCGAGAAAGGCCTTCAGCAGGGCGTGCAACAGGGCTTGCAGCAGGGCCTCCAGCAGGGCGAGCAACAGGGCAGGCAGGCTGGAACGGCTTCTTTGACGATCCGGCAGCTCACTCGCCGGTTTGGCGAGTTGGACGAATCCACGCAAGAGCGCATCAGACAATTGTCATTGGAAGAGGTGGAAGCTCTGGGTGAAGAGTTGCTGGATTTCAAGGACAAGTCCGCACTCCACCGGTGGCTCGAGCGATCCGCGCATTAGGAAAATTGCCGCCAAGATCCCGGGCGCCATGCTTTCCTATAGTGAGTCCGCAATCGGTCTGGGGGCGAAGTTTACCCGTGCCATTGAGGAGGCAATTTCGATTGCAGTGTTATTGGCGCTTTCCGGTACCGGAGCGACGGGGGGCAACGGACAGGGCATCCGGTTCAAGGCCGGTTCAAGGGACGCCGGGACACCGCCGCAGGCACTGGAGAATGCGGCACCGTACTTGTGAAACGCAGCACTGAGCATCCTCGGTCAAGCAGTCATTCGTCCGCGCAAACGTGCGGAAACGAATCCGCGTCAGCCGCCCGGACATGAGAGGATTAGAGATGACTTGGCGCAAATACACAAGTACTAAGCCCCGATGCACATCAAGTGAGAGGTAATCCACATGAACGTTGACCGGGTTCAGGAAAAGAGGGACGACATCCTCAAGATAGCTTCACGGCACGGCGCTCGGAACATCCGTATCTTTGGCTCAGTGGTTCGCGGAGAGGCTGATGAAGCAAGCGACATCGACTTGCTCGTCAGTTTCGACCATGAGACCGGCTTACTCCAGCATGCCGCATTGATTCGTGAGCTACGGGAACTTCTCGGTTGCCCGGTAGACGTTGTGGACGACGAAGGTCTTCGCCCGAGGATGCGGGATCGCGTGTTGCACGAGGCCGTACCTTTATGAGGAGTCAGCGTGACAGGTTGCTCGACATGCTTGAAGCCATGGAAGAGATCGAGGAATACTCGTCTCTTGGCCATGATGCGTACGTTCAGAATAAACTCATCCAGGGGTGGATGATACTCCAACTCGAAAGAATCGGTGAGGCGGCCGCCAGTCTTTCCGAATCGATCCGTAGTGAGTGTCCCCACATACCGTGGCAAGATATTGTGGGTATGAGAAATCTGCTGATCCACGAGTACTTCGGTATCAGTCCGACCCGTGTCTGGATGACCGTGGTCAATGATATACCCGTTCTCAAAGACTGTGTGAACCGGATACTCGAGACCATGAACGCACCGTGAGGGCCATCTTCTACACCCCATTTCCATAACTCGTTGATAGTGATTGAGTTGCCGGGCGGTCTTCAAGGGCCCGGTGAAGCGCCAAGGCCGGGAGCGAACAGAACACGCGACCTCGGACGGTTCTGTCCAACTTATGGTGTTCCCGGAACTCCGGAACTCGCCCGGGTTGCTCCTCGCACCGGCGTTTTCGGGGGACACGGAACCGTGTCTTGCCCCTCGGATCCCAGGGCAAAGACGGCATCATGTCCCCCCCCGAAAACGCGAAACACACCGCGAAAACCTCAAAGACTTGCAACAAAACGCTCCTGAGTTGTCACGTCGGTGTCCTTGTTCCGAACCATTAGGAACAGAGACACCTTTTCGGAACAACATAAAAGGAGAGACATCATGAAACGCACCCAGAAAATCTTGGGTTCCGTGGTCATTGCGAGTTTCCTGGCATGGGCCGCTTTTCCATTAACCGGTTTGGCGAGCCACAAACCGGTGAGCGTAACAACAGGTTGCCGTTGCGCGAACAATAGTCCCGGGTTGCCGGGCAACGGCGACTGCGGTTCCGCCAAGCTCCCTCTCAACAAGGTTTGCGCACATGTCGTCAAAGACGGATCGCTTGAAATAGGGGTCTAATTTCTTTCAGTGTCCCGTCATTAAGCACCAGGTGAGATTTCTGTTGACAGAGAGACCTCCTTAACCGGAGAATATCCGTTATCCAGGGGCGATTCATCAGGGGATTCAATTATGCGTACCACACGATGCAGGGGTAACGTGCTCACGAATGCTCTTGTTCTGAGTATTCTTTGCACACTTCTTCTCTCTTCGCCGGTGACGGCTCAAATGGCCGTCGATGCGGAGATCAGGCAAATCCAAGGAACGGCAAAAATCACCAGACCGGGAGCACCGGAACCTGCCTCGGCTAAGGCCGGCGAAAGGCTCTCCGTGGGAGATTCCCTGCTCACGGAGGCGGGGAGTAAGGCATGGGTCCATGGAACGGCCTTTGAGCAGAGCGATGCGTCTCTCGGGCAATCGTCGCTCCTGCTGCTCAACGACGCGAGCGCGGAAGGCGAAATGGTCTCCTTCCACGGGCACATCACCCAGGGCATTGTGCGATTCCTGGTTACCTTGCCCAAGACCAACCCTCCTTCGGGTTATACGGTGACCACTCCCACCGGAAACATCTCGGTGGAACCTATCCAAGAGACTGCGGATTTCGTCGTCGAGGTGCTCAACCCGGCTCAAACGGCGGTTTACGTCATGGGCGGTGCGGTTCGGGTCTCCAACCTCTCGCAAGATCTGACCGGACAACAGCTCGTTCTGCCGTGTCAGATGGTATTTGTGGAACAGGACAAGGATCCCACGGACCCCCGATGGGTCTCTTCCGACTTGCTCAAGACGCTGATCGAGAGGACCACTATTCCCGGCACGCTCCCCGGGGAACCCCCGGTCTGCGACAAGGTGAAGACGGAAGGGCCGCCCCAATGGGTCGAGGACCCGGTGGGTTCGGGCGTCTATGAAGAGCCTCCCCGATGGTGGGACGAAGGCGGCGCCGAATGGTGGCCTGAACCTTCGGAAACCTACGAGTGTCCGTGTCCGCCCGGAATGCAGCAGGATGTGGACGGCAGCTGCAAACCCTGTGCGCCCGGAGCATTCTGGGACCCCGCCGATTGCACATGCAAGTGCTGTCCCGGCGACGGCGTCTTCGATCCGACTTCGGGTATCTGCCTCTCCGAATGTCCCGGACAGATGGGTTTCTCGGAGATTCCTCAGCCCAACATGTTCCCGGGCATGCTCCCGAGTGAAGGATGCCGGACGTGTAAGTGCTGTGAAAACGCAACAGCGGGTTGCGTTCAGACAACACCAACCGACAATACGTGTCCCGGCGAACCGGCAGGCGTGCCGTGCGGACAGTGTCAAAACGGTCAGGCGCTTGCTCCCGACCCGGGCGCTCCGTATCCGTGTGCCAAGTGCTGCGAGTGCGACATCAACGGTCCGCCGGGCGACTGCGGGATGAACTTCGCCGGATTCCCGCTTGTCACACCGGGATGCGGCGGCACCAATTGCATTCACAAGAACGACTGCCTGGCCAACGGCGGCATATTTATTCAGTCCAACAGCGATGCAGCGTGGCCGTGTTGGATCTGCCAAAAGGAGCCTCAGGAGTCGCCGGCGGGGCAGCCTGTGCCTTTCGCGGGAAAGATGCACAAAAAGGAGATGCAATGCCCGGAATGTCAGAAGAAGGTGTACAAGAACGGCAAGCCGGAATGCGTTCCCTGTGAAGAGGTCGAATCGGACGGATCCATGCGGATGATGAGATCGTCCGAGACACGCCCGCGCAGGTGCTTCTTGGAGGGGAACAAATGCGGCGTCTGCAAAGGCGGCAAATGTGTCGAGATGGAGCCGTGTCCCGAAGGACAAGAACGCGATAACCGATGCGAGTGCAAACCGGTCTCCTGCAAGGGCGACGAAGAATGCGCGAAACGCTTCGCCGGCGCCAAGCCATGCTGCGTCAATGGAAAGTGCACTGCCAAGACCAAGTGTAAGGACGGGTCCTTTCAGTGCACGTGTGTCCAAGATCTTTCGTGCACTTCACATTCCGATTGCCGAGAGAAAACTGCGGGCAGGAAGCCGTGTTGCAGGAACGGAACCTGCTCCGGGATGGAAAAGTGTCCCGACGGTTCGACGCGGTGTGATTGCGGCACGGCTCCCGTTGAGCCGCCGCCGCCCCCACCGCCGCCCCCACCGGGTTGCTCGTCCGATAGCGAGTGTCGCCGGCAGACCGCGGGTACAAAACCTTGTTGCAGGTCCGGCCGATGCTCGAGCCTGATGCGGTGCCCCGACGGCAGGATGCGGTGTGATTGCGGTACGGCTCCAGTTGAGCCGCCGCCACCACCACCACCACCTCCTCCTCCCCCCCCACCGCCGCCTCCTCCTCCGGAATGTCCGGAAGGTTGGCAACTGGTGGGAAACAGGTGCGTCGACCCATGCGAGAGATGTTACATCGAAGGCATGGACTGCGTGAATGGACGATGCGTTGAGCGCACAAAGCCGTGCCGGCCCTGTGAGGTGCGTGTTCACGGGGAGTGCCGGCCTTGTTCGGCGCTGGGAAGAGGCTGGGACTGTGAGAACGGCCGGTGCCGCCCGCCCCAAGATCCATGCGCGAAATGTTATGAACGGAATCTGGATTGTGTCGACGGACATTGCGTACCAAAATGCAGGTCCGGGCAGATACGTGCCCGAGACGGTCGCTGCGTTTGCCCGGAAGGCACGACGTGGAATCCGGAACTCAATCGGTGCGAGGGCAGGTGTCCGGGTAATCAGATCCGTCGGGGGAGTCGGTGCGTTTGCCCGCCGCATCTGCCCAAGTGGGATGCACGGACAAATCAGTGCGTTCGAGATAAGGACTGTCCGCCCGGTTGGCAACGCGGCCCCGACGGCAAGTGTGTGGACCCTGGGGAGAGTTGCAGGAGGAAAGGCGGGCGGTGGGTAAACAACCGATGTGAAACCGGCGACCGTCCATGCCCCCATGGTTGGCAGCGGGGTCCCGACGGCAAGTGTGTGGACCCTGCGGAGAGTTGTAGGAGGAAAGGCGGCCGCTGGGTGAATAATCAATGTGTTCGCGAGAAGGACTGTCCTCCTGGTTGGCAGCGGGGTCCCGACGGCAAGTGCGTAGACCCTGGGGAGAGTTGCCGGAGGAAAGGCGGGCGGTGGGTAAACAACCGATGTGAAACCGGCGACCGTCCGTGCCCCCATGGTTGGCAGCGGGGTCCCGACGGCAAGTGTGTGGACCCTGGGGAGAGTTGCAGGAAGAAAGGCGGGCGGTGGGTAAACAACCGATGTGAAACCGGCGACCGTCCATGCCCCCATGGTTGGCAACGCGGCCCCGACGGCAAGTGCGTGGACCCTGGGGAGAGTTGCAGGAGGAAAGGCGGACGGTGGGTGAACAACCGATGCGAATCCGGAAGGCATCCCGATCCATGCCAAGCCTGCCGGGAAAAAGGGATGGACTGCGAGGGGAGAAGGTGTGTGCCCAGGTGTCCCCCCGGCCGGAAACGCGTCGGCGGACAGTGTGTAGAGGCGGGGCGCCCCGGAGGTAAACGGCCTTCCGGCGAAGGCATCGAGCAGGACCGCGGAAAGCGGGGACGGTCCGGATGGCAGGAGCAGTGGCGCCGAGAGAGGCATCAGCAACAAGATCTCCGGCAGCGCCAACAGCAGCAAGAGCTTCGACAACGCCAACAGCAACAGCAACAGCAACAGCAACAAGATCTCCGTGGGAGGCAGAGTCAGCAGCAAAACCGATTACGGTAACTCTTGGATGTGAGCGACAAGACTTCGGCCGGCTTCCGGAAGACGGATTCCCGGCCGTAGTCCCTGTACGCAGCGGCGTCATTGCGGCCACATGTCTTCGGAAACGGCCCGGCGTTCGCGCCGGTAAGTCTTGAGCAGCACACCATGACAAATCGAAATGGGCGATCATCGTTATTGCAACCGGTGTCGCGTCGATTCCCGGTCCGGACGACGAAGCAGCCCTGGATGAAAGAGACAATAAAGCGGCTGGTGCTCTTTGCCTCCGGGTTCCTGCTCTGTGCTTGGTGCCAGGCCGAGGCGGGCACGTCGGGAGAGGCTCGACAGCGGTTCCGGCACGCGGTGGAAGTGCAGGGGAACGCCCGCACCATTGATGACATCAGGAAAGCCGCCGGCGAATATGAATCGGCAATCAAGTCCTTACAGGAACCTGGAGCCGAACAGGATCTTGCAGCCTGCCTGCTGAACCTGGGAGACGTATGGGAGAAATTGGGCGACTCATCCAAAGCGGCTGAAAACTATCTTAAGGCCGGGCAACTGTACGGACTCCTTGACGACAACATGCAGGCGGCACGTGCGCTCAACGGCGCGGGAATGGCTTACCTCGCATTGAGGCGGTATCACGATGCAACGAAGGTCCTACTTAAGTGTCTTGAGACAAGGAAAAGAACCGGCGAGCCCGAGGGAGAAGCCCGGACGCTCAGCAATCTGGGAATGGCGTACGGAGCCTGGAGCCGCTATGAGCAGGCAACGGACTATTTCACGATGGCTCTTGCGACGTTCGGGAAGGTTCGGAACGCGCAAGGCGTACGGCAGACATTGATGAATCTGGGAAACGTTTGTCTTCGTCAAGGGCTTTCCGAGGAAGCCGTTGACTACTACGCCAAGGCACTGGCAGGGTGCGACCCCAAGACCGATGCAGAAACCATGGTGAGCATTCTGCAGGCGCAGGCCCTCGCATACCAAAGCACGGGACAATACGAAAAGGCACGGGCGTGCCATGTGAAAGCGTCCGCCACGGCCGGGCGTACAGGGGACAGGCACCTGCGGGAGAATGCATTGACGGGCCTCGGGGATTTCTATTCCTGGTGGAATCAGTACGACAAAGCGCAGCAATGCTATCGGGAGGTTCTTGCATCTGCACGGTCGGCGAATAACCACGTGAGGACGGCTTTGACGCTCACGAGCATGGGAAAGGCTGCCGGCGCCCGTGGACAATTGAGGCGTGCCGTCGACTTGTGGGAACAGGCGGCAACGGCATACAAGACCGCCGGCGTGGAGCCGACGAAGCCGTTGGACCTTATAGCCAATGCATGCATGGATTCCGGCGACCTCCGGAAAGCGGAAACCTATGTGAAACAGGCCCGTTGCCCTGCATCGCGCGGACGCTTGCTCTTGGCACGGAAGAAGTACGAAGAAGCAAAAGGAGTGTATGAAGAACTCCACAAGACAGCCCGACAAACCCGTGACCCCAAGGCGCTCTTCATATCGTCGGCAGGACTGGGAGCGGCACACGAGGGTTCCAAGGACTTGAACAAGGCGGAGTCTTTTTACCGCCAGGCGGCCGGTCATGCCGGCCGGATCCGGGAGAGTCTGGGACCTACCGAGATTGCCAAGCTGTCCGAGGCCCGAGCCGGGGGATTCAGGATGGCTGCCCCGGCGGAGGGGCTTGTCCGGGTCCTTACCAGAGCCGGGAGACCGGTTCAAGCACTGGAGGAGTCCGAACAGATCAAGGCTGAACAGTTCTCCAGGCTGTTTGAGCACGGGAGTGCAACGCGCCGCTTCGGTCTTACCAAGTCCGTGCCGGACGAGGAAGAAAGCCTCAACCGGCAGTTGTCCGCGCTCTTGAAGGAGCAGGACAGGGCCTACGGAACCGGGGACACAAGTCTCGCGCAAGCGCTCGATGCAAGGATCCGGGCACTGAGATACCGGCTCAACGGGCATAGGCAGAGTCTCCGGAGGCAGAGCCCCGAGTACGTTCTCGCGAGGTATCCCGAGAAAGTGGAAGGTCTCCTTTCCCGACTGAGCGCCGACGAGTGGGTGCTGGCCTATGAGGTGAGCGATTCTGCAACGATAACGTACCTCCTCAAGGGAAAGTCGATCCTGAAATCCTCGGTGAGCGATATTTCCAGGCACGATCTTGAGCGCCTGGTTAAGGACTTTCGAGATCCCTTGGATATGGAGTCCGGGAGCGGACGAGTTTTGGATAAACTCAAGTCGTTTGATTTCCCTACCGGCAAGAAACTCTTCGACCGCATCGTGGGGCCCGTCCTATCCGCCATACCCGAGGACGCGCATGTGGTGATCGTTCCGGACGACTGCCTCCATGTCCTTCCCTTTGAGGCGCTTCCCATGAATGACGGGGGGCGGGTGAGAAACGGGAAGGAAATGCCGTATACCGTTGACGCCAAATTCTTTGGCGACCGTAATGCGCTGTCCTACCGTCAGTCGGTGGCGTCGGCGGCGCCCGGGCGCGAGCGCAAGCCGTCCGCAATGAACGGCAAGCGGCTTCTCACCGTTGCCGATCCGGTCTTTCGCATGTCCGACCCGAGAGTACGCGGAGTGAAGCTCTCGCAAGACATCCAAACGCGGTCCAAGCCTCCCCGGGTGTTGGGTGATTCTCCCGCGTCATATCGAGCAAGCTGCGCACGGTTCAGCCGTTTGCCTCTTACTTCAGGTTTGGCCGCGTGCATGGCAGAGATGTATGGAGATCAGGCCGACATTCTCACGGGCCTGGAAGCATCCAAAGACAACCTGCTGGGTAATCGGTCATGGTCGTTGGACCGTTACCATTCATTGCTCTTTGCGACCCACGGTTACTTTGGAGACGGGATTCCCGGCATTTTGGAGCCGGTGCTGGTACTGACGATCGTGCCGCCGGGAACCGACGGGTTCTTGAGGGTAAGTGAGGTCATGAGTTTGTCGCTCGACGCGGACATTGCAGTGATGGCCGCCTGCCGGACGGCTTTGGGAAAGATGATATCAGGCCTCGGAGTGGTCGGCATGGGTAGGGCATTCCAATACGCAGGGGCGCGGTCGAGTCTCATGACCCTTTGGTCAATCGCGGAAAAGCCTTCAATGATGTTTGTCGAGAACTTCTTCAGTCATTTGAAGGCCGGCAGGAACAAGATTGTATCGTTGAAGCTGGCACGGGAGCACCTGCGCGAGAACGGTTACGATCATCCCTTTTTCTGGGCTCCGTTTATTCTGGTGGGCGATGCCCAAACATCCGAGAAAGGTTCGGCCAACTGATCATCGGGCCGAGCTCAAACCGGCCGGCCCGACATTCGCTGCTCGGCAATGCCGTGCCGCTCGGTCCGCTTCACACGCTTGCCGGCCGTCCTTACCACGGCACGGAAAAGAAACCGCAAAGATCCGCCCGTTGAGAGCGGATCTTTGTCTTTTCGGCGGATGGGAGGGAAGTGCGAGCTCATTGCCGTGAGCACGGACTTCGTTGACTCCTGGGTGCGGGTCTAACCCCTGCCCCTCCTTCCATTTCCCCAACCGGGGTTGCGGCCTCCTCTCGACGACCAGCCTGTTCGGTTACGATCTCTATTCCACTGAGGCCTCCGGTTTTCAGCCGGCCTGCGGTACTCCGGTTTGCCTACGGTTCTGTTGGGACGCCGAGTGTCCTGTCCGATACGGTCCTTCCTGCCGGGCCGCTTCTCCCAAGAAGTCCTCACGCATTGGCAGCTCCCGGCGTCCAGCCTATGGGACGGCGGACAGCTCTTTCGACAGGCGCTTGCACGTGAGCCTTCGCATTGACAGGTAGCCGGATTGAGCCTCTGAGACGGTCTGCATCTCTTGTTGCATGAGCCGTTGGGCCGGTCCAACCGCTCACATTGACACGTCGCGGGGTTCAACCTCTTTGAAGGGCCGCACACCTTGCGGCATTTGTCGGGGTTGGAGCCTTCGCATTGACAGGTAGCCGGATTGAGCCTCTGAGGCGGCCTGCATCTCTTTGTGCACGAGCCGTTGGGCCGGTCCAGTCGTTCACATTGGCATGTCACGGGGTTCAGCTTCTTGGATGGTCCACATACCTTACGGCAGGTATCGGGTTTTGCACCTTCGCATTGACAGGTAGCGGGGTTGAGCCTTTGAGGCGGCCTGCATCTCTTTGTGCATGAGCCGTTGGGCCGATCCGGCTGCTCGCATCGGCACGTCGTCGGGTTCAACCTCAGCGGCGGTCTGCACCGGTTGCGGCAGACTCCCGGCGCAATGGGTTCGCAACCGCAAGTGCTCGGATCAAGCGTGAAACCCTGGGGGCAAGCTTTGCGGACACAGCGCCCACCGATGAGTCTCGCACAGGGAGGGCATTGAACCGGGTGCACCGGAGGGTTTGGGCCGAAAGCCTGCGGGTCCCAGGGACCTGCATCCAGTGGGGGATCCAACGGACGGGTAATGCTTGGCGGGTCCAGCCGGGGAAGACTGCCGCCGGGGCGGCCGTTACTCGAATGGGGCGTGAGCTTGGCCGGCTGCGTCTTGGGCATGCAATGTCCATCTTTGCACTCCATCCCTTCCGGACACTTCCCTTCAGGGTCGCACTTGGGCCAGGTAGAGGGGGAATCCGGATCGTTTGTGCAGCTGCAATCACCCTCATACAGGATTCCGCCATTTTCACATTCCAGCTTGCGGCAGTTGCCGTCGGCCTGTTTGGTTGAACACTTCTCGCACGCCGGTCCTTCCAGTTTCGGGGGCCGACAGCAGCCCGGAGCACTAGGGTCGAAAACCGAGTCCGGGTCGCATTGAACTGGTTTGCATCCTGCTTGTCCGTCCGGCTCAAAGCAGGTGGGGCACTGATCTTCAGGTTGTGGATCTTCAGGTTGAGGGTCCTCGGGCTGAGGATCATCGGGCTGAGGATCATCGGATGGAGGGTCATCGGGCTGAGGATTGTCAGGCGGAGGCTCGATTGCAGGAGGATTCATGAACGGAGGAAGAATGATCGTCGGAGGGATTATCATAGGCGGTTCTGCGTACGGGAGTTCCTGTGCACTGCCGTAATCGGACGGTTCCGCAGATCGTTGGGAACAGTTCGGAACCTCTTCGGGAAGTGTGCCGGGAATGGTGGTCTTCTTGATGAGCCGTCTCAACTCGTCCGAAGAAACTCCCATGATGGGCGACGGTTCCTTATCCAATTCAACCACAACCCGCTGACAGGACCGAAGGATACGCTGCTCGACAAGTTTCTCGGAAACGTTCTTGACGCGCACCTTGCCCCAGATAACCGTGATGGTTGTCTTGGCAATTCCGTCGGTTTCCACCACGAAGTCGCCGGGCTCTTCAGTCGGGATGACCTCGGTGAGTGCCGTGGGAGTGACTATTACTTGTGCCGGAGGGGCTTCAATCCGTGGGAGTTGGACTCTCATCCGCACGATCCCCTTCACGAGACTGCCCGAAAACGTGGACCACGTCTCTTGGGGTTGGGAAGCGGTTATGGCGATTTCCGAGTCCCCGCCTAGTGCGAGATCACGAGGGTCGGGATAGGCCTGATTGAGTCCAACCCAAATCTTGCCGTCACTCGCCGTTTTCAGACTGTCGCCGATATTGACGGGGTCCCCTTGGTTGAGGGGCCGGTCTGCTTGTGCTCCGTTGGGACGGATAAGAACCGTGCCCTGTTTCGCTTTGGCTTCGCCGGCTTGCGGTGTCGCGGCGGCCTTCGATTCGGTCCATACGGCAGAAGAGATCAGAGATACGAGGAGGAGTATTCCGAGGAATACTGCCTGCACGCTGCCGCCGCCGGGTTTGTCGTATGACTTCTTCATGGTGATTTGCCTCCGGGGTTAGTGTTGCGTCTTTGCAGAGTCAATTCGGAAAGGGAGGGTGGAGATGACGCGCCATGGAGATAGTCCCGACCGGAAAGGTAATCGGTCGTTGCGGGTCTGTGTAGGGCCGGGTGTCTCCCGGTGTGTGACACGCACGATCAAGCGGCCACTGCGCCCCGTATCAGGCCTCGTGTGGTAAGGGCCGGGTTTTGCGCGGTTCTTCACTCGTCAGTTCCTATTTATAGCCTCGCTCCTTGAATACTGCGGACACGTTCACGTTTGTCATTGCGAGCCGTAGGGGTAGGCCCCCGTGCCTACCCTGGGCGGCCACAGGGGGCCGCCCCTACGGGAGGGCGTGGCAATCTCAGCCTTTCATGAGGCATTGAGATTGCTTTCCCGCGGGACGCGGGACTGCGCTCCTCGCAATGACAGGAACGACTGGCGGGATCCTAGAGGAACTGGATTAGGATTACCGCGAAATTCAAAGAGCGTCACTATTCTTTTCAGGCTCCCGGTCCGGAAATGTTGAGTTTTTCCCTTGGATCGGGTCGGGATCAAGAATTGCGTGAGGGAGAACGACCCATGAATATGAGCGTTGTAAGAACCGTCGAAGAACTCAAGGCGTCCATGAAGAGCAGATCATTTCCCACAATGGTCGTAGACGGAGAATTGGCGAGCAACATCGTGGCTTCGGGGATCCTTACGCCGCTGAACGCAGACCGGCCGTCTACCGGTAACTTCGGAAAAGAGAAGCCTGCCGGCTCCACTCCCACGCACGAAGTGATTCAACTGCTCCAAGATCTTTCACTTCACCATGAGATTCGCGTAGTCGCCGGCCCGGGCGGACCCCGGATCAAGATTCATCCCGTGTCGGCACCGCGGCGTGAAGGTAATTGATTTCCTGCGGATCCGGAGCATATTGCGACATCCGTCTCCCAGGTTCCTGCCAATAAGCGCCGACTCAATCCGGAATTGTCGGAGTCCTCGGATTCCCCCCTTTAGGGTCTGTCACCAAATAGACCCATCATCCCTCCGGCCCCTCGGTCTAATGGTATAGACGTGGGGGCCGCCGGCAATCGGGGACATGATCCGATTTTGCGAACGGCGCCATGCGACCTCGCAAAATTCGGAATCGTGTCCCCGGATTGCCCGACCAAGGACATAAAAGTCGGCGCCTATGAGCGACGGCGGCGACAATCCTGTTCCCGTTAGTCGTGATCACACGTGCAGTTGCTGATCATCCACGCCTGCAGTGCGCCCACGCTGGGAAAGAAATTGGGAGTGGCCCCCTTGCATTTCTTTTGTGCCTCTTCTTCCGACCGGACGGAAAAATAGTTCGAACACTTGTAGCAGTTATCGTCCGCGTTGTACCACTGACACACCGTATAAATGATCTGCCAAGCCGAAGCAGTGGCCGGAGCCCCGATCAAGACCGCTACCATTGCAACCACCATCAGTCTCTTCAATGATTTCATGGCACCCTCCGTTGAAAATCGCATTTTTAGGTTGAACATAAAGAGGCTCTTGAACTTGAACTGAGAATAGCGACTCCGACCCGTGGTGTCAACGGCTCAGGTTGTGCGACCGTATTTGTGCCGAGGGGCACGCAGCGAGATCCGAACAATAGGATTTCACTCCGATGCACAGGGTGGGCTCAAAACATCTTCACCACGATATTGGTGATGATGTTTGCCGCGTCGTCCACGCGATCGGCACTGCGATTAAAGTGCCTGTAGATCTCTCGATACTTGATGATCGTCCGAGGATCCGGCTCGGCGAACAACTCCTTGAGCGCTTCCAGGAACAGGTCGTTCATTTCGTTTTCGACGCGTTTGGCTCCAACCGCATACTGAACTGCGACATTGGGGTTTTTCTCCAAATGACTCATGCCGGTTACCAGTTGTTCAGCTCCTTTGACCATCAAATCGGCCATTCCAAGTAGATGCCTGTTGGCGTCCACTTCAAACGCCTTCATCTCTCTCACGGTGTTGTAGGCGTGATCTACGACGTCATCCACGGCGCGGGACAGGGCGAAGATGTCTTCCCGATCCAGCGGGGTGATGAATGTTTGATTCAGCTCGTCGATGAGAACTCTGCGGATGTCGTCCGCTTCCTGTTCGATGCGGGCAAGGTCCTCAGGCTTGCACAGACCGCTGAGGAAACTGTGGAGCGCTTTACAGCCTTCAGCAGTCTTTTCGGCTTGTGCCAGAAGAAGCCCATAGAAATCCGTCTTTTTGTTGGCGCCGAATATTTTCCAGAAAGACATTACGGACTCCTATCCGTCAGTGGATTATCAGCCCCTTGAGGGCCCAGAAAACAAACCCCGACAGGACGGCACAGACAGGGACGGTCATGAACCAGGCATAGCCGATGTTGAGAGCCGATTGCCACCGTACGGCGCTCAATCGACGCGAAGCTCCGACACCCATGACTGACGCCCCCACCACTTGAGTGGTGCTCACCGGCCCCCCCAGGATGGAGGCTCCCAGGACGACCGACATTGAGCTCAGTAGTGAAGCGCACGAATGAACCGGCCGCATGCGAAACAAGTCGTAACCAACGCTCTTGACTATACGCAGTCCGCCCGTCGCAACCCCCAAGGCAAGCGATGCCGCGGCAGAGATCATAACCCAATGGGGAAGCTGATCGATCATGTGATGTTGCACGTTCGGCGCAAGCACAACGAGGGCAATCATTCCCATTGTCTTTTGCGCATCGTTGGAACCCTGGCTTGCAGCGAGAACCATCATTATGGGTTTCTGAATGGTTACGAAGAACCGGCCTATGCTCCGGTCGGCTTGACCGGCAAGCGCCCTGATGACGGAGAAACACAGATACCCGACGAGCAACCCGACGAACGGAGAAACCACCAGGGGAACCACAACGCCGTAGAGGACCACGGAAAGGTCGATCCCCTCCCGTCCTGCCGCAACGAGGGCCGCACCGGCCAATCCGCTGATAATGGCATGGGAACTGCTCGACGGCAGACCCAGCAACCACGTGGGGACTTTCCATAGAATTGCCCCTGCCGAGGCGCTGATGACGATGAGCCGGATTGTGGTTTGAGAAAGTCTTGCCATGGTTTCGGGATTCAGAATGCCGATAATCGTCTTGGCCACAGCGGTACCAATCAGGACTGATCCTATGAATTCCGCCAGTGTCGCAAACAGAAGCGCCCGATAGGGATTCATGGACCGCGACCCAATGATGGTGGCAACTACATTTCCACCGTCATGAACGCCGTTGATAAATGCGAAGCATAAGGCAATGCCGACGGAAACATGAAATAGGCCGGCGTCCACGTCAACCTCCAAGTATGTACCAGGGTGTAGCTCCAACAAAAACCAGACGGTAAGCATTCCCAGGGACAGCCGCAACGGCTGGGAATCGGAACGGATTGGGCTGTTCACGCTCAACGGATGCAACAAGAATCGGGCTCGGACGATGATCCCTTTGCCGGCGGTGGTTTCGGGGAGAGGCTACATTGTTGTCTTGATTTGCTCATTTTTATACACAAATGTCGCTTGTCGTTCATCGCCTTGTCGCTCGTTGATCAGACAGCATGCTGTTATGACATGTTATTAAGCCAATGTCACGTTCTTTGGCACGAACCGTGAATACCGAGGATGTCGGAGGCGCGGCAACGGGACTTCCACACGGCAGACCATGCCGACGAATCGCTCCATATGGGATCAGGGCACAACCAAAGATACCGAGAACTTAGACAAAATTATGAACGCCTTCATCAGCCAACTGAAATTGCGGGTACTTTCCAATATCAGCCGAGTAATCGGCCATGCCCTGAATCTCAATGAAACATTGGAACAGATTCTCGAGATTCTGTCCCGGGATCTGTCCATGAACCGGGCCACGATTACCTTGAAACGCGGGGACCCGGGAGTCCTTGCCATATTGGCGTCTCATGGATTGACGGACGACGAGCGGGAACGCGGAATCTATCGGCTGAATGAAGGGATAACCGGCTTGATATTCAGCTCGGGAAAACCGTTTGTCGTACCTGACGTGAGTAAGGAGCCTCTCTTCCTGAACAGAACCGGATCGAGGGAAATCGATAAGGACCGGATAACGTTCATCGGGGTGCCCATCACGCTTCACGATGAGACCGTAGGCGTCCTGAGCGTTGACCGGCTGTTCACGGAAGATGTTGCCTTTGAGGAGGATTTTCAATTCCTGACGGTTCTGGCCACGCTGGTCGCCCAGTTGATCAGCCTGAACGATCAGGTGGAGGCCCGTGAGCAGAACCTGCGCCGGGCAAACCTCTCCTTGAAGATGGAACTATCCAAGAAATGCACAAGCTTCTTCAACATAGGACGAAGCCCGGCCATGGTAGAGGTTCAGAAGCTCATAAGGAAAGTGGCGGTTACCGATGCCACGGTCCTGCTGTTGGGTGAGTCCGGGACCGGCAAGACCTTGGCCGCGCAGATCATCCATGAGCTGAGTGCCCGCTCGAGCGCGCCCTTCATCGGGATCAACAGTGCCGCACTGCCCGACAACCTGCTGGAATCAGAACTTTTCGGGTACGAGAAAGGGGCTTTCACCGGAGCCGTAAGTACCAAAATCGGTAGAGTTGAGGAGGCCCATGGGGGGACACTCTTCCTGGATGAGATCGGGGAGATCTCGGTAAACACTCAGGCCAAGCTCTTGAGGTTTCTCCAGGACCGGGAATTCGAGCGACTCGGAGGCAACAAACCCAGACACGTGGACGTGCGCATCGTTGCAGCCACCAACAGGGCAATCCATGAGGCCGTTCGTGAAGGCTCTTTTCGAGAAGACCTCTACTACCGGCTCAATGTCTTCCCCATTTCCATACCGCCGCTCCGGGAGCGTATCGAGGACTTGGAGGCTCTCGTAGAGTTCTTCTCTCAGAAGCTGTCCCGGAAATACGGATGCTCGCTGGGATTCACGCCTGCTTCTTTCCGGGCGCTCCGGCACTATTCCTGGCCCGGAAATGTCCGCGAACTGGAAAACCTGATCGAACGGCTTGCAATCATGTGGGAAGGGAAGCCGGTCGATGTGCCGGATCTCCTCCCGTACATAGGGCACGGGTTACCGCAACCCGTATCCGACGAAGTCCCCCTCTCGGAAAGCCTGCTGCCGTGCGGCTCACTGGAAGAGGTCGAGCGCAACCGTCTGCTGGAAGCCCTCGAGGGGAACGGTTGGGTTCAGACCAGAGCAGCCAAGGATCTCGGCATATCCATGAGGCAGATAGGGTATAAGATCAAGAAATACAAACTCGAACATCTCGTGAGACGGCGACGGGGATCAGAAAACTGAGTTCACGGTTGCGTCACACGGGGTGCCGATACTGTCCTCAAAAAACAACCTTGCGGCATAGGCGGTTTCATTCAGACGTTCATCCTGCCCGGTTCGTTCTCTTCTCCAAGAAACCGGCGTACTCAGCCCATTCCGTCGTATAACCCATTGCGGTTCGTGGTGGAACATCTTGACAGCATTGCAGGACCGTTGTAGTATTTTCCGTAATGGTAAACTGTCGTGGGAACGACCCGGAAAAGCCAATCGTCCCGCGATCTCTTCGGTAAGTACCATCAGACTGTGGAACGGAGCGAGACCAGTGGATACACGCCGGACGGAAAGACTGAAATTGAAGGCCGACGTTTTCAAGGCCATGGGGCATCCAATTAGGCTTGGAATCATCGAGTTTCTTCAACAAGGAGAAGTATGTGTTTGCGACATCGTCGAGCATGTGGGGAGCGGCATGTCCAATGTGTCCAAACACCTGTCGGTTCTCAAGAAGGCGGGAATCATAGCCGACAGGAGGGCCGGCCTGAAGATCATGTACCGGCTGTCCATGCCGTGTGCTGCGGACTTCGGGAAGTGCGTGGAAGGCGTCGTGCTGGGACGCTTGGATGATCAGCGCGCTCTCATGGCCGGGTAGAAGGACCGCCTCCTAAGAAAAAAAAGACTTGACAATACTGTTCGCCTAATTTACTATTTAACGAAATAGGACATTAGAGGAAACTCCTCCGGACTTGCGGCCGGGATCCCGAGGATGACCTCCGACGCCAAACCGTCAAAGGTAGGGCAACCCAACGTGAAATATTTCACTAATTAGTCAAAACGTGAAAAGGACGCAAGAGCACCATGTCTCCCGAAGAGAAACGATCCGCTGCACAAGCGCAAGCCATTGGACGGCCCGGGGGCCTGTCACTGGGAGGAGACTCGTCCTCCTCGGTGAACGGCCTGATCAACGGGCTCAAGCAAGGATTGAATGTTTCCTATTGGCAGGAAGAATGGAAGCCTCTGGCCGCCATAACGGCCATCTTTCTCGCCTGTTACTTCCTGCCCGTGGGATACGCCCGTTTTGACAAGGCAATCCTGGAGGGCCTCTACCTGGTCAAGTGGTACGCCCAAGAACATGTTCTTCTCTGCCTGGTTCCGGCCTTTTTCATAGCAGGAGCCATCGCTGTCTTCGTGAGTCAGGAAGGGGTGATGAAATACTTGGGCCCCACGGCACCCAAGTACATCTCCTATCCGGTGGCATCCGTTTCGGGGACCATACTGGCGGTATGTTCCTGCACGGTCCTTCCGTTGTTTGCAGGTATCTGGAGCCGAGGAGCCGGGCTGGGGCCGGCAACCGCGTTTCTTTATTCCGGGCCGGCGATCAACGTGCTGGCCATTATTCTCACGGCACGGATCTTGGGACTGGAATTGGGCATCGCGCGGGCTGTCGGGGCCGTTGCCTTCAGCGTGGTTATCGGGCTTCTCATGCACCTGATATTCCTCAAGGAGGAGCGGGAGCGCGCGACATCGGCAGCGGCATTGAACGCGGCCGGAGAAGAGGACCGGCCCCTCTGGAAAACCGCTGTCTACTTCTTCTTGATGGTGGCGATTTTGGTATTCGCCAACTGGGGCAAACCCGACACCGCCTCAGGCCTTTGGTTTTCGATCTACTCCTCAAAGTGGATCATCACAGGCGTGCTGTCGGTTTTCTTTGCAGTCTCGTTGGTGACATGGTTCGGCATTTCCTGGTGGAAGACCGTAATCCTGGCCGTCCCCGTGGCGGGTCTTGCTCTGGCCTTTCCGGAGACTCCTCTGATATCCTTCACCGCAGGGGTTATGGCCTTGTCCATCCTCACGACAACGGGCAACGACGACGTGCAGGACTGGTTCAATGAATCATGGGGATTCGCCAAACAGATCATGCCGTTGCTATTGATCGGAGTGGTGGTTGCCGGCATACTTCTGGGCAGACCCGACCACGAGGGCCTGATTCCGTCGGAATGGGTGGCCTGGGCCCTGGGCGGCAACTCGGTGTGGTCCAACGCCATTGCGTCGATTGCAGGGGCTTTCATGTACTTTGCCACATTGACCGAGGTTCCCATTGTCGAGGGCCTCATCGGCAGCGGCATGGGCAAGGGCCCCGCCCTGGCTCTCCTGTTGGCGGGCCCCGCGCTCTCCCTCCCCAGCATGCTGGTCATCAACAGCGTAATGGGCCCCAAGAAGACCGTGGTATTCGTGACGCTGGTGTGCGTTATGGCCACCATCTCGGGTATTATTTTCGGGACCGTCGTTAATTAGGACCCGAGTTACGGAACTGACCAATCAGATCGAGGAGGCAGCAGATGAAAGTGGAAATACTGGGTATTGGTTGCGCGAAATGCCACAAGCTCTATGATCTCGTGACCGGCCTGGTGGACAGAGAGGGAATAGATGCCGAGGTCGTCAAGGTCGAGGATATCAAGGTGTTTGCCGATTACGGTGTCTTCATGACGCCGGGCCTGGTCGTGGACGGTGAAGTCAAATGCGCGGGCAAAGTTCCCAAAGAGAAGGAAATCCTGAAGTGGCTTGTACCCTGACACGCGTGGTATGAATGCGGTACCGGATATGCATGAACTCCGGCGGCGTCCCGGGGTCTCTGCCGTGCGCTCGTGGTAAGGAGACCGGCACCCGGTTGCAGTATGTGCTCACATCTGAATAGAAAGGAGCGATTGTCAGGAATGCAAGCAGTTGGTCGAAAAACCGTTCTCTTTGTTGCAGTATTGGTTTTTCTCACGGCCGCGTGCGGATTGGCGCAGGCGGCGGAGCGGATAGACCTTCAGACGCTCATGGCCAAGAAAGTCCCTGTGCTTCTGGAATTCGGGCGAGGATGGTGCATCCCCTGTAAGTACATGAAACCGATTCTGGACGACATGGCGAAAGCCTATGCCGAAAAGGCCATTGTCATGACAGTGGAAATGGATGCCAATGCCGATCTGGTAAGGTCGTTCGGCATCAGGATGATGCCCACCCAAATCTTCCTTGCACCCGACGGCAAGGAGTTCTGGAGAAACGAGGGAACTCTGGAGAGGGAGCAGATCGTACAAGTTTTTACCAAAATGGGGGTGCCCCCGCCAGAGCAGGCGCAGGGCGCGGTGCGATAGACTTAACGAACCGGAGCAGTTCAATAGCCGGGGAGTTGGGACATGTTTCTTCTCGATCCGGGGAAGAAGGGTTGTCTTGCTCCCGCGTGGTGATTCGCTCATGAAAACCGCAATCGGTACGATAGTCCGGGCCGCCGTTATCGTAATGGTGTGGGGCGCCGTTGGCTTGGGAGTGAACCTGGTCTCCCCCAACGGCATTCCGTGGATCTACGTTCAAGCCAAGACAGTAGAGCTTCATGGCATAAAGGTTGAACTCATAGACGAAAAGGAAGCCCGGAA
>JAZDHD010000034.1:0-11167 GCA_043806215.1 Pseudomonadota bacterium | reverse complement strand
GAGGACCTGAAGAGCAATAACATTCACAACCATGATTGACAGCGGATAGTACCACCATCCCTGATGCATGACCTCCACTGCGGCGAAATTATACGCGGCCTTGAGTATCACATATGAGAGAAGAGAGATATGGAGAAAGGTACAGCCCCGCTCTCCGTCATCGGTGTGGTTTCCGGTTATGAATACCGTTAGGAACAGACCGGCCAGCAATGCGGGTACAATCATCTGAAATATCCGCCATGATCGGAGAGGCCATTCGGTGATATGCCGGCCCACGTCGGCATCGGAGTTGAAGGACAAAAGCTCGATACCTCCAGGAATGAGGGTGGATAGGGCCCATTCCAGATTAGATACGAGGGCGAACCCGGCCTTATCCGTACCACTGAGAGGCATTGCAGCGCCGACCGTCCAATAGTTGAATAGCAGATAGGGCACCAAGAGAATGAGAGTTGGAAGAGATAACAGGCCAGCTGCACGCGCTTTCTGTCTGAACGAGCCTACCCGTGCGAAAAGTAACGTCCCTGAGAATGCGGGCACCAGAAAAACATCATCCAGCCTGGACAATACGAGAAGCGCGATGAGCACTCCCAACAGTGTGAGGAATCGTGTGGAAAGCGAACCCGAGCGTTCATACCAAACCGTTCCGGCATAGACAAGTATACCGCCAAACAGGATCGACAGTCCCTCCATACCGTTAATGAAAGACCATGGCGGAACAAAGAGCCAAAACGCAGAGTGGTCGTTGCTGCAGCAACTGAGGAGTAGACCGTACAGGCCGGGAAACAGGAGAACGCCGAGCAGAACGCTGCGCGTCATGCGGTACACTGCCAGGGAGGCCATTGCACAACCGACTGTGACAAACGAGACGTTGAGCAAGAAGACAACAACGAGTTGTGTCGCCTGGTCCGATCGGCCGACGATGCCGAATACGGCTGTCAAAAGCCAACCCCAAAGCGGATGAAATGAATTCACGGGCAACTGACCGTCGTATGAATACCATCCTGTTACGGAATGCCGGGCAATGGTGAAATAGTAGAACGCGTCCGCGGCGAGATGGTTGAATATGGCTAATTCTCCTTGAGAATAGAGGCAATAGAGGGGGAGCAGAAGCGTTGGCATGGCGCTGGTAACGAGCACGGCGGCGCCGCCCCATGACGTATGATGTGCTTTCGTGATACGCTCCCACTGCATCATTCCCCTCCTTACTACCCAAAGAAATTCTTGGATATTCTCTTTCACTCCACCCCTCATTTCCGGATGCTCCCCCCAGTGTATGGGACCGGTGTGTCATCCAAGGTCACTGCAGCGGTTATTTTTTCGTCACACGCGTTTTTTCGTTGCGAAGCGACTCCTCGTGTCCTCGATCCGGTTGCAGGGCTAATGGCGAACTCAACGAGCTTGATGATTTCCCGGGAAGGGGGTGGGAGGAAAGGAAGAACGTAGGATCAGTCAGGGAAGCTCGACAAAAGAGTTGAAGCGGATGCTCGCCTCGAGTATTCTCGCCTGATGGATCAATGCAAAGCCCTTCCCATACAGGGCCCACCGACAAGGTGATTCGTGCCAAGGGAAGAGTTTTCCTGACGAAGTGGCAATCGGAGCATCCTGGCCCCCCCACCTCATGTATGGGTGAAGTGTATCAAGGGTGGAAGACGGAAAGTCTATCTCCACGAAATTGGTCCTCATACAGAAGACCATACTGGAGATTTGGATAGAGCCGGACAGTAATCGCTTCTACCGTGTGTGAAAGACTTGCTTGAGAAGACTAAAGAGCACTCGGCTCCTATGCCTAACGGAATGTTGGCACTTGCCGGGGTTACGCCGGTCCCTGAGGCCAAGACATTCCGGGTATTCATTCGGATAGACGAAAACGGACGGTATGTCCTAAGGACCGCGTATCCAGCCAAACAACAAGAAAAGCCCATGCGCTTTTCCGGCCTCGGATTTCGCGACGCTGTCTCAGTGCAACAGCACCCGCAGCGACTTACGCTGATCCTCGAACGGCCAAATCCGGGACTCTAAGGTCCCCCTGCGTCATGGACTTCTTGAGGGAATCAGTCCGAAGACCTACCCTTATCAAAATCTATTTTATTCAGACACCGCTCTCATGTCAACGTTTCAGGAAGACCCTAATTCTCCAACAGAATTAACCCACCGTCGGGAAATAATTGTGCCGGGCTGCTCTGCGAAGAGAGGAAACAATCTTCCAAGAGAATCTCTACGAATTGGTAATGTCGTGTTCTTAGTTTTTTAAGGGCGTCCCGCATTTCCCCCCGCATTTCCCCCTGCCGACGGAGGAAAATCTGCAACTCAGCGCGAGGGTTAGATTTCCTCAAACAGTTGTTGAGAAAAGAGGCAAAGCTCAAGCGTTTCCTTGACCTCTGCTAGCAAGTCTTGCAGTTGTTCGTGCGCTTCTTGGGATATCAATGAACTATCGATGACCTCCGTCAACTCGGCCTTGGATTTTCTGCCATTCAGACAAATAAATGCGAGCAGACAGATGCGGACATAGTCCAACACCGTTCTTGTAAACAGATCAATGCTTTCATTCTCCCACGCTTTTTCTCTTTGTTTGGGAGACAACTGCCCCCCATGCACATACTTGCTTCGATAGTTATAGGCCGTTTTCAATCTCTTCCTAACTCTGATCGGATCCAGGCCTAGCAGCCCTAATACCTTTGCGGCGAACGTGGTCAAACGATAATTCAGTTCACCCTGATAATTCTCAAGTAAGAACAAGCTCTCTAATGCCATGGAGGCCATCATAATCCGGTATTCGCACGGTCTGTTCGACAGGATCGCTTCCGAAAATCTTTCGTAGGCAATCCGCAGATAATGCCCTTCTTTTGCGTTGACTGAATAGAGCATCTCAGGAATTTTCTCGTACGTCGTTGTCCAGAATGCGATCAACCTCTTCATATCCTGGTCACCTATTCTATACTTGTACGGGGCCGATAATGCATCGTGTGGACTGTACACACAATGTACCCCTGGGAAAGTGAACAGGGACAACTTCATTGTATAAGAACGGTAGGCTACACTTCCGCAACCAAACAATCTCAAGATGACTACGGACTTCTCCAGTAGATCCTGCATTTCGGCTGGAACGTTATTATGGGCCGATGCGACAATCTTCAATATGGCCGGAGCCGGAGAAACCCGATCTTTGTATGTATGGAAGGGTTTTAGCACAAGTTCGGCATCCTCTTGTGTGGCTTGCCGCAAGACGAAGCTATTGCCTCCGTGGGAAGACTCCATTTCTTGACAAGAGATCAGCAATCCGTCGAGTTGGGCTGTCAGTGTGTGTTGTTGAGGTTCGCCATACAAGAATCTTATGAAATCCGACGGCAATTCATGTTTAACGGATTGACTGGTCAACATCCCTGAGAGCACCCCCCCTGTAAAACTCTCAAGATGTTCGAGGTTCTTTTGACCGCCTGGGCATTTCGACACGGCAGCTGCAGCGGCTTCATACTCATCAGTTCCCAGAACCGAATTCATGATTGCGTCCGAAACCGATTGGGGCCATTCAGCCTCCTGGGTATCTTCCAACCAACCGCCGTCGCACTTGGGCCCGTCCTGTTCATAGCGAAAACCTGAAAACCTGAGTCGAGTCACGCTTTTTAGAGCAGGCTCGAAACTGCCTTCTGTAATAACGGTTCGCACTCGTCCGGCGAGTTGCATCAACAACTCTCGCAAAATAGCCTTTTCCTGGTCCATGATAGGTTCCTGCCGCCGTGCCGCTATTCCTAAAGTTCTTGATCTGGGGTGGCCCCTATATCAAGCGCAAGTCTCCTCCCCCAACTCCTCCGCGATCCCCCTCAACTGCTCCAGCGCACTTTCCAGGTCTTCGATCATCTCTCGGAGGATCACATCGGGTTCAGGCAGGTTCTCGGAATCTTCCAGGCTCTCGTCTCTGATCCAGAAGATGTCCAAGTTCACTTTGTCCCGTAGGATCAGCTCATCGTAATCGAATGATCGCCACCGGCCGTCAGGGTTGTCATCCGACCATGTGGGCGTGCGGTCGTGGCGGTTGACCGGGTTGTAGCACTCCACAAACTCGTCCAGGTCCGGGCGTTTGAGCGAACCGGTCTTCAGCGTGAAATGTTTGTTGGTACGGAGGTCGTATATCCAGAGCTTCTTTGTCCAGGGAGTCTCGGACGCGGGTTTGCGGTCAAAGAAGAGCACGTTCGCCTTGACGCCCTGAGCGTAGAAGAGCCCGGTGGGAAGCCGCAAGAGCGTATGGACGTCACATTGGTTGAGGAGGTTGCGGCGGATGGTTTCGCCGGCCCCGCCTTCGAAGAGCACGTTGTCAGGGACCACGATGGCGGCCCGGCCGTGCGGCTCCAGAAGGGTCTTCACATGCTGGACGAAGTTCAGCTGCTTGTTCGAGGTGGTGGCCCAGAAGTCTTCTCGTTCAATGGTCTCCTTTTCCTTTTGGACCTGGCCCTTCCCATTAACGATTGTGGTACTGCTCTTCTTTCCGAAGGGGGGATTGGTGAGCACCATGTGAAAGCGCTCCCCGGGATCGGAGGCAAGTGAGTCCGCGACCGTGATGGGCAAGCCGTTGCCCCCGATGCCGTGCAGCATCAAATTCATGCCGCACAGCCGTGCCGCGCTTTGGACAAGCTCCCATCCTCGGAACGCTTCTTCCCTGAGGAAGCGTTTCTGGTCCTTGTCCAACTTGTGGTGCTTCACGACGTACTCGTGCGCGGCAAGGAGAAATCCGCCGGTGCCGCATGCCGGGTCGCAGATCCGTTCGCCGGGCTGAGGGGCCATGACATCCACAATGGCTTGAATCAGCGGTCTCGGTGTGAAGTACTGTCCCGCGCCGGACTTGGTGTCCTGCGCGTTCTTTTCCAGCAGTCCCTCGTACGCGTCGCCCTTCACGTCCGCACTCATCACGGACCAGTTCTCTCTGTCGATCAGGTCAACAAGCAACCGCCGGAGCTTCGCCGGGTCCTGGAACTTATTCTGGGCCTTGTCGAAGATCAGGTGGAGGAGCGGCACGTTACCGACGACCTTTGGATCTGCAAGCTTTTCCAACGTCTCACGGTAGTGTTTGAACAGATCTTCGCCGTCCTTCGAGATCAGGCTTTGCCAGTTGTACTCATCCGGGATGCGGCTCTTCTGCTCGTACGGCGGCCTGGAGCGTTCGTCGGCCATCTTGAGGAACAGCAGGTACGTGAGTTGCTCCACGTAGTCGCCGTAGCTCATGCCGTCGTCACGGAGAAGATGGCAGAAGTTCCAGAGTTTTTGAACGATTCCGGCTGCGGTCATTTCCTGCCTTTCAAGAGATAGTCGTGCTTCCTCATCCCGATGCCCTGTCAACTCACTTCTGCAACGGCAATTCCATCTGAGCCGGATTACGGATGTTTTTCTTCTTCGATCTGCTTCTCGGCTTACGAGTCGTGGGCTTCTTGCTCGCCGCTTGTTCCTTTTCACGTTCGGCCACGATCTTCCCGAGGAGCACAGAAGCCGGTTGATCGCTTGGATCCTGGGGGACGAGATTGCCTGAAAAGGCCGAGTGTAAGACTGCTTGTCGGAGCACTCTCACACGTTCCAAGGTTATTGACAGGATAAGTTCCAAATTAACAGATACGGAGTCCTTCGATTCGATTTCTTGAATAATCTGCATCTGTTCTTCAATCGGGGGCACTGGCAGCACCAGATCTCGTATGCTATCGAGATTGAGGCCAGGCTTACCAGCGCCGTAGGCCGGAATCTCCAGTTTTCGGCGTCCACAAGTTGGACTGATCATAAGCCAGTACAAATACTCACCCAGTTCTTCCTGAACCGGCCTTGCCAAGGCGATGTGTTGATTGACGAAAGCTTCATTCAGACTTTGTTTAACCAAGGCTGTCTTGGTCACATTAGCACCCGTAATCGTAATTAGAAGATCGTTTCTGTTCACCCTTGTTCGTTTGCCTTCGGCGCTTTTGGGGGCATTGACATGGGCCACGTTGTCCAGCACCAGATAGTCTGTCTTGATGTCTTGAGCCCTAATGAACATGGCCCCTTTTTCCGCGTAGAATTGCGCCCACCCACGTGACCCGCTTGTCACCGTAGTCGTAAGCTGTTCAATACGAGCCCAAACCCACCCCTCCGGCAACTCAGGCAACCCTGAGGTATCCGGCGCCTTTGGCTCCTTGTATTTCTTCTTCCACTCGTCGTCTTTCGGGACCTTTCCGTTGGCCTTCATCTTGGCCATTTCCTGCTCTTCCCATTTGGCTCTCCGTTCGGCCAGGATGCGTGTGAGAAGTCGGTCCGCAGGCTCAATCTCGCCTTTGTGCTTTTTTTTCCCCGAAAATCGAAAGATACTTCCTGGGAGACACCCGCCGGTAACCCAGAACCGAGCCGTCTTCCATGGTCACCGTCCGGCCGAGGTTTCCTGTGCCGACGCTACGGAGAAACAGTTCCAAAAGAATCCGCCCCAATCTCAGCAGCATCCGGAAAACCTCGCCCTCGACACAGTGAAGCTCCTGGGTGAGGGCCTCTCCCGTGACAAAGTCAATGACCCTGTTGAATTCTGCCCGCGCTTGCAGTACCTTCTCCTCCATCCGGGGCCTCCTTGCTCAATGGATTCTTCCACAAACCCATTAGGCACAAGATGGCCTCGGAGAACAGTACCTTTTTCTCACCCACTCAGAACCGAAAAGCGCGGCGCACCTAGAAAAGGAACTGGACCATAACCCGACAAGGAGATCGAGCGATGACGGCGATATCCGGTGCCAATTGGTTCACCTTCCTGTGTGAACAAATTCCTCTGAGAAAAATCAAGAGGAGGCTGGAAAGGGCTTGGGAACACTATGTTGAGCTCAAGCGTTTAGACGAAAACCTGATTCGTCCAGTGGTAGCCGATGCGTGGGAACGATGCGAAAGAATTGGGATTGATCCACTCTTGCAGCGCGCCCCCGAAGAGCATGGCGTCTGCTCGCCGGTCGGACCGGAGGTTACCGGAGTTGATCTCCTTTCCACGGCCGCCCCCGTTTTGAGACGTCTCGAGGGAACCTTACTGAACTCGAAGTCGGTAGCAGTACTCTGCGATATCCATGGGATGATCCTGGATGCGGCCGGTGATCCCGTTGTGCAGCGCCAATTGGAGATCAGGAATTTCATGAAAGGAGCCGTCTGGTTAGAGAGCAATACCGGCAACAATGCACCCGGGACATGCTTGGCGCTAGGGCAGCCGGTCCAGGTAATTTCCGCCGAGCACTTCTGCCAGGGCTGGCACGATTTTGTTTGCACAGCAAGTCCCGTGCGCAACCCTTTTACCGGGGAGATACTTGGCGCTCTGGATGTAACCGGTCCCGTCTCGGAGGTCCAAAAACAGTCTTACTTAACGGTCTTGGAGGCAGTCCGCGAGATTGAGGGTCTGCTGTTTCAGAGAAGCTGTGATCAAGAGCGACTCTTCCTGCAAGCAGCTCTGAGTGCCATAACTGCGGCCACGAGTGAGGGTATTCTGATTACGGATTACGAGGGCAGAGCGAGATTCTGCAGCTCCCCGGGGAGAAGGCTCTTGCATCTATGGGAGCAGAGGGGAGAAAACCAGATGGTCGCTTCAGTTCAACGGGTAATGGCATCTGTCAAGTCGAATAAGGCCTCGGGGATCATGGTGGACGACGTTGTAGCAATTCCGGGCGAGACCATACCGGTATTGATGAAGCCACTGTTGGTCGAAGAGAACCGTCTTGGATACCTGATCAAGATCAAGGAGACTCGTATTGCTCATTCCAAGCAACCAAAGAGGGTAGGCGGGGATAAGTCATACCCCCCCTATCCGACCATTGTTGGGGAGAGTGCCTGCCTAGTCGAGGCTATCAACAGGGCGAAGAAAGTCGCGCCCTACGACTCAACGGTGCTCCTGGAAGGTGAGACGGGCACTGGTAAGGAACTCTTCGCGAGGCTAATCCACTGGGGAAGCCCGAGGTCTCGTGGGCCGTTCATCGAGATAAACTGTGCTGCGGCACCTCCCGACCTTCTGGCCAGCGAGCTTTTCGGGTATGAGAAAGGCTCCTTTACAGGGGCACACAGCGAAGGCCGGATCGGAAAACTCGAGTGTTGCCACAAAGGCACGCTCTTCCTAGATGAGATCGCTGAAATCCCTCTTCATCTTCAAGTCTATCTCCTTCGTTTTCTTCAAGAACGGAGCTTCTTCCGAGTTGGGGGTAACCAACGGATAGAAGTGGATGTGAGAGTGATCGCAGCGACTAACAAAAGGCTGCACGACCAAGTCGTGTCCGGTCGTTTTCGGGACGACCTCTATTATCGCCTGATGGTAGTTTCAATTCTACTACCTCCAGTGCGGGATCGCTCGGAAGACATCCATTTCTTGGCCGACCACTTTCTCGGAAAGATCGCGGATCGAACGGGCGAGCCAAAGAAACGGCTGTCTCCGGGGGCGCTCGCAGTGCTCATGAAGTGGTCGTGGCCGGGAAATGTACGGGAATTTGAAAACGCCATTGAACACGCCTTCGTGGTAAGCCAAGGCGATGAGATCCTCCAATCAGATCTGCCCGAAATGATCGTTCATGTTGTCGAGCCGACGCTGACCCTTGCGAGATCCTACCAGCTTCGTGACGAAAAAGACCGGGTCTTGCGCGCTCTCAAGGGAAGCAACTGGAACGTCAGCCGGGCGGCCCAAACGTTGGGCGTGTCGAGAGCCACGATGTACCGGATGCTTAACAAATATGACATTTCCGTCAAGAAATATGTGTCTGACCAGTGACCGAGTCATGGTAATCGCTCGCCAAGGCAGGAGCAAGTCGGGGACTTACTACGGGGGGCCTCATAGTACACGTCTCAATAGGTGATACATCTGTTAATCTCATGAGACACTTCCTGCGAAAAGCAACCAGTTTGCGCTGAATCCTGTCGCGATGTTCTTCTTTAATTCCAACTAGTAATCGCAGCTTTGGGGCGGGAGAGGGATCTGGCACGGACCATGCAAGACGTGCCGTCAGCCATTCAAGATGGCAAGCTGAGCCCGGCCAGGATGACCGATTCGGTGAGGCGTCGCCACAATGGGTGGGCCTGTCAAGCCTGGTATCTCTCCACCGATCATTGCTCCCACACGGAGGACGCACTATGTCGGCAACGCAGGTCAATTCTGATGTCCTTACGCCAGTGAGTTTTCTGGCGCGCACGGCTCTGGTCTATCCAGACAAGGACGCAGTCGTCTACGGAAACACGCGTTACACCTATAAAGATTTCCACGCTAGGGTCAACCGTCTTGCCTCCGCTTTGCTCAATAGCGGCATTGGGCCCGATGACAAGGTCGCCGTGATCTGTCCCAACACACCCCCAATGCTGGAAGCACATTTCGCTGTCCCTATGACGGGCGCAGCGCTCGTAACAATCAATGTCAGGCTCTCAAACCGGGAAGTCGCCTATATTCTCAAGCACTCCGAGGCTAAGGCCCTGTTGGTCGACAATGAGTTTGCGGGACTGGTTGCTTCAAGCCTCGGTGACCTGTTCAACCTGAAACTGTCGGTGAATATCTGCGATGTCAGCGATGAGCTTCCGCTGGACGGGATGGAGTATGAACAGTTCTTGGCCACCGGATCCGACGAACCGCCGGAATGCGCCGTGAGTACGGAGCGCCAGGTAGTATCAATCAACTATACGAGCGGTACCACGGGACGACCCAAGGGGGTCATGTATCATCACCGTGGGGCTTATCTGAACGCGCTTGGAGAAGCTCTCGAGCACGGGCTCAATTCGCGCTCAACATACCTTTGGACCCTTCCTATGTTCCATTGTAACGGCTGGTGCTTTCCCTGGGCCGTGACGGCTGTGGGAGGCACTCACGTATGCCTGCGCAAGGTCGTCCCGGAAGAGATTTTCTGCCTGATCGAACAGGAAGGGGTCTCCCACTTGTGTGCAGCCCCCACAGTGCTCATTTCTATGTCCGCCTATGCCACAGAGAGAGCGGTCAACGTCAAGCGTCCGCTCAATGTTATTACGGCTGGTGCTCCACCATCTCCGACGGTGATCAAGAGAATGGAGGCAATTGGTACTGAAGTGACCCAAGTATACGGATTGACGGAGGTCTTCGGCCCGCACAGCATATGCGCGACCCAAGCCCACTGGGATGAGCAGTCCGCGGATGAGCGCGCTCAGTTCAAAGCTCGTCAAGGCGTCCCCTACATTGTCGCACAGCACATGGACGTGGTGGATCAGGAGACGATGCGACCGGTCCGGCGAGACGGAGAGAGCCTCGGAGAAATAGTCATGCGAGGAAACAATGTTATGCTTGGATATTATAAGCAGGACGAGGCAACTCGCGAAGCATTCCAAGGTGGATGGTTCCATAGCGGGGATCTGGCCGTAGTACATCCCGACGGATACGTGGAGATCAAAGACCGCTCGAAGGACGTAATCATCAGTGGCGGCGAAAACATCTCAAGCGTGGAAGTTGAGAACGTCCTCTACAAGCATCCGCACGTGCAAGAGGTCGCTGTGGTAGGGGTGCCTGACGAGAAATGGGGTGAAGTGCCAAAGGCATTCATTTTCTTAAAACCGGGAGCCAATCCTACTGTGGAAGATGTCGTCAGCTTCTGTCGAGAGCACTTGGCTCGTTTCAAGGTTCCCAAGCATGTGGAATTCGGCGAATTACCCAAGACCGCCACCGGCAAAATCAAGAAATTCGAGCTACGCGGTCGCGAATGGGCCGGTCGTACTCGCAAAGTTGGCTAAATGAACCTGTAGGATTGATTCCGTCCGGATTTGCACACAGGAAACCACAATTGAAACGGCGGCAATGCCCAGAATCCGAGAGGAGGTTTCCAATGTTAAAGGCAGCCAGCGTGATGGCAAGACAACCGTATTCAAAGCGTGCGGGCGTGCAACTTGGTGGCGCTATCGTTGAGAAGTTGGGTCGGCCTCCAACTGCTTGTTGGCTCTTCTGTGAGCCTGGGAAATACGGGTCAAATCTGGTTTTGAGTCATTGGGGCAGTCCTGGTACACTAACTGTTTTTGACGCTGGGCCCTTTCCCGGCCTCCGTGGTAGCCCCTTGCTCAGGTCACGGCCCGGACGGGATTCATTTCCCGACACCGTGCGGCAGCCATAAGGTAATTCTCGTCGAGAACGCAGAAGCCGAATATTCCTTGAAACGGCGGTCCCCCTCCGAATGAAACTCGTCCATGGCCGGACACCGCGCTGTGCGAC
>JAZDHD010000033.1:0-18970 GCA_043806215.1 Pseudomonadota bacterium | reverse complement strand
GATTTTTCGCGCCGAGATTGCTTTCCCGCGTTCTGCGCGGGACTGCGCTCCTCGCAATGACATCCCGCAATTTGTCATTGCGAGCCCGAGGCTTTGGGAGGGCGTGGCAATCTCAAGAGGTCAAGAATGTGCGACCGTATTAATGCCATGAAGCACTAAGGCTCATGCGGTCGGGTGATTGATCCTTACAAGACTGAAGATCCGCATCGGGCGCTCCCCCGGTGCCTCTGTGGTTTACCGTTCACGCGTCCTCGCCCAATCTGCCCGGACCATGGCAAAGATCTGCTTTGCCCGGTCCGAATACAGATGAACAGCCTCAAACTCCGGGTCGATCAAGAGCTTCTGCATGAGAAGCCCGTCCTGGTCGAACCACCGGGGCAGGACTCCGCCCAGAAAATAGCCCCGGTCCCTGAGGATATTCGCCGCGGCACCTACCCAAGAGTGCCCCAGGTTGAGCCATACCTGGAGGACTACAACGTTCCGGTCGAGGGCCTCGGTCTCGATTTTCCCCATGTACGTATCAAAATCCGAGCCCATGCCGCGCACGGCGATGCGGCAAACGCCTGCAAAGTCGAATACCGTCATGTCCGCGCGGGATTCAATGGAATCCGGCAAGCTTTGATCCGAAATCAGGGTGGTCCGCCGGTCATCCAGAGCCGAATAGAGAAACAGCAGCTCCTTTTCATACACCGAGGGCAGGTAAACCGTGTGGGGCTTGGATCTGTAGCATCGAAACGCGGACAAGGCCGCCACCCTGCCCGAAGCGCTCTTCTCCTTACTGTAGGCTTCCGCGGGCATCAACGCGACTTCCAGGGCGGTCTCGATACAGCGGAAGTGGACTACGGCCTTCTGATTGACCACATGATTACAGACCGGTTCACCCCACACCTCCTCTATCTCTTGGTGTAGGGGAAGCCATTCATCAAAAACAAATTCGAACATGCGCCTGTTCAGGCCCAGTTTCCGGTATTCCTGCAAGACCAGGCCCGAACCCAACTCGTACAGAGCCTCGTATGGTGCCGACCTGAACAGATGGACCGCTGCCGCCGTTTTACCGTCCGCATTGCGGACAACAATGGAATAGTATGTTCCCGTGGCGTTGGCCTCGGTCAAAGCCTTCGGGTCGTAGAATACCCTGACCGGGTAAGCTTCGCCGTACACGGCTCTGAAGAGCGCCGCTATGCCCTCGGCGTCTTCCGGACGAAAAGAATCGACCTCGAAGGCATCGCCGCGGGTTGTACCATTCGTGGAATCGTTGTCGTTCATTCTCTTTCCCTCGATTGATTGTTGCCGACCGCCGCCGCCCAGTCCCACGGACTGTAGACGCTATTCCCGAAGCGGTCAAGAGGCGCTGTGACGGAGCGCTTTCCGGTCGTCGTACGTATCCGGGCAACGAGGCCCGGCCTACGCCGGGATGACGGTCTGAGGACGACCGGCAGGATGCCGGTCCCACTGAAGAGCCCGTCCCGGGCGCAGGCGGCAACCCGAAGAATTCCGGGCACGGAGGCCCGGGCTACGAAAGACAGAGACCAGGCCCGTCGTCTTACGGGACGGTTGTCCCGTCCCCCCGGCGAAGGCCCATAGGCGCCAACATTAGTCGTTTGTCCATCCAGGTTCAGAGTCGCTCTTGACGTCCCGAAGGGACACGTCCCGCGTCTCGCGGGATTAGCCGGGCCCTTCAATGCCCGGAAATCCAATCTGCATGCCTATCGTGCGCTGTCTCTTCGGGACGGAAATCCTGTTTGGATACTCCCATTCTTTCCGGGGGACGAATCCCCCGGCTTAATTCGTATGTGCCATCGGCACATTAAGATCGCAGAATATCAAGACCGAACACGGTCTGCATCCCGTGATTTGTGTGCCACGCCGGGAGCGGCCCGACCGGCCATTTGGCGCTTATGGGGGACTCCCCCCGCATCTCCGGTGTGCCCGGACCTTGCACCCGGAACGTCAACCTTTCACGACAAAGGGCTCGACGAGGCGGACTCCGTCGATCTTGGAGAGGTCTTCGAGCTTGTCCACGGAAATCTCCCCGATTACCATCTTGCCGGTTGCCGCGGTGAAGTCGATCGACAGTCCCTTTTCCTTGAGGAGTTTGATCACATCCCCGCCGGATTTCGTCAACCAGACCTGAACCGTGATCTTTCCCTCTTTGACGGTAATCTTACCGTTCGAGTAGTTCGCCGGCCTGTCCTTCATCTTCACCAGATCCGCAAGATCCCGCGACAGTCTGGATGCCGACGCTGCAGGCTTGTCGGCAGACTCGGCAACCATGTCGGCGCCTTGCACTTCGCGTGCGACAAGACGCTCGGCATCTCGCGGAGCGGCAGGTTTCATTGCGGAGACCGCAAAGCCCTTACCACCGGTTGGCGGCAGATAGTTCTTTGAATGAACGGCAGTTCTCCCCAACTTTCGCACGCCGGCCGGCATGCCGTTCTTTTCGCCAAAGATGCCTTCACGGCTCACTCCGTCGGGTAATTCCACGGGAACCGTGACCTTTACCGACTTACCGTCTTTGGTCACGACAGTTTCCTCCACCGCCACGAAACTCGTGAACTGGGTCACCAAGTTGTGCTCCAGAGCCGTATTCACGATCTTTTCCTTGACCTCCGTCCTGGGGTTGCCCCGCTGGATGCCCATGAGGTCTTCGTCCATCAGGTCATCCACCTTGGCCCGGGCCCAGAGGAACGGCAGCGCGACATTGTCCTTCTCGACTGCGGGCAGATTGACATCCAGGATCTGTTCGTAGGGCTTACCGGCCATGAATCCCTTGATGGCGACGGTGCCTTTACCGGCTTTCGAATACCGGGCTTTGAACACCAAGGGCTTGTGGGACCAGAGATCCGAAACCGCGGACGGGTAGATGTCCGTAAGATCGATCCCGTCAAAGGCCGGCTTGATGTCGGTGAGAACCGGTGTCGCGATGCGTTCGTAAAACTTCTTTGCGACTTCTTCCCCCGGAGTGTTCAGCAGGATGTAGTCCACTTCGCCGCCGCCCACACGGGCCATGTTGTCCAAGAGGAACCGGTTGACGGAATTGCCCGTTCCGAATGCGTAGAACCTGCCCGTGCCCCTCAGTTTCTTGATCATGGAGATGATTTCCCAGTCATTTCCGATCAGGCCGTCCGTCATGATGGTGACGATGCGGAGCCTGTGATCGGCCGGCTCGGTGCTCAGGGCATCCCACATGGCATTGACCATGCGGGTGCCGCCGCCGGCCTGCAGGGAGTCGATGTATCGCAACACCTTTTCCCGGTTTTCCGGGGTGTTCTTCTTGGGTGAGGAGAAGAGCATACGGGATTGATCGGAGAAATCGATGAAGTTAAATGTGTCGTCGGGATTCATCCGCTCGATGACATACCTCATGGTCTCCTTGCACTTGCCCAAAGGGAGACCGTGCTGAGAGCCCGACGTGTCGACGATGAAGATGAGTTCCCTGGGAGCGATTTGTTCGGGCGCCGTCCGTTTGGGCGGGATCAGGACTATGTTCACGTATCCGTCCTTCCCGTCTTTGTGAGTCAACGCTCCCGAACGCACCTTATCCCCCGCGACGAGATACTCCAAGACGAAATCCCTGTTGGGAATCTCCTTCTTGTTCTTGAGCGCGACCGTGGCCCGGCTCTCGCCGTCCCGGTCGATCTTCACCTCATGGAGCTTGGAGTCGATCTTTTGAATGGGGACTCCCGCGTCCAGAGAGACGGTAACGTCTATGTCATGACCGGCCCGTTTGCCTTCTTCCGCGACCGGAGGGGTTATCCGGCTCGCGTCGGGGACCTGGGCGGTATCCTTTGCCCAGCCGGATCCCTGCTTTCCGTCGGGACGGCCGGGAATGAATCTCGGACCTACGACCATGGGGAAGACGAACTTGAAGGCTCCATCCTCGTACGTGAGGTCTTCCACGTACCTGATGGTGATCTCCACTTTCTCACCGGGCATGATGTTTGCCACGGACTGGGTGAAAATGTTGGGACGCTCCTGATCGAGAAGAGATGCCACACGCCCTTTTTCTTTGGCCTCTTCGTAGATCCGCCGCGCTTCTTCTCTTCGTTTGATGATTCCCTTGACGGTGCGGTCGCCGACCTTCATCAGCATTTCGTAGACCGCTCCTTTGGAGGACAGGGGAAACGTGTACTCGGCCTCGATCTTCTCCTTACGGGGATTGTGGAAGATCTGTTTGACCTCGACGCCGGCAACGAATCCGGAAACATCCGCTTTGACGGATGTGTGCTCCAAAGGACAACCTGAACCGGATGTGGCGTCGGGTTCGATGATGGTGAGCGTCCCCTGTCCCTGGGGTCCTGCCGCGGTGATGCCCGACGCGGCAAACACAAGCAACAACGCTCCCGCGAAGAGGGCGGCCGTGCGAAGGTGGCTCTGTCTCTGCTTCATGGTGAACTCCTTGGTCGATTCCTTCAAATCTATCCGATTGATTCCGCACTTCGGATCTATCCGTACTCTTCGCCGAGCGGGCCGAAAAGTTACAAAACATCGTTCCGTGCTTTGAAGTTGTCGGTGATCATTTCGCGTCGCAATCCCTTCGGAATCCTGCAACGCTCACGGAATTGACCCATTTGTCTGAAAATCCCCCTCCTCTCGTTCCCAGGCTCCTGCCTGGGAATGACTATCCGCCGGGCTCTGCCCGGTCTTCGGCCCGGAATACCGAGGGATTTTCATGCTCAGTTGTGATCGCCCCATCATGGGGGTTTACCTGAAAGTCCTCTTCCTTCTCGTTCTCGTAGGGGTAGGCCCCAGTGCCTACCCGGGCGGCCACAGGGGGGCCGCCCCTACAGCCAGGGAATGCCTATCCGCCGGAAACAGGGGACATAATACTGATTTTCTGGAGGAGGCGGCTGCTCCGCAATTCGGATTGCACCATGGCTCGTCTGTTGCGCATCGTCAGATGATGCCGGCGTAACAGATCTAAGGCTCCCGGAACTCGTCACCGATTGGGAGAGGTTCCTGCAGGCAGCGGAAAGCGGTCCTATGAAGAAACTTCGACAGGCAACGCGGACGGGGCGACCAGCGGGCGACGGATCCTTTGTAACGACCGTTAAGAGGTTGACGGGACGGGACCTGAGCAAGGGACGACCAAGGGGGGCTCGAAAGCGTCCAGAGTGAAAAGCAGTGTTGTGTCCCCCGAATTCCTAATTATAATGAGTAAACCCCCGGCTCTGCCGGACGACTCCCAAAGTTTGACTGTTACCCGAACTCCCGAATTATGTATGGTGTACCGGGAAGTCATGGTGTACCCGGACTTCAAGAAGCCTTGCGTGAAGGACCAGTCGGGGATGCTGTAATAAGACGCAACTCCGGCGAGGGTGGATAAGATGATCACTCGAGAGCAGTCAAGGGCTGAGTCGTCGATAGACTCTCGGAACGCCTGTTCGATTTCGTCCACGCTCTTTCCCCGGAATGTGATGACGTCCCTCAGATCGAGCACCTCTCCATATAAGATGCCTTCCGCGTCATCATACTCAACATGTCCCGTGTATCCTTTGTATGTCGGCATGGGCTCTACCCCTCCGGCTCAACACCTGCTTGCCTCGGAAACCGCCTCATTGACTTGAGAGCGCCTTTTCCGGCCTCCTTCCGTGGATGCGGACGATGAAAGACGGCACGGACTCCATTGAAATACATGCGCACTATCGAGCCCCGACCCTCGCTCAATTCTCCTCCCAAGCCAAGGAGAAGATTCTCGACATCCGTCCATTCGACATCGGAACGGATCGGATCTTCGAATATCGCACGCAGAGTCTTCAGGTGCTTGCTGCTCAGACTCATAGTGTCATTATGTGATATCGTCTGAGAGAAATGAAGGTCTCCGGCGGGGCTGCGAAAAAAAAGAGCGGCCTGTGTGTAGGCCGCCCGTAAGGAGCAACGGAGGACGCTGCCCGCATTTCCCGGAAGGTGGCGCTTCTCTGGGAAATCGTCTATATCCTGAAACTGTCGTGTCCGTTAACGTTCACCGCTGAGAAATGCATAGTGTTGAGGCGTTGAACCCCGCGGCGGCCACAGGGAAACTGTCTCAAAACCTGGGGCACATAAAAGATCGTGGCACGATTGTGCCGCATGTCGTCAGGCAAGTGCGCTACGTGGCACGAAATGCGATACTCCTCGAGTTTTGAGACATCTTCCCTGTGGGTGCCCGTCTACGCCGAGGCCTTTCATATTTCGTTGTGGCTTGTCCGCGGCTCCAAGCTGTGGAAGTTCGTCAGAACGGAAGCCCGATACGCCTGCAAGCCGATGACAAGCCGGAGAAGATCCCGGCCCCGAATAGGGTAGGGTAGCATCCCGGTTCCGGCCCCCGGCCGCGGTCATATTCCTTGCCCGTCCGGTCCTTGGCTGCGCGAATCAGCGCCGGCCCGTCCTGGTACGATTGCGCAGCCAGCCATTCCTTCAGTTCGCACAGGTCGCCCCGCTTGACATACCCGAGGTTCCGTAACTCGATGCGCGCATACTTGTCACAGTCTTGGAGTCGGAATTCAATGAGGTCGTCCGGCAGCACGAGGAACATCTCTCTCAATTCCACGGGCCCGGACTGCACGGCGCCCTGATCTTTGAGTTCCCAATAGCCCTTGAACGTGTAGTGACGGTACGTCCAGATTCTCTTGCGGAATGACGCCTGATCCAAGCGCTTGTGAAGCACCGCCCAGACTCCCGGACAGGTTGCCCGGAAGCAGACGCCGTCGGAATAGCCCAGCAGCACCGGTTTGTCCGTGCAGGTAAGCTCGATACCGCATTTTGGTTGAGAGTCCGTCCGGCCGGGCGGACTCTGTGCGCTCGGCCCTTCCACGGAGCACGGGGTTAATGGGGGGCCCGCCTGCGGACTCGCGGCCATGAATCCCGCCGCAATGAGGAAAACGCCGGTTAAGATTGTCGTCTTGTGCATCATGCTTATTCTCCGCTCTGCGTATGACGCAAGGTCATGCCGCTTGCCGTGATTCTCGTCCAGGACCGGGGAGTCCGGTTGCTTTGGGGTAAATCCCCCGGGGGCGGGTCTTGAACCCGCCCCTACCGAGGGGTGGGGGATTTGACCGGCCAAAGGCCGGGTCTCACACGCAATCCCGGTCTTCTTGTTAACCATCTCCGTCACCGACTTAACGACGTGAAAGCCGCGGAAACGGCAACACGTTGCGTATCCAGCTGCCCATGCCCGTGAAACTGTTGATTCCGTCGTTGAGCGATCCATAGAGGCGTCTTTGCATCCGTTCCAGGTCGGCCGTCGTAGGCAGCTTCATCCTGTTGAAGTCCAGGCTGGACTTAACGCCGCCGTAGTATGTCCTGCCTTCATTGGGGTACCAGGCAGCCTCGGTCGTAATACCCCAAAGGGACGGCGCGGATCGCGTTCCCCACAAGGCATATTGGAGGTCGGAAACGTTGTTGATGCCAAAGTATATGGATGCTTCATCCCCGAGGATCTTCTGCTCGAACGCGATATCTCCCCACTTGACCGCCGGCAGCGGTTCGGCGATGTTGAATACATCGTTGATACGGTACCGGCTCCCGACGTAGTGATACTTGATGTCGGCCGAAAAGCCCCAGTCCTGGTTGTTGTACATCAACGCAACGTTACCCATGTCGCGAGGGGTCTGATAGAGTTCTTTGTCTTCAGTGGTCTGCGGAGCCATGGTAGGATAGATTTCGGATCGAACGAGAGCTTCTTGCCGGGTCCAGTTCCCCTTGAGGGTCCATCGCGGGGTGATTCTGACGAGTCCTTCAAACTCGAGGCCTTGATGGGATACTCCCGGTGCATTGATGTTGCGTGAATTTCCGAGGTTGTCGTCACCGAAGAGTATCTCGTTGTCCATATCCATCTCATAGTACGTCAGGCCGAGGTAGATACTGCGGGTAAGCCAGTGACGGATGCCGACCTCGTCAAGGGTTCCCTCTTCAGGTTCCAGGGGCCAGAATGGCGGGCCGCCGTACCAGGCTATGTAATAGTTGCACATATCGTCAAACCCCGGGAAACGGTACGTCCGTGCATGACGGTAGTAGATGCTCGATCCCAGATCCCGGTCGGTTATAAGGCCCACACTCCATTGAGTAGCGCTCTTGGTCCGGCCCAAGCGCTGAGCGTTCGTGACATTCCTCGACGAATCGTTGGCAAAGAGATCCTTGAGATCGTAGTTCTCGAATCTCCACCCGAATCCGAATGTGACGCGATCCCAGAGGGTTGCCGTGTTCAGGACGTAATAGCTGAGCGATTCCCGGTACCCGGACTGCTCGCCGGAATGGCTGAGAACGCCGGACCCACTGTCGAATGAACGAGATTCCCGCCCGAACTGTCCGTCATACCAGTCGATGCCCCAGGTCAGCACATTGTTGAAGAAGTCTAACAGGTTGTCGTCACGGGTGTATTGGAGACTCATCCCTTGGTCTATCCAACGGTTGTCCCACAAGCCGTTCCAGGATATTCCACTGCTGCGCCGGAATAGGCGACGGTAGCTCGCAATGAGCTCCAACTGTCCGAGACGGTCCCCGTCATAGATGAGCCGACCGGTGGTTACGGCGTCCCATGTCTCGGTGGGGCCGTCCCATACCGGTGAATAGGAGAATCCCCAGGATTCGAAAATCTCCATGCTGCGGGTATCCCGCCGTTCCCATTTGGGTCTGAATATATACGACGCGTTGGCGCTGCGTTGGTCCGAGACAAGCTGCGAAACGTCAAATGTGAGGCGCGGGGTGATTTTCCAGTTGAAGCTTCCCTGGAAATTGTACAGCGCCCAGGGGCCGGGACGGGGCACGAACTCTTCGTCCATACCGTTTCCCTGATAGACGCGGAACCCTTCCGTGTAGTAGCGGCCGAGGAAGACACCCGCGGCAATGGGGCCTTTCACGTAGTTGTACCCGAGCCATTCCTTGTCCGATTGCCACGATCCCGCTTCGGCTCCGCCGAAAACGCCGGGGTTCTGACGAGGCCTTTTGGGAATCACGTTGACCGCACCCGCAATGGCTTTGTTGCCGAATTGTATCGTCCCGTCTCCCCGGAGTACCTCTACGCGGTCGATCAGTTCCGGGAACACGAACATGAAGTTCGCCTCCTGGCGAGGAACATTGAGGCTTCTGCCGTCATAGAGCACGGATACCCGATTGGTATGTTCATTGGAGAATCCCCGGATCACCGGAGCCGAGTCGAAGGGCGTGGCGGAGAAGCCTGAAGTGTAGAGTCCCACCGTGCCCTGGAGCATGTCGGGTAGCCCTCGATATCCTATGGACTCCACACCCCTGTTTTCAATGACGCTTACCGCTGAATTCACCCGTGAGATGTTGGTAGCCGTTCTGGTCGGCGAGACTACCTCTCCGGGGGTTAAGGGGAAATCCGATCCGGCAAATCCCTGTGGTGTCGGACGATCGGCACCGAAGCCGTCCGAGGTCGTACCGGTCCGCGCACTTGTCCGGCGTTGATTTTCCTCAGGAGCTTCAACCTCGACCGGCGAAAGCGTTTCCATGCTTTGCCCGGTATCGGTGCCGCGCTGTGTCTGGCCCCGGGCGGGGTATTGTAACCAGGGGAACAACCCCAGGAACCCCGTGACCACGACAACGGCAACGAATTGTGTGTATATCCGCGATGTGTTCATCCTGCCTCTCCATCTGTAAGCCCGCTCTAAAAGCGGGCATGACGCGATACGCAATCCTGTGGATTTCATGGAAGCGCTCACCGGACACAAGGACCGCCGGAGCCATGAATGTTCATATCGCCCAGCACCCGGCCCTGCTGAAGAACCCGGAAAGGAAGGTTCACCAGCCCGCTCAGGAGCCCGGACGGTTCGAGGCATGGCAACTCGGCGTCCTCAACCATGCGCGGAGGCAGGTAAGGCCCGCATGGCTGCGGATGATCGGGTCTCGGCAAAGGAGCAACGGATGGTCCCGCGGGGGCACACTTCATCGGAATCCCACAAGGCGGAGGTGCGCATGCCATAGGCATGGGGGGCGGAGGTCCGCACGGGTACGACACAGGTCCGTGATGCCCATTTCCCTGCCCGCAACCACGGCTTCCCTGCAACGAGAGTGCAGGGTGATACACGGGAAGAAACATGTCCGCCACTCTGAACGGCAGGGCCACAATGGCGCCGGCAAGACCGACGGTATGCTTGACCACTGGTTTGATGGGACCGGGAGAACAATAGACCACCGGGACCATTCTCGTGTTCTCAGGGCCTTGCGGAGCTATGGACACGTTGACCCGCACTGGAACCTGCGCGGGCCTTGGCGGTAGGCAGTTCGCCTGCGGCGGACAGGCATATCCGCACCTCGGCGGCATGTGGCATGCAACAGGAGGCGGCGCGGGAACCGGGACGGAAATACCGACCGTCCGCTCTATGGCTCTCGCCGGTTCCGGTTGCGGCGGACAAACGACAGGCCCGCAAGGACCCATCGGTTGAGCCCATCCGGAACCCCCGGGAATAATCGTCAAGACCGCCATACCCGCTAAACACAAGAAGATGCGTTTCATTATATTCCTCCATACCATAGACTTGACATGCATCCGCGAGACCGCACGAAATGGCCGTGAAAGGCCCTTAGACGGCTACGGGGGCGAGGACGCACTCCAAGCACACTCGGCGCCGGAAGCCGCGACCGAAGTCCGCCGCTGTCGGACCGGCCCGCACCGTCATGGGGTGCGGCCAAACACCCTGCATCGCTTCAGGAGCAATTTCAGGATGTTGCGCGGATCGCGCAAAGATTTTTCAGAGAAATGTGAAGAGATACAATCGAGGTGGTACAAGAGTGCACGCTTCTCGACAGAATCATCTCTTCGGTTGACTTGGAATCAATGACGGAGGATAATGGCGGGACAAGGGATGACACGCAACAAATCCCACCGGCCCCGGTGCGAGTCTGCCAACTCCGCCGGGGTTCCTCTCATTGAGTTCTTCATCATGCTCTATTGTGGTTTTGGGAACAAAAAAACCTCCCACTGGGCACAGTGCGAGGGCAATAGTCGAGATTACCCCGACCCGCCCTCGCGGGTACTTCATCGGGTTACAGAGCACTTCTGCGTATTCTGGCTCCCGGGTCTTCCTACTCTCCGCACCTTCCCACCTCGTCCAACGAGGCAGTGGTCTCACCGCGGATTTCGTCGCCGGTCACAGCTGCGGGGCAGCGACGGAATTACACCGTCTTCCGCAATAAAAAGGCTCTGCTCAAGATCCAAATGTAGTCATAGCAGCGTAACAAAAGCCGTCCAGGCCTGTCAAGTGTTTTTTCGAGCCGGCCGTCTCTGATTGCCCAAGCGAGATGAAGCGTACATCAGTTTCTCACCTTGAGCTTGCCCCTGAAAACGATGGGTACCGCATATACCAGGTGTTCGCCCCGAAAGAAGTCCGGGACTGCCGGGAAGCCGGCGGACGCGTCTTGCAGGATCTCTGCGGCAGCCTTGTCCAGGATCTTCGATCCGGATGACCGTACCACTTCAATGCCGTCCATCCGTCCGTCCCTCCAAATCCTGAAGCGGACGAGTACTTCACCCCGCCTCCTCTCTTTTACAGCCTTGCCGGGATAGTAGGAGGCCTTCTTGACCGCAGCCAAAATTCTTGCCTTGAAATCGGCCATGTCGTGCCCGCGGGAGGCTCGGAACGCGCTCTTATGGCTCGCCGTCTGCGGCATGGACGCAACGGCCCGAGGCGTTTCCCGTGGCGTCTCCTTCTCCAGTTTCTTTTCGGTCTCTTCCCTTTCAACCGGTTTCTTTTGTTCTTCCGTATCCGGCTTATCCTCGGTTTCGGGGGGCTCCTTCACCTCTTTCACCGGTTCGGGAGGATCCTTGACCTGAATATCGGACGCGATGAAGTCGGCTTTGGGTTCCTCGGAGGGGGCTGCAAGAACCGGTTGCGGCAAGGGACTCTCCTCCACAACGGGTTCACGAACCGGCTCCTCGGGGCGCATGGCCGGTTCCTTCGGTTCGTCGCGCTCGATACGCGCCTCCTTTTCCCGTTGTGATGCCCGCGCCGCGCCTGCATCGACTGAGGCCGGTGCCGGAGCCGCTGCCGTATGATCCTTCTCGGCGACCACTTCGACGAAGAGAAGTTCTTCCGATCCTTCCGCTCGTCCCGGAAGCGAGAGGCGATTGGTCCACGGAACCCCGGCAACCAGAAGGATTCCATGCATGAACATGGAGACAATGACGAACGGAGCCAGGCGGATCATTTTGCCCCCTTGGGGCCGTCTTCCGCGTCATCCTTCTTTCCGGTGGTCAGTATTGCCACCCGGTGGAGCTTACATGCACGGACCATGTCCAGTAACGTGACCACGCGGCCGTAATTGCAGCCGGCATCGCCCTTCAAGAGGATCTGAACGTCCTTGTTGCCCGCTCCGGCAACACTGAGCCGCTGTTTCATCATCTCGTCGTTTACGGGATCCTTGTTGAAGTGGAATGCTCCCTGTTCGTCCACGGAAACCACTATTTCTTCCCTCTCGACGGTTACCTTTTCCGACGATGCTTTGGGAAGATTGACATTGATTCCGGGGAGCACGATGAACGTGGTGGACAGCATGAAGAAGATGATGAGGAGAAACACCACATCCACAAGGGGCGTCATGTCCAGTGTCGATTCGTCGGTTTTCTTGCGATGGCTCCACATAACGTCACCCGCACGACGAGATGCCGGGGACCACCGCGGCGGGGGCACTGGGTCCCGATTCGGCCATGCCCGGAACTGAACAAGTCCCGGACTCTATTCTCATGAGATGCTCGGTGAGCACCACCGCTTCCTTCTCCAGGGTGAGCGAGAGCCGGGAAGCTCTTCCCTGGATGTACCGGTGCATGATCACCACGGGAATGGCTATGCAGAGCCCGGCCGCGGTGGTGATAAGCGCTTCGGATATCCCTGCGGCAACCAGGGAGGGATCGCCCACCGAGTGAGCTGCAATGGTCTCGAAGGCCTTAATCATTCCCGATACGGTTCCCAGCAAACCGAGAAGCGGCGAAATGTAGGCAACGGTGCCGAGGACTCTCTGATATTTCTCCAGGCCGGCCGATTCCTGATTCCCGTTTTCGGTGATCATGAAGCGGATGGTCTCTACTCCCGAGCCCAGGTGGAGCAGTCCCGCCTTAATGATTCTACCCATGGGGGTCTCTTGGGAAACTTCGCATTCTTTCAGCGCCTTCTCCGCGTCGCCGACGGAACAAGAGGCCAAGACCCTCGATGTGAACGGTTGGGGGATGATCTTGGATTCACGAAGGGACCAGAGGCGTTCCAGAAAGACCGCAACCGCGATAATCGAACTGAGGAGTAATGGATACATGACGGGTCCGCCACGATAGAAGAAATCAAGCATAAGGCTTCCCTCATGTGCGGCAATTGCCGAAGACTTCGGCCGAAATCCGGACTATCGGTCATCTTTTCAGAGACTTGCCGGAATAACCGGAGATCCGGCAGATCGGGAACGTACAAAAAAAACCCGAGCCGCGTAAGACTCGGGAATGCACCCAGTTTTCTTCTTCCCTGAATATGTTTCGGCCGTCGTTCGCGGCACGCGTTCGATAGGCAGGTCTTCTGACTCCCGGATCACCCTAGCGGCCCGAACCTTCCCACTTGGCTTCGCCAAGCAGTGGCATTGCACGGGCCTTCGTCCCCGGTTACAGCGGCGGGACCGCGCCGGTTTCGCACCGGCTTCCCTATTAAGCGTATACGGCACCTATCGGACCACAAGACTATTCGAAGGGCCGCGTCATGTCAAGATGTTCAGCGACTACTCGACTTCATAATGAAGACGCTGTCCGGACTTCCGAGAGTTGTTACGGCCTACTCGCCTCCCCGAGCCTTCAACAGGTCGGCTACGGAATCTCTTTTCCAGATTGTCGCGTACCTGAGTGCGGTGAAGCCTCTGTCATCGGTAATCTTGGGGTCCGCTCCGAGTTGAAGGAGAAGTTCCACCACCTCAAGGCGGCCGTTGGCGGCCGCAGCCATCAGTGCGGTGCCGCCGTCCTTCGGGTTCCTCCTATTCAGGTCCGCTCCATGTTTCGCCAGTGCTTCGATGACCCTGAGGGCGCTCTTGTCGCATGCAATTTCCAGGGCGGTCCTTTCGAACGAGTCAACGGCCTTGACGTCGGCGCCGGCTCCGAGCAGCAGGCCTGCCAGGTGCGCGTCGCCTCGGAAGGCTGCCGAAACGAGTAGGGGATCTCCTCCGAAGCTTTTCGAGTTCACATTTGCGCCACGAGAAATGAGAAGGTCGATGACTTCCGCGTGGCGGTGGTTGAACGCGCAGGTAAGAGGAGTCTCTCTTCCGATTCCTCCGGCATTGACGTCGGCACCGTTTTCGAGAAGCAGTCTCACCATGTCGGTGTGCCCTTTGCATGCCGCCGCCGACAGCGGAGTCTCATCCCGGGGGTCGTCGCGTGCGCCGACCTCAAATCCCTTCTCAAGAAGGAGCTTTGCAAGCTCCAGCCGGCCCTCTCCCGCAACGGCAACCAGGTAATAGCGTTCTTCTCCGGCCCGGGGGTTGAAGCGTGCCCCGTTTTGCAGCAATACTTGGACGATCTCTCCGTCGCGCTTCTTCATTGCCCGTGTGAGTGCACTCAACCCCATGACGGAATCCTTGACGTCCGGGTCGGCTCCCTCGTGGATGAGCAGACCTACCGCCTCCTTGTGTCCGGCTTCTGCCGCCACCGCCAGTGCCGTCATGCCGGTCTTGCTCTTGACGTTTATGTCTGCTCCCTTGTCCAGCAAGAGCCGCATGACGTCGGTCTTCCCCTTGCTTGCAGCGCAGATCAAAGGTGTCCGGCCCTTGCCGTCGCTCGCGTGGACGTCGGCACCTTTGGATAACAGAAGCGCCACCGCTGCCTTGTGTCCTTGTGATGACGCCGTCATGAGAGGAGTCCAGCCTGTTTCGCTTTTCTTCCGGACCTCCGCGCCCCGGTCGAGCAACAGGGTTATCGTTTCCGGGTCTCCTCCAAATGCTGCATAGAGAATGGGGGTCCATCCCTTGGAGGCTGTGGCGTGCACATCGGCTCCTCTTTCCAGGAGGAGCTTCACTGCATCCGTGCGACCGCTTTTCGCGGCGATCATGAGGGGCGTCACGCCCTCCTTGTAACGATGGTTCACGTCCGCACCACGTTCGATGATGCGCTTCACGGCATCGACATCGCCCTTCTCTACGGCCTGCAGAAGTCGGCCGACATTTGACCCGGGCCCGGCTTCAGGAGCAGTACTACGTTTTGTGCGAGTATCCTTACGGCCGGCTATTCCGGGAGCCGCCGTCACGCTCTTGTCGCTCATGAGAAAGGGCGTGGGCCCGTAGCACAGATCGGGAGCAAGCAGGTAGATACCGGCGCCGGCGATCCCGAGTACCACGACGACGCCGGCAAGAGCGATAACGACCCTGGACACCCTGCGAGGAGGTCGATCCGTAATAACGATTTCGGCAGAGGGAGTCATTTCGTCCGACTCATCATGTCCGGGATCGAACACCGGCTCCTCAACCCTTCGGGCTTCGGCCTCACGGGCCGGCAGAGGAGAGGTTTCACTCTCCACGTCCCCATCGATTTCTTGATCGCACCGACGAGGATCTCGTGCATCAAGTTCGGGCTGACTCAGAATACCCGCGATGACCAGCTTTCTGAGCACCCTCCGGAGTTCTTCTTCCGATAATCCGTGTTTCTTCTTGAGGGCTTCATCGTCCATATTGGATCTGATGTCTTCACGGATGGCCTTGGCACTGATCTTTCTCTTGGGCTGTTTTCCCATCGCTGAAGCTCCACGGAATACTCTGTGCCCATATTGCACGGTACTGAAATGACTCGAAATGAGAGATTTGTCAAACGGTTAATCCTTGCCGAGCCCATCACCGCTTCTGTCCAAACGGCTCCACCGTAACAGATAAAGGTGCATATGAACCTTCATGGCTTGGAGCTTTCTACAAGCCGGAACCACTCATGAAAGTCCCCGGTATTGATGGGCACCCACAGGGGGGTGCCCCTACATGATGGTTCGTGTACCGGGGGTTGGTAGGTGTGTCCGGGCACAGGGGATCGGTGTAGGGGTCCCGCATTTGCGACGAAGATCGGTGTCCCAATGTCGGAGGGTTTTCAGGTGAACCTTCACGGGTTGGCATTTGGTCGTCAAGAACGGCCTCCGCGTCGATTGCCGGCATCTCAAGCCTACAAAAAAGGAAAGAAATATGGTATACTATGGAAAAAGCTAAAAGCAATGGTGCCGTTGATCGGAGACTAATTGTTGAGGTTCGTTTCTTTTTTTGCGAAATTCCGCACTTTTTCCGAGGATTCGTTCTTTTGGCCGGACATGGTCGAAGAGATATCCGGCGACAATGCCTCAACTATTCGCACTGAAACCACTATCTTAACCGCGTGCGGCGTGCGGCGTGCGGTGGGACGAAAAGGATGATCCAAGATGAACTGGTAAAGGCGGCCGGTGCCGGAGCCGCCGACAGGGTTGCGGAATTGATCGGCCAAGGTGTGGACCCCAATGCGGTGACAACCGAGGGAACTGCGCTGATCGCTGCGGCACTCGGCGGCCATGTGGAAACGCTGAGACTGCTCCTGATGTCGGGGGCCGCAGTGAACATGACCGACGAATCGGGAAATACCGCGCTCATGGAGGCTTCACTGGCGGGGCGTATTCAGTCGGTGCAACTGCTCCTGTCCCAAGGAGCCGACCCCAACGCGAGAAACAGGGACGGAGACACCGCGTTGATCCGTGCCGCGGTGTGGGGTCATGCGGAAACGGCCGACCTCCTGTGCAGGCACGGCACGGACCTTCACGCGTCGGACAAGGACGGCAGTACCGCACTTGCATGGGCCATCCGGCAGGGGCACGTGGAAGTGGTGGAGACGCTGCTTCGCCGGGGGGCTCGCGTTCAAGCCGACGACGTGGACAACAGGACGGCCCTCATTCTGGCATCCGGTTCGGGACGGCCCGAACTGGTCGAGATGTTGATGGACGCCGGGGCCGAGGCCGACGGACAGGATTCCGTGGGCAGAATACCGCTCATCGAGGCGGCCAAGTCGGGCGATCCCGATGTCATCGAACTGCTCCTGGAGAGAGGTGCCGACCTCTCCGCAGGAGACGACCGTCACTGGGGCACGCCGTTGTTCTGGGCGGCCTTCTACGGTCACAAGGACGCCGTCCGTTTCTTGCTGGATCGTGGTGCAGATGTTGCCGCCAGGAATAAATCCGGATACACGGCGCTCTTCTGGCCCTGCTTTCGGGCTCACGAAGAGGTAGTCCGGTTGTTGATCCGGTATGGTGCCGATGTCAACGCTCGCTGCAAGGCCGGCTTGACTCCTATGATGCTTGCCGGCCGGGCAGGCAAGACTCGGATCGTGAAGATCCTGTTGGATGCCGGTGCCGATATCAATGCACAAGACAACAAAGGCAAATCGGCCCTCATGTATGCCGCAGGCAGTGGGGAACTCCAGATGGCGAGATTGCTCCTTCAGCGGGGAGCCGACCCCAACGCCCGGAGCAATCACGGCAATTCCAGCCTGTTCTGGGCGGCGTACATGGGGCACGCTGCGGTGGTACGGTTACTCAGCGCACAGGGGGCGGACGTTAATCCGACAAACAATGCCGGTCATACGGCGCTCTTCTGGGCAGTTTTCAACGGCAATGCAGAGGTGGCCGACATACTGACGAGGAGGGGAATCCGGGTCGATGCACGGGACAAGCAGTATGGGAGCACAGCCTTGTTCTGGGCGGCCTTGAAGGGCCATTCGGAGTCCGTCGAGGTGCTCCTGCGCGCCCGGGCCGATCCCAATGCGAGAGACAAGGCAGGGAACACTCCGCTGTTATGGGCAGCCAGGGCAGGGCATGTGCTGACCGCGGAATTCCTGATGAAACGGGGGGCGGATCCCAACGCCCGGAACAATCACGGTTGCACGGGGCTCATGTGGGCCGCGGGCCGGAACCACGCGAGGCTTGCCCGGATACTCCTGGCCGGGGGAGCCTCGGTAGACGCGTATAACCGGCGCGGGGTCAATCCCATCGGTATGGCGGCCTTCAAGGGCCACAGTGCCGTGGTCGAGGCGCTGGCCAGGGGCGGGGCCGATGTGGAATCCAGGGACAGGCGGTACGGCAACACCGCCCTATTCTGGGCGGCCTTTAAGGGGCATTCGTCGGTCGCGGAAATCCTCCTGGGGGCGGGAGCGAATCCGAACTCGTCGAACAATGGCGGGAACACGCCTCTTATCGCCGCAGTGAACGCGGGGAGCATCGAGACGGTCGATCTTCTGATTCGCCACGACGCCGACGTCAACGCGGTCGGTAAACAGGGCCGGACCGCGCTGCACTACGTCTTCCGGCAGGGATACTTGGCAATTGCGGAGCGCCTCCTCTCGGTCGGCGCGGCAAACGGCAAGGAGAGCCGGAGCATGGACCGCGCTCTCCTGGAAGCGAGCCGCCGGCCTTATCCGGAGATGGTGGACCTCATGCTCCGGGAAGGTGCCGACGTAAATGCTCGGGACGAAGACTACGGCAGCACAGCACTGTTCTGGGCTTGTCTCAACGGAAACAGGGAAGTGGCGGAACTGCTTCTTGAACGAGGCGCCAACGTCCACTCGAGAAACAAGTTCGGTAATACGCCGCTGTTCTGGGCGGCACGCAACGGAAGCCCCGACATGGTGGAGATGCTCCTTGTCCACGGCGCGGATCCCGGGGTGCGAGCACGGGACGGGAAGACTCCTCTCATGGCGGCGGCTGCGGCCGGACACTCGGAGGCAGTGAAATTCCTCGTGAATCAAGGCGTGGACATCAATGCGAAAAACGACTACGGATGGACGGCTCTCATGGAGGCCTATTTCGAGGGGCATCCCCAGGTGGCCGCCTACCTCAAGGGAGTCGGCGCGACGCTGAACGGATTTCTGAAGAGCCGTTCCTGGCCGGGCGGATGGATCGACGTCGGTCCGTGAGCAAGACCCCGCGATTCCCGACGTTCCGCAATTGGACGAGCAAGAGTACCCCGCGGAACGCGGGGAGGCCGGCGCTGCCGAAGAGAGAAAAGTTCTTCTCGTTCCAAG
>JAZDHD010000032.1:0-8207 GCA_043806215.1 Pseudomonadota bacterium | reverse complement strand
TGCACTGACGGAGAAGACGATATGACGGAAGATTCATTTCCAACCGAGCTCTTGGCAGGACTCGGGTTTCTGATCCTGGAACGGCAGTCGGCCGATTCCTTTCGGCCGCTGGTACCGATGCCGGCGAGCTTGGGCAACGATATCCTGGGGATCTCAGTGCCGGTCTCGGGGGGCAGCCTTGACTTTACAAAGTCTGATTTCCTCACGGACTTCCTCCAGGAAGCTGAGGAGTTCTGGGAAGAGTCTTCATCAGGCCGTCTGAATTCCGGGCCCTGGATCGAGGTGGACAAGTGTGAAAACGAGTATTCGCTGAAAGCCTCGGCCGTTTCGTGGCAAGACAGAAAGTTCCTTGTTGTTGAAGTTCTTGGCGCCGACTTTCAGGAGAGGCGCAGTCGTCTGCAAAGTGCGCGAGAATTGTTTCTGTCGGAACGCAGACATCGCGGCGAGGCCCAGCGCACAATGCAGGACACGGAAGCAAAGTATGAAAGCTTGTTCGATCAATCAACCGACGCAATCCTCGTGATGAGGCCCGATGGAGAAATCGCAGCCGTCAATATGTGCTGCCGAGAGCTGCTCGGGCTCACGAGGGAAGTGCTTGTGAGCCGCAATCTCGCCGATCTTCAGGATGATGCGCGCAAGAGGGAAGCTCTCATTAAGACGATGCAGGCGCAGGAGGTCCTGAGCAATTTCGAATGGGTGATTACCAGAAAAGACGGGAGCACGCGTTACTGTTTGTTCAACTTGTCTCCCTGGAAGAATCCCCGCGGAACCGTGAACGGCTATTTTGGTATCGCCCGTGATATTACCGAGCGGAAAGAAGCCGAAGACCTCCTGAGAAAAAGCGAAGAGAAATACCGGACCATCATAGAGAGTATTGAAGAAGGATACTATGAAGCCGATACAGCCGGGACCATAACCTTTTGCAATGATTCCCTGTCACGCATTCTCGGCTATTCAACAACAGAACTGATCGGCGCGGGCTTTCGGATGTTCACGGAAGACAAATCCGCCGAGAAAGTCTCCGACCTGTTCAGGAAGGTGTACGAGACCGGAGAAGCGGAGGAGATTTCCGGATGGCGGGTCGTAACCAAGGACGGAGTCGCAAAAGATGTGGATGCCTCCATCACACCGGTAAGGGACTCGCCCGGACGGATAATCGGATTTCGCGGGATATGCCGTGATGTGACACAGATGGCGGCGTTAAGGAAGCAGTTGTTCCATGCCCGGAAAATGGAGGCATTAGGGAATCTGGCGCGGGGCATAGCCCATGACTTCAACAACATATTGAACGTGATATTAGGTTTTTCGGAGATGGCCGGGTACGCACTTGAACCCGGCCATGCTGCGCTGAATCATCTCCGGGAAGTCCAAGCAGCGAGCAAACGGGGAGGCGAACTGGTTCAACAGATATTCACCTTTAGCCGTCGGACCGAACAAGAACCGCGGCCCGTGTCGGTCACTCCCGTAATCAAGGAAGTTCTCGGCTTTATCCGCGCTTCGATGCCCGCCACCATAGACATCAGACCCCACCTGGACGCAAGACATGACACCATCCTGGCCGATCCCACCCAACTCCATCAGATTCTTATGAATCTCTGCACCAACGCAGGGTATGCCATGCGAAAGACGGGAGGCATTCTGGATGTAGAGTCGGCGGATGTTCAATTCGATGAGGCGGCTCCGACCGTATATCCCGGCGTGCGGCAGGGACGCTTTCTGAAGATTGTTGTGAGGGACACGGGGCACGGAATACCGGCGGATGTGCTCGAGCGCATCTTCGAGCCCTATTTCACTACCAAGCCGCCCGGAGAGGGAACCGGTCTGGGGCTCACGGTCGTCCATGGAATCGTTAGTAATTACGGAGGCCGCATCGCGGTTCAAAGCAAACCGGATATCGGAACCACCATCGAGGTCTTGCTTCCGTCAGTTGAAGAGGATCGCGGTTCCGATGAGCGGTCAACCGTGGAACCACCTCATGGAAACGAATCAATACTCTACGTTGACGATCACCCCGTTGAGGTCCGGATGGGCAAACTTGTCCTGGAACGTTTTGGATACACCGTCTTCACGGTCACGGACGGCCTGACAGCTCTGAATCTTTTCAAATCGGAACCGGATCGGTTTGACGCGGTCATCACGGATATGACCATGCCCGGCCTCGCCGGCAGCCTGTTGGCGGATCAGCTGCTTCAGATCCGCAGTGACCTTCCGATCATATTGTGCACCGGCCACCACAACCTTGTCTCAGAAGAAGAAGCACGTGCCGGCGGAATAAGGGCCTATCTCACCAAACCCGTCATGGGAGAAACACTGGCAAGAACCCTCCGAGACGTGCTGAATGGCAGCGGGAGGCCGAAGGGGGACCATCCCCAATGAACTGGAGGTTACCGTTCACAGCGACCCCATGTCCGCTTTCCCGCGGTTCTTCTCGATGCATTCGCAGCAATCGGGGGACACGATTCCGAGTTTTGCGGGGTCGCATGGCGCCGTTCGCAAAATCGGATCATGTCCCCCGATTGCCTACCGGAATTGTTCGTAGGGATTTACGGGGCACCTCGTCCCGACTCGCTTTCGAGGCGCGAAGTAACGACGCTCCCTGATTACGGCCGCATGGGCGTTTAGAGCTTCGGAGGCTTACGAACTCCCGTGGCTCGCTCAAATGAATTGGCTATGACGAGAAGCCGGGACTCATCCCACGGTCTGCCGACTATTTGCAGACCAATCGGAAGCCCGCCTTTGGCGTACCCTGCCGGCACGGTGAGCGCGGGATAGCCAACAACACTAATTGGATCGCAATTCTTAATGAAGGTCAGGAAGGTATTGACCTTCTTTCCGTTCAGGTCCGTTTCCAGGTCCTCTCCGATTTTGGCGGCAGGCAGCGGAGTAGTGGGGAGCAATAACGCGTCGACTCCCTGCATGGCCTCTTGAAACCCGGCAATCATCTTGTTTCTGTCTTCCCGGACCGAGTTCGCATAGACATAACCGGGGACCGGCTTCGATTGTGGGGACCCTTTTTGACCCGAGAGCACTGCCTTCACGTCCGGGCCCATTTGGTCCAAGTACTTGTCGACGGTTGCCTTGGGGTCAAAGGCTTTCAGATAGTCTTCCATCAAATAGATGCACTCGGCCAGCACTATGTTGAACCCGGCGGGAACTGCCAAGTCCATATGCTTCACCTCGACCTCCTTGACCGATCCGCCCATCTTCCGTATCTGTGCGATGGATTCGTTGATTACCGTTTCGGTATCCGGGTCAATTCCTTCGAAGAAATATTTTCTGGGAACGCCGAATTTCTGGCCTCTTATCCCCTTTTTCAGGAACTCAACATAGTGCGGGACGGGATTGGAAGAGCTTTCCGGATCTCTCGGGTCTTTCCCCGACATTGCTTCCAGCATCACGGCCGCATCGAGCACCGTCCTGGTGATGGGTCCTATGACGTCGCGGGTGAACGACAGGTACATTAATCCGCCTCGTCCGACTCGGCCCAAGGTGGGCTTGAGCCCAACCACATTGCACAAGGCCGCGGGAATCCTCACCGAGCCGCCGGTATCGGTACCGACGGCCGCCGCACACATACCTGCGGCGGTGGCGGCACCGGATCCCCCGCTGGATCCTCCGGGAATTCGAGATTGGTCATAAGGGTTGCGCGTGGGACCATAATGGGGATTGTTGGTCGTGATGCCGAACGCGAATTCGTGCATATTCGTCTTCCCCAAGATGACGGCGCCTGCTTCTTTGAGCTTCATCACGACACTCGCATCTTCCCGCGGCACCCAATCGGCCAGAATCTTTGATCCACCGGTAGTCTTGATGCCTTTCGTGTCGAGATTGTCCTTGACTGCAATTGGGAGTCCGTGCAACGGGCCCTTGAACTGTTTCCTTTTTGCAAGCCCATCAAGCTCTTGCGCCCGCTCGAGGGCCTGCGGTCCGGCCGTGGTGATATAGGCGTTGATTCCTTTCGTTCCACCATACTGCTCGATTCGGGCAAGGTAGAGTTCCACGAGCTGTTTGGATGTGACCTCCCCAGTCCGGATCATGCGAGCCAATTGAGACATGGGGAGGTCGGCAAGTTCCTCACTCTTCGGCACTTTGCCGAGTGCCGAATCCCCCAACGAAGCCATGAGCCCAAGACCAACTCCTGCGGCCAAGCCGGTTTTCATGAATGTCCTGCGATCCGTCTTTGCGTCGAAGTCTTTCATACCGTCTCCTCCTTCATGGTTCATTGTCTGTTTCTGAGAACATCTTCACCGTCATCGAAGCATGGACCGTCTTAGGGCGACCGTTTATCGCATTTTACGGCCATATAGGCATTAAGACACACTAAGAGCAGAACGGGTATCCCCAATAGTGGGGACAGAGAAACGGGAGAGCGGATCTTCGATCAGAGGGAGATGTCGAGGGTGCCTTCCAGCAAATGGTAGAGGAGTTCCGATCGAGTCGTGGCGCCGACTTTGGCGAAGACGCGTTTCAGGTGAGTTCGTACTGTGTGGAAAGAGATCCCCAGGACGGTCCCTATTTCCTGATCCGTCAGCCCCTTGAACATGAGGAGACTAATCTCAGCCTCTCGCGGACTCAAATGATGCTCCGTCCTGAGAAAGGCTGCATCGAATTTCCGCGGTGTCGAGCGGTGAACCATTACGGCTCTCAAGGGCCTCGAATCATGCGGAGAAAGAACGGGCAGGACAGACATAAGATAGGGGCCCCACTGAGTGTCGGAAGCCGTCATCCTCGCCAGAGAGCATACGCGACCGTACAAACCGCTGTACGCGGGTTCGGAAAGTGCGTCCCCAATTGCCTTTGCGTTGCCGTTTCGGTACACAAGATCGCCCGATTCGTCAAAAAGGAAGAGAGCAATGTCGGAGTGGTCCAGCAGCTGAGACCAGAAGTTGGCTATACCGTGAGCTGCTTGAATGGCAAGGACATTCCGTAGGGCGTTTGTGAAGTGGGGCAGGATGGCGTCCAGAAGAGCCGCCTCATAGCTGCCGAAATCCGGTCGATGTTTGGCTCTCCATATGCGCAGGTCGCCTATGTTGAGGTCCCCGTCGTAGGCATAGACGTTGACGCCATGATGAAGTCCATCCCTCATTAGGAAATCATTGAAGAATTCTGTCTTCTCCAGTTCCTCTTGGGGCATGACTTCGCAGACAAGGGTTGCTCTCCTTCTCTTCTGCAATAACGGGGTTATGGGGTCGTGAGAATGGTAATACGTGTCGTAACGATTCAGATTCGCACGGGTCATATTGATGAAGACCACGTGCTCGAACACCTCTCTTTGCGGATTCCAAATAAACGAAGCCAGGTAATCCGCTTTGAGAAGACGCAGTAGGTCTTCGGCGACTCGGGAGCGCAACGTGTCGCGGTCATGACTGCCATAGAGCTTGTCAATAATCGTCAGCAGGAGATTCAAGTCATTTGCCTTCAACTTGCAGAGCTCTGTGGACATTGAATCCTCCCGGAGTTTGTGCCCGTCCTGAAGGGCGTGTTGAGTCGGCACCTCACCCAATTCCGTTTCGGTCGCCGCCGTACCGGGAAATCTCTCGTTCTACGTTGCCGCTTCGGCGGCCGGGGGAAAACGCCTTACCGAGTTTACCGGGCAGAGTATCAACAAACGGTTTGACAGAAATCCCACATAACGCAATGTGCCCCCCCCCGGCAGTGGATCTCACAAATCCGTCCGCGTTTCACCCATGAACGCGTCGTCCATTTTCTCCAGGATACCGCTGTGGAAAACGTCCCGGACAAAGGAGCGAAACATGGCTTCGTCAACCGGTCCCCGCTCTCCCGTCGGTTCGGCGATGTACGTAAGATCGCGGGACCCGACCTTATCCGAGGTGTAGACCAGGGCGTACAGGTCGGCAAGGAGGAGGTATTCCAGGTAGATAACCCGGCCTCCCACAGCCTCCAGCGACTTGAGGGCCTGGACGGTCTTGGGCATTCCCCCCTTCTTGGGCGGGATCTTCCGTCTTTCGTCTCTCACGAGCACGGCCGTTTGGGACCTGCCGGCCTCGATTCGTTTCCTCAATAGATTAAGCGACTTCTGGAGCGGGTTCCAGTGGTTCGCCGTCTCCACGACGAGATCAACGGTCCTTACGGCCGATTCCTTTCCCGTTTGCGCGATCCTGACCGTCAAGTCCACCGGCTCTCCGGTGTCGACCGTCAAGACCTGATAGCCCCTGCCGCGGTCCCTGTTCATGAGCAGAAGCCGGAACGCGGCCACAAGCACGTCCTTGCGGGCGGACTCCTTCTCTTGATCGGTAACCAATCTCCCCCTTTCCGCGTCGAATGAGTCCAAGAGAATCCGGAGCGGATCTTCCGGCAGGACAGGGGGGAAGTCCTCCAGGGTGGCCTCCCGGAACATACGGTTTGCCTCGATGAGCACATCCCTGGGACTGGTCAGGCCCAGGAGACGTCTTTCCAGTTCGGCCCGTTGTAATGGATGAAAATCCCCGGGCCGAGGACGGGATTCGGATGAGTATGCCCAGTCGAGCCGTGCACGGACGATCTCCATGGCCTCCTCCCGCTTCAATCCTTTGAGATGGAAGACGTTTGAGGAGATCCGTCCCTTTGACGCCGCGTCGAGATGAGGCGCCATCCGTACGTCCCATGTTTCCGCCCTCACAAAGCCCACGGGGAGCACGTTGTCCACCTCGTTCACGATGTCGTTGATCAGCCTGCCGAATGAAGCGATCAATGGCTCTGTGTCGAGGTTTTCCAGTTGATCGAAGCAGAGGATCATGGGCCGGTAGAATGTCAACAGGCTTCCGAGGGTCTTGAGGATTTGCTTTGACCGGTCCTCCTGCGCTTCAACCGTGAAGTCCCCTTCCGTCGGCTTGATTCCCAACAGTCCGGCTCCTTCATCATCCGGATCCGAGCCGCTCAGGTAGGCTACGGCGGCCTCCCGTTTCGATTCGTCCAGGTAATGGAAAAAGACTTTCAGAATCGTTCCGGCCGTGTGGCCCCGGAGAGAAGCATGCCGCGAAAGGTAGCCCGGCGCATACGCCAGCAAGGGGCTCCACTTCGGGAAGTTCTTGAAACTAAAGATCTTCCACGGTCGTCGTTTCACTGTTTGGAGGTAAGTTCGTCCCCCATCGTCGGGATGCTTTTGCAAGTAATCCTCGAAAACCGCAGCCAGCACGTGAGCTGCCATGAGCTCCAATCCAGTCTTAACGGCTTGTTGGGGGCCTCCGGGAGGCTCACGCTCCAGCGCGGAAATAACGACCTGTAGGAGCGAACTGAACACGCGGCGATGATCCTTCATGGGATGAACATACACGAAGACCAGGTCGTTGCCTTGAACGGAGATGAGTCTCTTGATCAAATGGGTCTTGCCGCTGCCGGCCTCGCCCAAGACCAGAGCGGCAATGCTCGGGGTGCGTTCGAGAACTCCGACGAGCTTGACCAAGCCGGCAAAAGCCTCCCTGTTGACGCTTAGCACGTCGGGTGCCGCGGATTTCCACGGATCTCCTACGGCAACATCGACAAAGGGGTTGAAGGGAGGCGGATCACCCCGGCTCTTCATGGTGTTCTCCATCGCATGAGCAGGTAAAGGACGCCCCGACGTTCAAAGGAATCCGCTTTCTCATCCTCGCCGTAATTCTGCGGATCTCCCGCATGAAGCTCCAACTCGGGGTCGGGTCTTTCATTGAGGTCCCTCACGATCCGGTCGAATCGCTCCTTATCCCAGCCCAGAGCCCGACGGACCCTGTACACGGGAACATGGCCGCTCAGACGTTCCCCCGCAAAGCGGTCATACGCATCCCGAAGGGCTTCGTGGTCTCTTGACGGCCCCTCGGCAGCCGGAAGCGTTCCCGGGCCTAATGCCGACGCAAAACGACCGGCCGCGGCCGTGGGATCCCAAATCCGAGGTGAGGTCTGCCGGCCTTTGGGAGGTTCCACGAAGAGGAGGCCTTGCTCCCAGAGACGGTAAACAAAATCCTTTACATCTCGGGCGCGGATCTTCTTCACAGTGAGCTTCATTGTCTCGGCCAGCGCGCGTTTCCAGGGATCGCCGCATTTCTTCGCAAGCTCACCGTATGTCAATCCACCGCCTGCGGCGTACTGCTTCAGCTTGGCCAGAAGATGCCCCTCGAGATCCATACGTACTTCGTTCCCCCTCGCCATGTGCACCTCTTCACGTCAACGGATTAGCCCGCATGCGGCTCATTGTAAACGCCGAGCAGTGACCGCGCAAGACCATTCTCGAAGCG
>JAZDHD010000031.1:0-28120 GCA_043806215.1 Pseudomonadota bacterium | reverse complement strand
GGCCTACGCCGGGAAGACGGTGCTGCTTGTGCGACCGAATTTACGCCACCAAGCACTTAGGAAACGAAGCACTTGGTTTCCCAACCGTTCGAAACGGAACCCCCCGGACTCCTTGATGGGATAATCACACGGGATTTCCATAGCGTTCCTTTCTGGCCCGGGCAATCTCGCAGAGATAGGGCACGGGTTCGGTCAATGTTCCCGTCTCCATCATTGCCCACGCGGGGCAGCGGCCGCAGTATTCGAGCACATTGCAGGCACGGCACCCGGGCGCCGGCGGCGCTGCGGAATCGACGTACTGCCGTACCTGGTCCCAGGCCTCGCCAAAACCGTTTTCCAAGGGCCTTGCCGCCGGTTGCGGAAGGACCAGACACGCGTTCATTGCTCCTGCCGGATCGATGACGAACGCGGACTTGCCGGCATGGCACCGGAAATTGTCGTGATCGCCTGATGTATCGTGTCTGAGTGCGGCCTCGGTCCATTCGTGCGCGGAGGCCTGGTCGGTCGCTTCGAGTTCGACGCAATCCGCTGCGGATAGGCGACAGTCCTCCACGTCGGAAGGGGCCCCGTCCGGCCGTCTGGAGAGCAGCCACCCGGCGGAAAACGGCACGCCCCAGTTCCGCGCCATGCGCCGCATGGCTTCGAGCTCATGCACATTGTGACGGGTGATGGTGGTCTTGAGTCCCAAGGGCACTCCGCGGGTCACAAGGGCGTCTATCCCCGAACAGCAGGCCTTATAGCTGCCGGCGACTCCGGTGACGGTCTCGTAGACGCCCGCACTTGCTCCATAGAGGGTAATCTCGGTGCAGCTCGGCGGTGCTTCGGCCAGACGTCCTGCGAGATCTTCCGTGATAAGGGTGCCGTTCGTGAAGAGGGCAAGGACCAGCCCCATGCGCGTAAGCGGTTCGTATATTTCGAAGAAGTCGCGCCTCAGGAACACTTCACCGCCGGTAAGAAGCAGGAAGACCATGCCGTTGTCAACCGCCTGTGTCGCCAGGTCCAGCCATGCAGCGGCCGACAGCTCCTTTGCCGCAGTCTTCCGATCCCCTGCGGCGCATCGCACATAGCACATGCGGCAGGATAAATTGCAGCGACCGGTCAGTTCAAAGATACCGTAGGCAGGCTGACGCTCGACCGCCGCACGTCTAAGCATCTCTCTCACCAGCGACCCGTATTGCGTGATCGCTTCGGTCACGGCTCCAACAATCCTATGCGTCCGATGTCGTCCACAAAGGCTTGCACATCGGCACGGGCCCTCTCTTCATCCACGTCGAACCGCTCGGCAACGGCAGCTGCCAAATCCTCGACCGAGTTGTCCTCAGCGAGGAGTTCCCAGACGCATCGTGCCGTCGCATTCAAGGCAACAAGGCAGTTCATCTCAAGGACCTTGGCTCCGAGCGGCACCAGAATGTCTTGGCCCCCAACGCATTTTAATAGAAACTCGTTGCTTCGTTTCATGTCTTTGGCGCGATACATTCGGCGAACAGCGTGCGTGACGCCGGCCGCGGCCTCACCCACGTGAGCGGGAGATAAACGGCTCGCCTGTACACGGGTGACAGGCAATCCCATGAAGCGCGGCGGGAGCGTCCCCCGGTGCGGTTGAGTGTCGGCCCGGTCTCAGCGGTTCGGCCCGCAAACTCTGTAGCTGCTGAAATTGCATTGCATGAGCCGCTCCTCGATCTTGACGGGAGCCACGGTTGCTTTGGGCGGCTCGTACGGGCGTTTCACACTCTTGGAATGGTTTCTCTTTTGTCGTGAATCCTTGTGTTCCATTGCGGTTCCCCTCCCTCGTCCTTTCTCTCGTCTATGAATGCGCCGGAAATAGGTCCTACCGGCCGCGTCCTCCCGTGGGTTGCGACGATCCTCAACGCTCCCCCCGGGCTGCACATCACGTCTTCACGGACTTGCCGAGGTGTTTCCGCTTCAAGTCCTTCTCCCGGTGATCTCCCGGTCTCAGCGGCTGGACGTCCCCTCTCATACGCCGGAATATCAACCCCTGCCCCCCCGGCGGAAATGACGATCTTGCAGCCCGGACCGGCAACGTCCAAGCGGGACATTGGGACCCGCAGCTACCCTTGGCATACTCCACTATTGACAGGTCCTTGCATGCTTGTCAAGGGCCACGGGCTGAGAGCCGGCATAATCGGTGCAAAGGCGGCAAACGGAAGCTTCCCCGGTTGCCTTTGTCGAAAGACGGACCTCACGTCGAACCGCGTCTCTCCGGTCTCATGTCATGTTCCGTGCCCCGGAGAGACGCTGTTCGACGGTTGATGTCAGTACCCTATCTTTATGGTTTGAGTCAGAGCCGGCTTGTCAATCTTGAATGCAGCGTCCTTGTAGTCGGGGGGGCCCAGCACACCCTGCGCGTTGTTCGAGAATGCGTAACCCTCCTGAGGCATGCCCAGCGCATTGTAGTCCATCTTGCCGTTCCCGTTTTCGTCGTGAAGGACCACAAAGGCGTAGGTTCCAAAAGGGATGTTCGTGAAGACCGTTTGTGCCTTCTTATCCTTGATGCTTGATCTGACTATTTGCTGAGCCTTATCCGCCTGCTTGGGAAACGCTTCGGGACCATTGTACAATACCACCGATGCCCGTCCGTTGTCGTTGCGGAACCCCGACAAGTCCACAGTGATACTTCCCGTACCGCCTTCAGCCCTTGCCATGCCGGTAAAGGCCAACAACAGGATTGCTCCGACTACCGCGACTTTCATGTCTTTCCTCCTTGCCGATTCTCTTCTGAGCCATAGTAATCGGATTCACAAGTTTAGTCACGAATTATAGGGTTTTACTTATTGGGGGGACTTCGGCCGGGGAATGATGCTCCTGCATCGGTTGCTGAAAGCGTTGCTCTTCAACCGGGCGGACGGGCCGCTGCGAAGCGTCGGTAAAGAACCGCTCCGCAAACGCCGTTCAGTTATCCATTCAGGCATTCCTACAGGCGAGCCGGTTCGGGAAGAAAAGACCGGTACCCCGGCTACACCGGTCTTTTCCTGAGAATCCCTCCTACCCCCATAGGCCCTCAATTAGGGCAAGAATGCCCCCTTTTCTGAAGGGAGGAACTTTAGCCCGGAACACCGAGGGATTGAAATATAGTGACGCGCTTTGAATTTCGCGGTAATCCTAATCCAGTTCCTCAAGGATCCTGCCGGTCGTTCCTGTCATTGCGAGGAGCGCAGCGACGAAGCAATCTCAATCCCTCGTGAAAGGCTGAGATTGCCGTGCCCTCCCAAAGCCTCGGGCTCGCAATGACAAACGTGAAGGCGTCCGCAGTATTCAAGGAGCGACACCATAGTCCGTTGCGAACGGCCGTCATGACGGTTCGCCGGGGACGCGGGGAAATCGGCACCCCCGGGACTCTCCGCTCCGCTCTACGCGTCCGATTGGTCGACCTTGTCCCGAAGCTCTTTCCCCGTCTTAAAGAAGGGCAGATTCTTCTCTTCGACCGTTATCTTTTCACCGGTTTTTGGATTCCTTCCCGTATATCCCTCGTATTGCTTGACCATGAACGAGCCAAAGCCACGGATTTCGATTCGATCTCCGGCAATGAGCGCATTGCCCATGGTGTCAAAAACCAGATTGACAATCTCCTCCGACTTTCTTAAAGGGAGATCCGCCTCTTTCGCCAGGGCTGAAATAAGACCTGATTTGTTCATGATGGCATCCTAAACCCACCATTCTATTTGGCTTTTTTGGCGGCGTCCCTGAGAGCCCGGGATGCGGTGAACCGAGGAACCTTGGCGGCGGGAATCTTGATCTTCTGGCGTGTCTGCGGGTTGACGCCCATTCGGGCTTTCTTCTTGACAACCCGGAAGGTACCGAGATCCGCTATGCGGATTTTTCCTTCCTTCTTCTTCAGGGTTTCGTGAACAGCTGTTACAATAGCATTCAACGCCAGCGCAGCAGCCTTCTTCGTTACCCCTGCTTCCTCCGCCATGTGGGCTACCAGTTCAGCTTTCGTCATGACAACAACCTCCTAACGAAAAATAACAAAATGTTCAGAACTTGAAACTACACCAAAGGAATCAAATTGTTATATATACCGATTTGATTTGTCAAGAGAAATTCCATAAACAGGGTCACGTCAATTGAACATTGGACAGATCGTCGATTATCTCAATGGGTCGCCTGAATTCAGCTAGATAGCGATAACCATATGAGATCTAGGGATATTATTTTCGTTGGCTCAAATGATGCTTCAATACTGCCTTATCACCTGCCGGAACCGGTCATCGAGCGCGCAAGGGAACAGCGCGCATGTGCGCGCGGGCCTGCCTGCATCGATCTGGGAGGGAGGCCCCTGGAAGATTTCTCTTGACATCACGCGTGAGCCGGAATAAGCGGTCAATCAATTCTTCAATTGATGGAGGTATGTCCTCATGAACGAATTGTCGCTCCTGGAGCATCTGGAGCAAATAGCCTCACGGCTGGGGGTTGAGTTGAGGTACGAGAATCTCGGCCAAAGCGGCATCAGGAGCGATGGCGGGTACTGCAAAGTTGCCGGCAAGCCCCTAATCCTGCTCAACAGAAAGGATTCCAGGCAGCGGAAGATCCGCGTGCTCTGCAAGTCCCTGAACAGACTAGATTTGCAGGGCATCTTCATACCGCCGGCAGTGAGACGGGCTATCGAAATCCATGACAATTGATCCACATTGGGACACCTGCAAAGGAAACCGGATGCCCGATGCCCCCGGCGGACGTTCATGCTGCAGAATTCACACACCGGATGGTCAATTCCAACCGATCTGAAGCGGGCCGGAGCTTGGCCGTCCTCGGAATGGGACAGAAAGGTCTCTCTTGTAGTACAATCGGAAGATACCGGGGCGTGTCGAACCTTGAGCAGGTTGGTCCGGCTCCGACGCTCAGATTTCGATCGGCATTGCCCTCCATCCTACAAGCATTCAAGAGGCCTCGGCCGAGTCTCGTTTTGAGAGTGGACCACGGTGTATACCACTTCTGAAATCCGGTCCTTGCATTTCGATCCTCGGTTGAGCGGTTTCGGGCTTCTCCGGGAACTCTGCACCGAAGCCGATAGACTTGTCGCCGCATACGGGTGGAAGGTGCAAGCGGGACGACAGTTGCCGCTGATCGCATGCTTCATCGGCGGGACGGGAACGGGTAAGAGCACCTTATTCAATTCTCTGGCCGGTGCGAAAATCGGTGAAGTGGGAACCCGCAGGCCTTGTACGGTGAAGGCCGTGGTCCTGGTGCACGAACAATTTGCCCCGGTGATTGAAGCCTCCCCCTATCTCGATGACTTGCCGGATGGTTCGCTGACCATTGTGTCCCACCGGCAATCGGAACCGTTTCCACTCATCCTGGTCGATACCCCTGATTTTGACAGCGTCGAAGCGTCGAACCGCCTGATCTTCGAGAGCATCTTCGTCATTTGCGACGTGGTGATCTATGTCGCCTCACAGGAGAAATATGCCGATCGGTGCGGTTGGGAAATGCTCGTGCAGGCCATTGAATGGGGCAAGAAAACGATCTGCGTGATAAATAAGGTCACATCGGATGCCGCTTACAACGATTTTCGCGACAACGTGCTGAAATTGGACCGGGAGATAAGGCCCGTCAGGGTGGAGAAACTCGACCATTCACCGGAGTGCATCCCGGGGTTGAGACACCGGCCGGCATTTGCAGAGATCCTTCAGCTCGCGGCCGACGATTCTCTTGCCGCACAGACCCGGGCGAGTGAACTGAAAGCCTTGCACGGCCGGACAATACGCTCCTTGGAGAGTCTCGAAGCCGCCGTCGAAGAACACGCAGCGCGGATTGCAGAGGTGAATTCCAGGATCGGACGAGTCCTGTGGGATGTCTCGCGTGAAATGGAGAGCGGCCTGGATGCCGTTGTCACCACGGACATCGAGGTCCGGATCCGGGAGCGGCTCAAGACGCTCCTGAGAAAGTACGACATCCTCTACGTGCCCCGTATGATGGTTCGGAATACCCTGCGCAAGGCCTTTCACTCGGTCTTTGAAATTGTTGGTATGGGCAATCCTTTCCGGGAAGGTGAGGACGATGATCTCCGCGTTCGCGCGGAAGACCTTCAAAAGGCTCGATCCGCGGCAAGATTGGAGCCGTTGCACGCCGCGGTGGGGAAGCTGAATCTTGAGATCGCTCAGATCCTTTCGTCGGATTCCGGCTTGGAAGATCTTCGACAAACCGCGGGCAACGACGTTGTCCGATGGAGCCCGTCGAAGATCGATTCGCTGTACCAAGAGGCTTTTCCCGGCGTCGAGCATCTTCTGGAAGTCGAATTCAATCGTTTCCGGGAAGGACTTTCGCGTTCGGATGAGATGAAGCTGTACGGATCCTACACAGTGTGGGCTCTGTTCCTGATCACCGCCGAAATCATAGTCGGCGGCGGCTTCACCTTGTTCGATGCCGTGCTGAATACGGTCATCGTACCGTTTATCCCGAAGTGGCTGCTCAATGTCAAGGTATTGGACTTACTAAGAGAAATCGGAGAACGAGTGGACAAGGAACATCGCAGCACACTTCACGGAATTCTCGAGGCCCAGGCCGGTCAATATGTGACGTTGTTTTCAGGAATGGTGCCGGATCGTGAACGGATGGATCTACTGAGACGACTCAGGGCGAACTTGCCGTCCCCGGGCCAATAGAGCCGCGTAAGCGTTCTGCGTCTCCCCGGCTCACGGGACCTCCGGATCGGAAGGCAGGCTCCAGCCGGCCGTGGATCCGGCCATGAGCGCCTTCATTCTCATCACTTCCGCCTGGAGCCCTCGTATCATGGCGGTTCAATCTTCGTTCACGAGTTCTCCACAATCGCTGTGGATAACTTGCGCGAAAGCCTGTGGATAACTTCTCTAAGTCTCCAATATCTTGGGGACGACAGCAGAGTGCACCAGGAAAGGGCACTCTTTTGTTGTGCCGTCATATCAAGCGGATAGCCTAAGCAAACGGAATTGCTGGGACGTCCTAATTTAACGGTAATTTAACTTTCCAAGTTATAAACACTTGTTGATAGGTCGAAAATTCCCACCTATACGGAATGTGGCGGGAATTTCCGGATATCCGATGTTCCCGCCGGATGCCGCATGTGGGTAGAGTATCGGATGGAGGTGACATGATGGATGCAATGCAGGCGATTCTGACTCGAAGGAGTATCAGAAAATACACCTCACAACAGGTCTCGCACGAGACGACCACGGAATTGCTGAAGGCGGCCATGAGCGCTCCCACTGCGGGAAACCAGCCCTGGCACTTTGTCGTTATACGGGATCGGACCACGTTGGATTCCATTTCGAAGCTCCATCCCCACGCGGAGATGCTCAAACAAGCATCCGCAGCCATTTCCATTTCAGGCGATCCCTCTGTGGGGAGCCTGGAAGGCAGGTGGTTATTGGATTGTGCCGCGGCCACGGAAAACATACTCATCGCAGCGAATGCATTGGGGCTTGGCGCATGCTGGGTGGGGATCTATCCCGTGGAGGAGCGGATCAAGGGACTGCGGGACCTTTTGGGGATACCGGAACACGTGATCCCGCTCTCGATGGTTTCCCTGGGGATGCCTGCGGAGAAGAAGGATCCGCCCGCCCGTTTCAAGGTGGACCGGATACACTACGAGAAGTGGTAGCTGCCGGTGCATGGGAAAACACTTTCCAAATATGGTAGAATGGATCTCCGGCTTGCCGGGGCACCAGCACCCGCCGTCAAGCTCCCGTTATATACTTCGCCGTGCTCCGAAACGAGGTCGAGTGTGCCGAGAATCCTTGTCATCGATGACGATGCAGCAATAAGGCAAGTGACCAGGACCATTTTGGAGAGAAAGGGGTTCGAGGTTCTCGAAGCCCGCGACGGAGAGGAGGGAGTCCGTATCTATAAGGAGTTTGGGGTTGATCTGGTCGTAACGGACATTTTCATGCCGAGGAAGAGCGGCCTCGATACCATAGTGGAAATCCGGAGAGACTTCCCGGATGCGAAGATCATTGCCATGTCCGGCGGTGGTCCGACCATGTCCGCGGAGGGATGTTTGTTGTTGTCCCAGGGATTGGGAGTTCAGCGGATCTTGTACAAGCCTTTGAGGATGCGGGAACTTCTGGAAGCGGTGGAGTATGCATTGAGCAATGACCGCAGTGCGACATTCTCCGGCCAAGTCAATGGCGTTGAAATACTGGATTACTTCCAACTCATGTTGCTCAGCGGAAAGAAATCCCTCGTAAAGGTGGTGTCGGCGGAGGGGAGAAGTTGTCTGGTCTTCATCAAGGGCGGAAGAGTCGTGCACGCGGTCTCCGAGGAGACCGAAGGTGAGGACGCGTTTTATCAGTGTGCGACATTTCAGGGCGGGACGTTCTTTAATCTGGCATGGAGAGAACCCGATGCCGTAACCATAAACAAGCCGGGAGAATATATGATCATCGAGGCGGCCCGACGAAGAGAGGATGCATGAACCCGTTGGATATGTGAATAAGGGGTTACCCGAAAGAAACTTCTTGACATCTTTTCTCGATACGGTTACATGTGATTATTAGTAAAGGTAGTACTCAACTATGTCACAAACCCGACAGTTCAGCGCATCCAACTTTTATTTCTGGTGGTATTTCTACTTCTACCCCCGAGAGGAAAGCGCGCGCTCCTAACTGTCCGGTTAGGCAACATCATAGAAAAAAAAGATGCGGAGCAAGCGCTCCGCATCTTTTTTTTTGGAAAAAAGGGAAAGGGAAAGGAAAATGGTAATAGTCATGAAAAAAGAGGCGGGCGAAGGGCTGGTCTCAAAGGTCTTGGCCAAAGTGGAAAGCCTCGGACTGACGGCCCATCTGTCAAGAGGCAAAATCAGGACCATTGTCGGCGTCGTGGGCGACAACAGCGGTGTCGAGCCGGGCAACTTCGAGTGCCTGGAAGGCGTGGAGCGCGTGGTACCGCTCTTGGGACCGTTCAAGCTTGCCAGCCGGGATTTCAAGAAGGAGAATACGGTGTTCTCCATAGACGGGTCACAGATCGGCGACAAGAAGATCATCGTGATGGCCGGTCCCTGTGCGGTTGAAGACAAGAACCAGATCGTCGAGTCCGCATTGGCGGTAAAGAAAGCCGGCGCCGTGGCGTTACGGGGCGGTGCCTTCAAACCGCGGACTTCCCCATACAGCTTCCAGGGACTGGGTGAAGAGGGGCTGAAGCTCCTGGCAATGGCCAGGGACATGGCAGGGTTGGCCGTAGTCACGGAAGTGACCACGCCGGAACAGGTTCCGCTGGTGGCTCAGTATGCCGATATCCTCCAAGTGGGGTCCCGTAACATGCAGAACTTCGCACTGCTCCATGCAGTGGGGGAATCTCATAAGCCGGTACTGCTCAAACGCGGCCTTTCCAGCACCATTGAGGAATTTTTGAATGCCGCGGAGTACATTCTCAGCCACAACAATCCTCGGGTCATTCTCTGCGAGCGCGGCATCCGGACCTTTGAGACCTACACCAGAAATACCCTGGATATCAACGCGATACCGGCCCTCAAATCATTAAGCCATCTTCCCGTGGTCGTCGACCCAAGTCACGGCACCGGTAAACGCGAACTGGTTTCCGCGGTCAGCAAGGCAGCTATTGCCGCAGGAGCGGACGGATTGATGATCGAAGTTCATCCCAATCCCGAGAATGCTCTTTCCGATGGTGCTCAGAGCTTACGGCCGGAAGAATTCGAACAACTGATGACCGAACTCCGGCCTGTGGCGGAAGCCGTGGGAAGGTCAATGTAGACGTCAAGGCGTGGATCGGTCTCTCAGACATGCCCACACATGCCCGTGGCGCGGTGAGACGGAGTGCGAGTGGACCTTAGTGAATCAAACGTCGTCATAGTCGGAGCCGGACTTATGGGCGGAAGCCTCGGTAAGGCCCTCGTGAAGTCACGGGCCTGCAAAGAGGTGAGGCTGGCCGTGCGCACCCCGGAGGCTGCACAAAAAGCCGTGGCCGTCAATGCCGCACACGTCGCGGATTCGGATGCGGAAAGGCTCGTCCGCGATTCCGATCTGGTCGTCCTGGCCACCCCCGTGCGGACCATCGAGAAACACGTCGCCGATTTGGGCCGATGTATGAAATCCGGTGCCGTGATGACGGACATGGGAAGCGTCAAGAGAGGTATAGTCAGGGCCATGGATGAATTGCCCGGACACGTTTCGGCAATCGGCGGACACCCTATGTGCGGAAAGGAGACGTCGGGGCTGGACGCTTCAGATCCGGAGCTTTTCCGGGGAAAGACGTGGGTTCTGACTCCACCGGCCCGGCACGACATCCATGCAATGAAACTCGCCGGCGATCTGGCCGAAACGGTCGGAGCGAGCGTACTCATCATGGACGCCGAGGACCACGACATGATCACTGCATGCATCAGTCACCTTTGCTACCTGCTTGCGTCCACGCTGGTGGGGGTGGCGGAGGAGACGGCGGGCAACCTGCCCGACGTCTGGACATTGGCCTCCAGTGGATTCCGGGACACGTCGAGAGTTGCCGCGGGTGATCTCACGATGATGATGGACATCATCGCGGCCAACAAGGACAATGTATGCACGATGTTGTCCAGGGCGATCAACCGCATGGATGATCTGATGAAATTGATTGAAGACGGAGACGAACAGACCCTTCGGGAAGGTCTCTCAAAAGTGCGAAAACGCCGTTCCGCAATGTTCCGGAGCGACCCCTGACGGGAGCATGGGGAACAAGTGATGGATACCGGTCGATACCTCAAGGTCCGGCCCGCATCGAAGCTCGAGGGGACCGTGAAGCTTGCCGGCGACAAATCATTGTCGCATCGGGCACTCTTGTTGGCTTCATTGGCCGAAGGAGACTCCACGATAGAGAATTGCCTGCACGCGGGAGTCACCGAGGCCATGATGGAATGCCTGAGAGACCTGGGAGTTGAACTCGATGTTGCGGCTCCCCTCCCCGGCGACGCGAAGGGGTCTGCTACGGTGTGCATCCGCGGACGCGGTATGCGCGGATTCAAGGAGCCGGAACGCCCCCTGGACTGCCGCGGCTCCGCCACGACCATGCGGCTTATGGCGGGTATTCTTTCCGGTCTGCCGTTTCAGAGCACTCTGACCGGCAACGACCGTCTCCGTGAACGCCCGATGGATAGGATCGTGGAGCCCCTGCGCGTCAAGGGAGCCGAAATACGGACCAGCGACGGAAACGCTCCTCTAAGTTTCTTCCCGTCCCAATTGAAACCCTCCTCTCACGTCCTTCGGGTCGCCAGTGCTCAGGTCAAGAGCGCGCTGCTGTTTGCAGGTCTTTTTTCCGACGGCCCGACCACCGTTTCCGAACCACATGCCAGCCGGGATCATACCGAACGTATGATGAGAAAACTCGGAGTCCATCTGGATGAATGGTCGGATCAAGACGGCCGCCACGCGGTCCGGATCCGGGAGGGCGTACACCGGTTGCCCCCCATGAAGGTTCGTCTGCCTTCGGACCCCTCTTCGGCTGCCTTTATCATCGTTTCCGGGTTGATCGTCCCCGAATCCGATATCACCATCCCCGATGTCTGCGTGAATCCCGGGCGCACAGGACTCCTGTCCGTGCTGGAGGCAATGGGAGCCGAAATTCGGTTACGGAGAGAACCGGGCGCAAACGGAGATGAGCCCGTTGCATCGATCAAGGTCGGATCCGGGCCGTTGCTTAACGTCACCGTTGAGGGGCATAGGGTGCCTGCAATGATCGATGAGTTTCCGATCTTTGCCGTGGCCGCCACTCAAGCGAAAGGAACAACCACGGTGAAGGACGCAGCCGAGTTACGCCTGAAAGAAAGCGACAGGATTCAGGCCGTCACCGAGGAACTCACGAAATTGGGCGCGAACATCGAACCTCGTGACGACGGGTTCACGGTTCACGGGCCGACCCGGCTGAAAGGAGCGGTGGTCGACGGGCGGGGCGATCACAGGTTGGCCATGAGTCTGGCCGTGGCCGGACTGGCAGCGGAGGGCGAAACGGTGATCGAAGGATGGGAGGTGATGAACGAATCGTTTCCGGAATTCCCTCTCGTTCTCAGGCGCCTGGGCGCGGAGGTGTCATGGTAACCGGAGCGACGGAACTCGTGGGAATCCTCGGCAGTCCGGTCGCTCACAGTCTTAGCCCGGCCATGCACAACGCCGCCTTTCAAGCACTTGGAATGGACCGGCTGTACGTCCCGCTTCCGGTGAACACCGAGAAACTGGGCGAGGGCATCAGGGGCATTCATTCTCTCGGCTTCCGGGGAGCCAATGTGACGGTCCCGCACAAAGAGAGCGCGCTCCAATTCCTCGATGAGATTTCAGAGGAAGCCCGCCATATCGGCGCGGTGAATACGATTACGTTTCAGGGCGACCGAATTGCGGGAGATAACACGGATTGGCTCGGTATTCTCGATGACCTCGGAGACAAAGGGTTCGACCCATCCGGCCGCAAAGTGATGATTCTGGGGTCGGGGGGATCGGCACGCGCGGTTGCCTATGCGTTCCTCACCATGGGATCGGACCCGGTCATTTGTTCCAGAAACCCGCGGACGGGTAGGGCCCTGACGGAACACCTTTGCAGGCTCTTTCCCGAGCGGGCGGTTGAATTCACGTCATTGGAGACCGCCGCGCACGTCCGGTCTCACATCGATCTCGTGGTGAACACTACCCCGTTGGGGATGAGCCCGAAAGCCGATGATTCTCCGTGGCCGGACACGAATCGCCTCCCCGAGTGCGAACTCGTCTATGACCTCGTGTACAACCCCCCGGTTACCCGCCTCATGACACAAGCCCGGAAACAGGGCCTCAATGCGTCCAACGGTTTGGGCATGCTGGTGCGCCAGGCTGCGGCCTCATTCCGCATCTGGACCGGGATTGAACCGCCTGTTGGAACCATGCGGGCCGCTGCGGAACAAGCGTATCGGAAGCACCAAGAAAAGGAATCAAGAATCAACAATGTTGAGAATGCTTACAGCCGGTGAATCGCATGGCCCGGAACTTACTGCAATTATCGAGGGACTTCCCGCAGGTATCCCCCTGTCCAAAGAGGATATCGACGCAGACTTGATTCGTCGGCAGAAAGGCGCGGGGTCGGGCGGCCGAATGTCCATCGAAGAGGACCGTGTCCGTATCACCGGAGGAGTCATGGCTGGGGTGACTACCGGAGGGCCCGTTTCTCTGGTACTCCTTAATAAGGATTTTCGGTCGTGGAAGGACCGGGATATCCCCCCAATGACGATTCCAAGACCAGGGCATGCAGATCTCACCGCGGCGACCAAGTACGGGTACCGCGATCTCCGTGTGGCCCTGGAAAGGGCTTCCGCTCGTGAGACCGCGGCAAGGACTGCCGTTGGCGCCGTCTGCAGAAAACTGTTGACCCGGTTTGGAGTCGTCATAGGTTCGTACGTCGTGTCCATAGGACCCGTCAGGGCGAAGATCGAGGGCGACTACCCGGATCTCTTCAGAAAGGCCGAAGAAAGTCCCGTCCGGTGCCCGGACGAGAATGCCGGCCGGCAAATGGTGGAGGAAATCGCCGCGGTCAAGCAGGCAAGGGATACGGTGGGCGGAGTCCTCGAGTGTGTGGCTCTCAATCTTCCACCCGGGCTGGGAAGCCACGTCCACTGGGATCGGAGGCTCCCGGCAAGGCTCATGGCCGCGGTTGGTTCCATCCCCGCCATCAAGGGCGTCCAGTTCGGGAACGCGTTCGAGTACGCGGCATGCCGGGGGACCGACGTGCACGACGCGATTGCGAGGGATCCCCACAACTCAGGGGCTCCGCTGACGAGAACATCGAACCGCGCTTCCGGACTGGAAGGAGGAATAACCACCGGCATGCCTCTCGTGATGCGCGCCGCCATGAAACCCATCAGCACTACTCTGAAGGGAATCCCTTCCGTGGACCTGGCGACGGGGGAGCGGGTGACGACCGAATACGAGCGGAGCGACATCTGCGCGGTACCCAGGGCCTGCGTCGTGGCTGAGGCCATGGCGGCTTTTGTACTGGCGGATGCCGTCATGGAGAAACTCGGCGGGGACAGCCTGGAAGAAATGCTGCCCAGGTTCCGGGCTCTGAGACAAAGCACGCTTCAGGATCTCCCCATGAACAACAGGGCCTGGAGATTCGGATACGAATAGCGGCGGAACGGCAATAGAAAGCTGCGTGCTCATTGTCGTAAATATGGTCACACATTCTGTAAACACGCGGTAGCGACCCGGCGTCTCTGCCGGGCGGGTTTATAGTGACGCGCATTGAAATTCGCGGTAATCCTAATCCGGTTCCTCAAGGATCCCGCCCGTCTCCCCGGCGAAGGCCGGGGTCCAAAGAAGGAAGACCGGCTTCCGGCGGTTCTTCTCGTTCCGAGGCTCCGCCTGGGAACGCCTGTCCTCTGGGCTCTGCCCGGTCTTTGACACGGAAATCCGTTCCGCAACAGACATTCATTGTCCGTTGTGACCGGCCTGTCATGGCGGTTTATGAAATCGACCACTTGGGATCTCAAGGGACACATCACGAAATCACATGCGAACCATGAAAAACCAAACAAACATCGTACTCGCCGGGTTCATGGGCACGGGAAAGAGTTCGGTGGGGCGCCTCATCGCCGATCAACTCCACCGGGATTTCCTCGATACGGATGAGGAGATCGAACGGCGGGAAAAGTTGCCCGTCCCCGGGATATTCGAAGCGTACGGCGAGCCTCACTTCCGGGCCATGGAAAGGGACCTGTGCAGAGAATTGTCGTCCAGAACCGGCCTCGTGGTCGCGACGGGAGGCGGCATGCCGGTGGACCCGGAGAACCGCAGACTGCTGAATTCCATGGGAGTAGTCGTCTGCCTGCGGTGCACCCCCTCCCGGATCCTCGCACGGGTCGACTCCGGTGCGGGGCGTCCGATGCTCGAAACCAACGATCTCGAGAAACGCATCACGGATCTGCTCAAAGCACGGGAACAGGCGTACGCGTCGCTTCCGTTCCAGGTTGACACAAGCGATCTTACCCCAAGCCGGGTTGCAGAAAGGGTCCTGAGCCTTGTGGAAAGTTCCGCGGCGGATTCGAGATTCCTCTCCGTCGCAACGCAAGGATCCGGCGGCTACACCATCGCTCTCGGTCCCGGACTGTTGGAACTGCTCGGCGACATGCTCAGGGACAGGGCACTGACGTCCCATGTCGCGGTGGTAACGGACTCGAATGTGGGGCCGCTCTACCTGGGGCGGGTCATGAACAGCCTGAACGGCGCAGGCTTCAGACCCTTCCCGGTCACCGTTCCCGCAGGTGAAGAGACCAAGAATCCAAAGCAACTCGGCCGGATCTACACGGCCCTCCTCGACGGCGGGATGGATCGCCGCGGCGCGGTCGTGGCCCTTGGCGGAGGAGTGGTCGGGGATCTTGCCGGATTTGCCGCTGCAACGTTCATGCGGGGCGTGTCCCTGGTGCAGTGTCCCACAACCCTGCTGGCTATGGTGGATTCCAGTGTGGGAGGGAAGACGGGGGTGGATCTGCCCCAGGGCAAGAACCTCGTCGGCGCGTTCAAGCAGCCCTTGGTTGTCGCCGCGGACACGCAAACCCTGGGATCTCTTCCCGATGCCCAGATCCGCATGGGAATGGCGGAGCTCATCAAACACGCCATAATAGACGACGCGGATCTCTTTTCCATACTGGAGAAATCGAGCGGGACCATCGCGCCCGCGCCCGAGTTGGTTGCGCGCTCGGTTCGCGTCAAGATCCAAGTCGTTGAAGAGGATCCATTCGAATCGGGGCGCCGCGCCGTGCTTAACCTCGGGCATACGGTGGGGCACGCTCTCGAGAAGTGCAGCGGCTACTCCATGGCCCATGGCGACGCGGTGTCCGTGGGTGTGGTCGCCGCCGCCCGCATATCCAACCGGATGGGGTTGTGCGACAATCACGTGCCGGAACGCGTCGAGGCGCTCCTCGCGCGCGTCGGACTCTCCGTCGCTCATGCCATAAACCCCTCGGAGCTGGTCGGGGTTATGACAACCGACAAAAAGGTTGTCGAAGGCCGGGTCCGTTTCGTCCTGATACGGGATATCGGTACGGTGGACCACGGTTGGGACGTGCCGCCGGAACTCGTCCGGGAGGTTCTGCAGAACCTCATGAAAAAGGATTGAGCCCGGCATATTCATGCGAAACGATAGGGAAAAAAGGGACGTTGGAATGAAGATACTCGTGTTGCACGGCCCGAACCTCAACCTGCTCGGCACCCGGGAACCGGAAGTTTACGGCAGGACCACTCTTGCCGGGATCAACGAAGAATTGCAGCGCCGTGCCGAGAATCTCGGTATGGAAATCCGGTGCTTTCAGTCCAATCATGAAGGCTCGCTGATCGACGCGATTCATGAAGCCATGGGATGGGCCGACGGCATACTCATCAACCCGGGGGGCCTCACCCACACGAGCGTAGCGCTGCGGGACGCAATAGCCGGGTCGGCAATCCCCACCGTGGAAGTTCATCTCTCCAACATTCATGCACGCGAGGGCTTCCGTCGGAAATCCCTGACCGCCGGGGTCTGTGTCGGTCAGATTTCAGGCTTCGGCCCCACATCGTACGTCTTGGGGTTGCTTGCACTACGGGACTTGAGGGGTCTGTCGTGATCTCTGATGGTCCCTACTTGTGACCTGGCCAGTGTCGGCATCCCGTAGGGGCTCGGCAAGGGGTTTCGAAGCAAAGCCCGAAGCGGTGCGCAACCGGCCGGGGACGCTTAGTCCTCCGTTTCCCAAATACGGTGCCGTATCCAAGGCAGCAAAACCTGCTTTGGTAGCGCCGGCCTCCGTGCCGGTATTCTTTAGTGGAAACAAGCTACTATCTCTCGCCCGGCAGGGACGCCGGGACGCTACCGCGTGTTTACAGAATGCGCAACCGGCGAGGGACCCTTGAATGAGCGCAGAAGAAAGAACTCGCTCCACACACAATGGGAAGTGCCGGGTACGGTCTTCTGCAGACCGGCGTACCCGGCAAGTTTGCTGCAAAGAGTTCAATTGGGTTGCAGGAAGGTTCCTTGTTGCGCCTCACCTATTGGAAGGCGCAACAGTTTCAGGACCTCGTTAAGCAATAGGAGCGCCAAGGTAAATCCTTGAGTCGCCTCGCTGAATTTTCAACGTGACGGTTTTGGTCTTCTTTGCCAGGGTAAGCCCTTTTTGGAAAGAAGAGAGATCAGAGACCGCGTTTCCGTTCACTTCCAGAATGACGTCTCCGGATCTCAGCCCCATGCTGCCCCCCAGACTTTCCGAATTTACGTCCGCGACCCTTAGACCTTGTTCGCTCTGCAGCCCCAATTTCTTAGCCAGAGCGGCAGGAACCTTCTCGACCACGATTCCCAGTTCGTTTGACGCCTTGGAATGTGTTTCCTCAGGCTGTGCGCTCGTGTCCTTAGCCACGCGCTGATCACCGATTGTAGCACTGAGCTCCATGGGCTTTCCATCGCGGAACAACTTGAAGGAAACCGTCGTATGGGGCTTGTGCGCTGCAACCAGGTTTTTCAGGTGCGCCGCGTCTTCCACAGGCTTTCCGTTGATTTCAGTGATAACGTCTCCCGACTTGATCCCCGCCTTTTCAGCTGCACTGCCTTCCACCACCTGGGAGACGAGGGCGCCGCGCATGGTTTTCCTGTGGAAAGACTTGGCCAACGATTCATTGAGGTCCTGGATGTTCACACCGAGCAGACCTCGTCTGACTTGTCCGTCTTTGATCAGATCGGTCATGATCAATTTGGCGGAATTGGATGGTATGGCGAAACCGATCCCTTGGTAACCACCGCTGCGGGAGGCTATCGCCGTGTTGATTCCTATGATCTCACCTTTGGTGTTCACAAGAGGACCACCGGAATTGCCCGGGTTGATGGCGGCGTCGGTTTGTATGAAGTCCTCGTAGTCGACGATTCCCACGTTGGTTCGCCCTGTCGCGCTGACAATACCTGTCGTAAACGTCCTGCTTAACCCGAAAGGGTTGCCCACGGCTCCAACGATCTGGCCGACCTGAATCGCATCCGAATCTCCCATTTTTCCTGTGGGAAGACCGGTCGCGTCGATTTTGACGACCGCCACGTCACCGGCCTTGTCTGCACCGATCAGCTTGGCGTCGAAGGTCCTCTTGTCGGAGAGAATTACTTTGATGGTATCGGCATTCGCCACGACATGGGCATTGGTGAGTATGTGGCCATCGGGAGATATAATTACTCCGCTGCCCATGGCTGCCGACTTGAACCCTTCTTCCGAGCGAGGGCCCTTGAAAAAGCGTTTGAGGAGATCGTCGTTGAAGAATTCACGAAATTGGGGATCGCTGAAATCAGGGCCGGTATCCGTCCCGGTGGGCATTACTGCTTTTCTGGTAACTTGAATATTGACTACGGCAGGGGTAACGGTTCGGGCTATGCTCACGAAGGCCTGTTCCAGCGACTCCAGCGACGACTCGATTCTTGCCTGGGCCGGGAAAGGCCCTGTAACAACGGCTAAGACCATGATTGTCAATACGGTGATAATAGCGGGAAAGAACTTCCTTACAGTTCTGCTCATGTGTGCAGTGCCTCCTCGATCAATCTTATTGACCGGATAGGACTCTCGCACTCAGGATTGGTTCCGAGGCTTTCCCCTTGAAAAAATTGCCTTTATTGGAACCCCGCGATAACATCACGTAATTAAGTAGCATTTTGGGCACCATCTTTTTTGCGACGGCCTTTCGAATTCGTCCCCGCTTGTACCTGTGCACGTTCGAGCAGACCGCACCGGACAGCGTTGTTCCGGGTCAATTGTATCATTTCACACAAACATGAACTCCGGTTCATATTATGCTTGACAAAACCTGAACCATGGGTCATGTTTGGTCACGATCAAGAAAACCAAGGAGACGAGCATGAACAGTCAGATCCTGATATCCTCTCCGGCAAACGGACATAGAGTCTTTCCGTGGTGGATGGGGTACTTACTGGACAACCCTCTGCGCCGCATGATCCACCCGGCAGACAAGATACTCGGACCGTACGTGACCGAGGGCATGACCGTTCTGGACTTCGGCTGCGGATTCGGCCATTATTCGTTGGGCATGGCCCGCCTGGTAGGTAAGTCCGGCCGGGTTGTGGCCGCCGACGTGCAACAAAAGATGCTGGACAAGACCATGAAACGGGCTCGCAAAGCCGGGCTGGACAACATCATCCGGCCCCTGCTCTGCAGCCACAACGGTATCGACGCCTCAGTGCAGCTGGATTTCGCCCTGGCGAGCAATTCGATGCACGAGGTTCCCGACCCGGCCGCGTTGCCGACCGAGCTGTTCGCAATGCTCAAGCCCGGCTCCCGGCTCCTGCTGATGGAGCCCTCTCACCACCTGAAGGCCGAAGAATTTGAAGCCGAGGTCGCTCTGGCTGTTGAGGCCGGCTTTGTTGAGGCAGACCGACCCCAGGTAACCAGAGAGTTCTGCTCATTGCTTCAGAAGCCCTACACTTAGTGTTTTATGGCGTAAATACGGTCGCACATTCTGCTCCCGTTACCGAGTCTGAGAACTGGAACCAGAGCGTTCCGGGCACGGAGGCCCGGGCTACGGTAGGGGCGGACCTATGTGTCCGCCCGCATTTGGGCGCACACGCAGGTGCGTCCCTATCCCGCGGGACGCGGGATGGGACCGGCGTCCCTGCCCGTCTTCCCGGCGTAGGCCGGGAACCGGTCTTGTTTTTCCGGACCCAGGCTTGGTGGGACAGTCCCGCGCCCCGCGGGACTGTCAATGACGGGCAAGATGTCCGTCCCACTGAGACGGCGGGCAGCGCCCGCCCTTGAAGATGACGGGCACGGAGGCCCGTCCCACGAAAGACGACGGGACGCCCTCTTCAGTGGGACCGGCATCCTGCCGGTCGTCTTCAGACCGTCTCCCCGGCGTTTTCGGGGGACACGAAAACGTGTTTTGCCCATCGGATCTCAGGGAAAAACGGTATCATGTCCCTCAAGAACGCGGAATCAGCCTGCAAGGTTTGTTTTGGGACAGACCCTTGGACAAACGGATGACTTGGAATAACGGAGAGTACCAACCCAGACAGAAGCGCGCCGAGGAAAAGAAGGGCCTCATTCTGGACGCGGCTCTTGAGCTTTTCTCGGCGCATGGTTTTCACGGAACCACGGCCAAGGCCATCGCTGCCGGGGCCGGTGTGGCGACGGGCTCGTTCTACCGTTACTTTCGGGACAAGAAGGCCGTGTTCATTGCCGTGTGCCTGAGGATAGAGGAAGATCTCGGGGGAAGACTGTTCGCATTCGGCCAACAGATGCGGAGCGAGGGACGGTCCGAACGAGAGGTTCTCGCCTCGCTGGCCGGATTCACGGTCTTGGCCCATCGTCGGCACAAGGCTTTTCACCGAGAGGTGCTGGCCATGCAGCTGATGGACCCGGACGTGGCCGTCTGGGGCGGGGAACGAGAAGCACGACTGCTTGCGGCTCTGCTCGCGTTCATACGGCCCATGTGTGCCCATTATCGCGTTCGGGACCTGGAGGCCGCTACGGAACTGGTTTATTACGCAATCGAGGAGGTTGCGCACAGGGCCGTGATCTTCGACTCTCCCGTGGGTGATGAGCGGCTGATCCGAGAGCTCGAAGACATGCTGTCGCGTTATCTGTTTGAATAGCCGCGCCGCCCACAGAGCGGAGGTGACTGAAGAGGTCGGGAGCCTAACCCATTGTATTACCGACGTTGGATCTCTTCTCATTTCGAGAAGAAATCGTTACGTAATTCTCGTAACAACCTGGTGTTGCCCTTGACGTGTTGTAAGATGTCTTCCGCTCTGCTCGCGATGTTTCATCTAAATCTCCGGATTTTGGGTTCTCTTCTCTTCTTCCATCTCAATCTCCAGGTCTAAGACTTTCCCCTGGTGGAATTGAATTGTTATTTTGCGGGCGGCCTCTACGGAAAACGGAGCCCCGCGGCGTAGGCTGCACCGAACCGCCGGTCCCGGGCCAAATCGAAGTGCCGCATACGGGCGGCAATTTCTTCGGCTCGTTCCCTTTTCGACCGGTTTAGGAGCGCGATCACGGCCCCGGCGCCGGCTGCGTTGCCCACACCCTGAACAGCCGCGTCCGTCACACCCGGAAACATGCCTATGCGGCAGGCATCCGCGTCGTTAAGATAGTTGCCGAAAGCTCCGGCCAAGAGAACGCGGCTCAGGCTTTTCACTCCCGCGTCGTCCATCATGATCGAAGCCCCCGCGTACACCGCGGCCTTGGCAAGCTGTAACTCAGACACATCTTTCGAGGTCAGGACAAGGTCTTGGCCGGTGCCGGTACTTTGTTTGAACGCCAACACGTACTCAAGCGTTTTCGCCCCATTCCGCAGCCGTTTTCCAACCCTCACCGGGTTGAATCTGCCGTCCGGCCGTATGGCCCCCGCGTCGAGCAAGCCGGCGATCAGGCTTACCAACCCTGAACCGCAGATTCCGATGGGTTGCCTTCCCCCTATCACGGACAGACTTGGTTCCAGGTCGTCCTGTGACACCCGGACGTTGTCCACCGCTCCGGGGGCCCCCCGCATGCCCCACTGGATATGCCCGCCCTCGAATGCGGGACCGGCCGCGGTGGAGCAGCACAGCAGACCGTCCGGTACGGCAAGGACCAACTCACCGTTTGTCCCAAGGTCCGCGATAAGGGTTGGTTCCCGGACCCTGTCGGCTTCCAGGGCTAGGGCCGCGGCCACCGCATCGCCTCCGAAAAAACCGGCCTTCATGGGCAGGAAGCCCACCACTGCTTCCGGGGCAAACCGCAACCCCAGGTCTGCTGCCCGGAGTTCCAAAGCGCCGTACGTAACGGGCATAAAGGGCGTTTTGCCCAAACGCTGCGGATTGATTCCCATGAGAATTTCAATCATGGTCGGGTTGCCCACGATTACACTCGACACGATCCGTTCCTGGTAGAATCCTGCTTCACTACAGGCCTGCCCGGCCAACATATTGATGCATTCCCGGATGAGGCCCGACAGCAGCGAGGTCCCTTCCCTTTCCCTCGCGCAAAGGGCAATCCGGCTTATCACATCCTCACCATGTGCGATTTGCGGGTTAACCTCGGCTTTCACGGCAAGAGGTTTACCGGTCCTCAGATCCAACATGTAAGCGACCACCGTTGTGGTTCCCAGGTCTACGGCCAACCCCGGTATCGGTCCTGCAGGCCCGGAGGCCAGACTGATCACGGTATCCGGAGAGCGTATGACGGCAGTGGCCTTACCCCCCCCGGAGTCCAGGATTCCGGCCAGGTCTTTGAGCACCGACAGGGGAGTTGTCCACGATGTCGGCCGATCCTCTCCTGCGGACTCGGCCAGGGCTGCAAGCAATACCTCTCGGTCCGCGGAGGCTGCCGGCCCGGTCTCGGCGGGCACATCCAGTTCGAGGACCTTCAGAGACGTGTCGAGGTCAACCTCAAATTCGCTGCCGGTCGTCAAAATGACTTGCCGGTGCAGGCGGCTTTCTTCCGGCACCCATACGGTAAGGCATGCCAGGGCCTTGGTTCGGCAGGCCAAACGCAGGCCTCTCTTGTCGGCACCGGACAAAAGAGAGAGTTCCGTCTCTCCGGGCGGAGTAACATCCCCGTTGACCTGCACTTTGCATTTGCCGCATTTTCCTTTGCCGTCGCATGCGGACTCGATGCCCACTCCCGCCGAACGGGCCAGTTCCAACAGGCTCTTCTCTTTGTCGCATGCGATCCGTTTGCCCATGGGTTGGAATATGATCATGGCTGTTTGGTGCTCTCGTTCCCTGATTCGGTCATGTGTTCTTGTGAACGCGCAGCTGTGGGATTCCGTGGGGGCGCCCGTCCCGAGAGAATAGCACACTTTTCCGGCAGGTATCCCGGCCCCTGAACGGAAAAAGCCCCGTGCCCTCCGTCCGGGGCCGGAGCTATTCCGGGAACCGTCTTCCCGGCGCAGGCCGGGGTCCACAACAAGAAGACTGGATCCCGGCCTGCGCCGGGGAGACGGCGGGACGCCGGTCCCATCCCGCGTCCCGCGGGATAGGGGCGCACCTGCGTGTGCGCCCAAATGCGGGCGGACACATAGGTCCGCCCCTACCGTAGCCCGGTCCCGCGTTCCGCGCGGGATGCCCGGATAGTGTTCTTGCCGGCACCCCACACGGCCGCGAGACGAGAATATGCGACCGCATTTGGGAAACGACGCGCTAAGTGTCTGTCCTCAGACAAACCTTGCAAGTTGATTCCGTTTTTCCGTGCGAGCAATCCGGGGACACGATTCCGAGTTTTGCGAGGTCGCAGAGCGCCACTCGCAAAATCGGATCATGTCCCCGATTGCCGGCCCCCCGTGGCTATACCATTCACCCGAGAAGCCCGAGGGGTGATGGGCTTATTTTGGGACAGACCCTTAGTACTTGCCGTACTTCTTGCCTGCCCGGATGAAGGCCTTGAGCGTGTGTTCCCTTGCCTCGTCCATGGCACATCCGATGCTCAGTATGTATCCGCCGTCACCCGCGGCCGTGTCCAAGAGCCTCTTGGTTTCGTTCTCAACCTGTTCTACGGTGCCGGTGATGATCAGGGAGACGGGAAATCCCCCGCCGATACATGATTTGCCGCCCAGAGTTTCTCTGGCTTTGGCCATGTCGGTTCGGTCGAAGATGAAAACGCATTGGCCCTTAGGCAGATCGGTCAAATGCTCCAATCGCTGGTTGTATCCCCCCTCTACAAAACAGCACGGCACACATCCGTTTTCAGCCAACCCGAGAATCACCTTCTTGAGGGTCGGCCAATAGAATTTCGCGAATTGCTGATCCGACATGAAGCCGTCCGCGCCCTTGTGGAGGGGAATGAATACGAGAGGATTGTTGTTGGCTACCGCTCCGCCTACTCCCATGTTCACCATGAGCGGCACCAGCCTCTCCACGGCCTCAAGAACTTTTTCAGGTCTTCGGTACAGGTCCAGCATCAACTCGCTGGTACCCCGGAAGGAGTCGCCAAGTACGTCAAAGGGCGCCTTTGTAGCACTTCCCGCATAAATGGGATAACCGGAACTCATGATCCGGCCGATGTACGGGATCAAGTTTTGAATCCATTCAAAGCTCTGCCGGCCGGCCTCCAAGAGCGCTTTGTACGCTTCCTGGATCGGAGGAGCTCCCAACGTGCACATCCACGGCCCGGCCATGGGCAACTCCATGGTGCCGTACAGAGGCGGCAACTGCGCCAAGGCCTCCAAAGCCCCGTGAGTCCGCGGCATCCAGACGCGGAACCAGTAATCACTGGGGTCCGCGATGAAGTGGTCATAATCTTCGGCTTTCATATACTCCCGTTCGACAAACTGGTAAGAAAGCTCTTCCTTGACCCCGTGCCCGGGCCATTTGTACATCCGGTAGCCCAACGTTTCCAGCGGCGGACCATACATGACCATGGGGGCTATGACCGTGGCGTCGACATCGTAGTCCCTCGTGTAATCCAGACAGACTTGCCCCAGGATTTTCGGATCGTACATGGCCTGTTTGCCCGAATAGCCATAGAGCATGACGGGTGCAAAGATTGCCAGCGGCACCACCGGAACCCTGTCCGGAGTCTTCAGCTTGACTGCATCCGCAATGAGTCCGGCGCGGTACTGGTAGGAGGCCTTGGCCTCCTCGCCGGCGAACTCGATTCCTTCTCCGGAGACCCACTTTGCCAGGAACGCTTCCTGCCTCTCTCCAGGGGAGAGTTTCTCCCGATCTTCAACCATCGTATCCCCTCCTTGTCTTGCGACTATGGATCCCTTCTCGTTTCGAAAAGAAATCGTCTAAGCATGAAATGCCGCACTTAGTGTTCCTCGGCGTAAATGCGGTCACGGATTTTCCGCGCTGAGATTGCTTCGTCGCTGCGCTCCTCGCAATGACATCCCGCAGTTTGTCATTGCGAGCCCGAGGCTTTGGGAGGGCGTGGCAATCTCAAGAGGTTAGGAATGTGCGACCGTAATTAGGAAACTGGACACTTAGCTCACCCAACTCTTGCAGATGTTGATTCCTGCAACCGCATCGGTAACAAAGGCATCCGCACCCACATAACGGCAAACCTGCTCGTCCATCTGCCCGCCGCCTATGATGACCTTTACCTTTTCCTTCAGACCGGCGGCGGCCAGGCCTTCCACCACTTCCTTCATCGGATCGAATGCAAGGGTCAACAGCCCGCTCAAGCCTACCACGTCGGCTCCGAATTCTTTGGCCTCGGATACGATCTTCTCGGTAGGGACATCCACGCCGAGGTCCCTTACTTCAAACCCATTGATGTCCATGAGCATCGAGACCATGTTCTTGCCGATATCGTGAATGTCGCCGGCAACGGTGGCGATCAGAACCTTGCCCAGTCTCGATCCGGATTGCACCTCCCGGTCGCCCAGATAGGGCTTGACCAGTTCCAATGCGGTACTCATCAAGTGCCCGGACAGAATCAGTTCCGGAATGAAGTAGATCTCTTTCTCGAAACGATTGCCGACCTCCTCCAGGGCCCTTCTGTAGGCTTCGATGACGGCCTGCGGATCGACCCCCTCTTCCAACATGCGTTTGGTTTTCTCCAACGCCGCTTCTTCCCGCATCTCGACAACGGCTTCGGTCAACTCGTTCAGCGCCTGCATGTGCATTCCTCCTATCTTTCCTACCATGATTAGGCCTTGGAACCGATTCGTCCGGCCCGGAAGGCCCGGTTGAAATTCTGACAATAGCGGTCCTTTCCCATGAGCATCTCTGCGGAAAGGACTATTCCCATCAAGTCGGCGTCTTCAGGATCCGCGATGGCGCTGTCGAGACCGGCCATCACGCACATTGCCATGAAAGCCCGGTTAATCAACGGCCTCGCCGGCATGCCGAACGATATGTTGCTCAAACCGCTGGTCACATGTGCCGCCGGATACGCGTGCCTCACCCGACGGATGGTATCGAAGGCGACCAAGGCGCTTTCGGTGCCTGTCGCGATGGCGGTTACAAGGGGATCGATGAAGAGCTGCTCCTCCTTCAGCCCGCCTTCGATAGCCATGCCGACCAGTCTGTGAACGATTTCCATCCGTTTTTCACTGGTCTTGGGGATGCCGGTTTCATCGTCCAGGGCAAGGATTATGAGGCCGGTCTTGTATTCGAGAGCCAGCGGCAACACCCCCTTGATCCTGGCTTTTTCGCCGGACAACGAATTGACGAGCGGCGTTTTGTCTATTATCTCCAGGCAGGCTTTCAGTGCGGCCGGATTCGCGCTGTCCAGGCAAATCGGCAGATCGGATGCCTGCCGGACGTTTTCCACGAGCCACACCATGTCTTCCGGTTCCCGGTGGGGCGGCGACCCTGCGTTCACATCCAGATAGTCGCTTCCGGCACGGTCCTGGCGTTCGGCGAGTCTCTTGATGAAATCCGCGTCCCGTTCCAATACGGCCTTGGCTACAGCTTTGCGAGTGCCGTTGATCTTCTCTCCGATAATAATCATATCGACCTCATTGAATTATGGGCTTAAATCTAGTATACTAGTCCTCTAGATGAATGTCAACGAAAGAATCCCGGATGGCTCCTTCACCGGCAAGGCCAGCTCAGACATGATGCAACCCGCAGTTATTACTACTCATGTCGACAGGCCGGCCCGTCGCGGCCGGCCCGTTTCCACGGTGCTCCCCGACATGGAAAGGCTTCCCCGGATCGATTCCCGGTGCGGGATGCATCTTGTGTCGCCCCGGGGATTCGCCTATACTCCGGAAGAACAAATTATGGACAGCACTCGAAAGCGTTCGATGAGATCAAGTCCCCAAAAGCGCCCGCCACACTTGCCAAGCGCTTCTTCCCCCGAGGAAAAACTCGACAAGCAGAGCTATGTCCCCGCGTACGCACAGTTGGCCGGGATTCTCCGCCGGCGTATTTCCGGCGAGATATATACTCCCGGCAGCCGCCTGCCGTCGGAGACCGCCATAGCCCGAGGTTTCAAGGTCAGCGCCATGACGGTTCGGCAGGCCGTGGGGCTCCTGGTGGACGAAGGACTGGTGGAACGGATTCAAGGCCGGGGCACCTTCGTGAAACGCCTGGATGTCGCCACAAGCCATTTTGGCCTGGATTCGCTGCGCAACGCCTTGACGGATAATGACCACGTGGAGGTCCGGATTCTCAAGGCCACGGTGGAAAAAGCCCGGGGAAGGCCGCAGGAAGCTCTCGGACTGGCAGCCGACGACCCGGTGGTGGTGGTGGAGCGGGTCATTCTGCATCGCTCTCAGCCGCTTACCCTGCAGGTCGGCTATGCCGTCTTTGACCCGGAGTCCCCCACCGTGGAAAACATGTTGGACACCCAGGTGCTCACCGGCCTGCTCTTTCAGGAGAACCGGGGCAGTTTCATGAAAGGCGAACTGTGGCTCTTGCCCGATTCGCTCAATGAGAGGGAGGCCGCTCTTCTTGGTACGGAAGTGGGGAAGAATGCGTTCAGATTGGAGCATATCTTCTATGACTTTACGGGACGTCCCGCGGCGTACGGCTGGTTTCTCGTGACTCCGGACAAAATGCCGCTCAGTACCAAGGTGGGGGTGTGGAATGAGTGAGCTCGTGACTGGAACCGTTAATCCCGGATCCTTTCCCGCCCGCAGACAGCGTCTCGTGGAAATGATCGTAGAACTCGACGAGCGGCACTGTTTGGCGGAAATAGAGAACATGCTCTCCTCCGGCTGGGATCCCATGGATTTACTGGACAGCTGCATTCAAGGGATGCGCATCGTGGGGCAGAGATTTGAGGAGGGCCGCTACTTCATCGCCGCTCTCATCATGGCCGGGGCGATCATGAGGCAGGCCGCGGAACTCATCGAACCGCATCTGGTGCGACGGGAGACCTACGATTCGAGCGGTACGATCATACTGGGGACCATAGAGGGCGATATTCACGATCTCGGCAAGAACCTGTTTGCCGTGTTGGTGCGCTGTATCGGTTTCCAAGTGATAGACCTGGGAGTCGATGTCCCGCCCCCGGCCTTCTTGGATGCGGCCAGGCAAACGAGGCCTGACTTGGTGGGAATCAGTTGTGTTTTTACCCATGCTCTGCCCGAGTTGAAAACCGCGGTGCGGGCGGTACGCGCGGACCTCGCTCCCGCGCCGCCCATCATTATCGGCGGCACGTGCATAGATGAACTCATCTGCCGACATGTGGACGCGGACTATTGGGTCCGGGACGCGGCGCAAGGTGTAAGGATTTGCAGGAAGCTGCTCCAAGAAAAACTGCCGTTGCCCCGCCCGACCCTGCCGGAGTGACCCC
>JAZDHD010000030.1:0-33527 GCA_043806215.1 Pseudomonadota bacterium | reverse complement strand
GCGGTCCGTTTTGCCAAAGACCCGTTCTCTCCCGTGGACCACGTTGCACTTACACGGAACCGGGTTGACTCGTCCTTTGCCGATACGCGCGCGAGACCGGCCGCAACCCTGGCGGGTAAGAGCGTCCTGACCCTTGTCGAGTGCAGGAACGTTGCCCTCGCAAACAACCATGACATCCGGATGGCCCGCAGGGAAGGGCTGGTACTGTCCGCGCAGGAGAGTCTCCAGAAGAAGAAGATCCTGCCTCATATGGTCTTCAGCGGCCAGCTCGGCGAGGCGGACAACCAGCGGTGGGGATACAGCGAACCGTTGGGTCAACAGGGAATTTTGGGGCAGGCGTCCACGTTGATTCCCTTCTCAGGTATTACCACCTTCGGATCGGGGAAGGAGCGGTTCACAGGGCAATATTCCCTCGAACTCAACTGGAGCCCCACCTTTGCCCTCGATGCATACTTCCTCTCCGTGAACAGCCGTAACATGAGCCGGGACATGCGTTATCAGGCAGTCCGCAAGACCCAGGAGGTGATCGGGAGCGTAGACGCCGCGTTTTTCCGGTTGCTGGCTCTCCAGGAAGCATTGCCTTTGGCGGAGAAAGCCGCGGGGATCCGGGGGGAGGTCGTCCGGAAGAGAAAAGATCTTTACGGACGGAACCTCATCGGGTTCGAAGAACTGGCCGACGCTCAGGACAAGAGCATCAGGGCCGGCCAGGTGCTGTCGCAGCTCACGATCGAGGTTGAACGGCAGCGCAACATTCTGGCCTCTCTGATGGGAGTGTCGCCCGACACCCCGGATGTCCCGGGGTTTGCGGTCGTGGGGAGCCTGAACGAGATGCCGGCCGAGCATCGCCTGTTTGCCGGCGCATTGCGGAATCTGGAACGGGTCGGACTGGAGAATCGTCCCGAGCCGTACCGTGCGGTTCTCAAGTACCTCAATTCAATCAACGACGTCAAGCGTGCCTTTGTCAAGTATTGCCCCGAGATCACGGGATATTTCAGATACACCCGAGACAAGGACAAATTCATTCTCGAGAATGAATGGAAGGACGTCGGGGTAAATGTCCGGTTCGATCTGTTGAACCTGCTCACCGCCATGGACGAGTCGCAATCTGCGCGGTTGAGCCTGGAACAGGCGGACACGCAGATCGTCTCTCTGACGGAAAAGATTGCATCTCAGATCCGGGCCGCGGCACTGAAATACCTGGATGCCCACGCATCGGTCCGTTCCGCTGTAGATTCCTTGCGGAATGCTCAGACCGGTCTCGAGGTTGCCCGGAACAAACATGAACAGGGCGACCTGCGCAAAGTGCAGGTGGATGAGGCGACGGCCGAGGTTCTGGCCAACCGTATGCGACTGATCTCCGCGATGGGGGAACAGGGGGCGACGCTTTCGGAACTCTACGCCGCGTTGGCAATGAATTACCAGGAACCTGGACCGTAGGGGGTGGGGTGCGTTGCCCGGCATGGTAGCGACCCGGCGTCTCTGCCGGGCGTTCGAGGACAAGAAACCGGCACGGAGGCCGGCGCTACCGAAGATGGGGACGCGCGATGAACCTCGTAGCGTCTGCGTCCCTGCCGGTCAATGGTAGCGACCCGGCGTCTCTGCCGGGCGTTCGAAGAGGAGAATACCGGCACGGAGGCCGGCGCTACCGAAGCCGGGGAAGTGCGATGAACATGGTAGCGTCTCGCTCCTCTGCCGGGAAATAGTAGCGACCCGGCGTCCCTGCCGGGCGTTCGAGGAGAAGAATACCGGCACGGAACCTCGACGACACACGTAGCGGCCCCCCCCCCGTGGGTGCCCGGTTTTCATGTGGGCCTGCCCTCCGGAAGAGTACCGGCACGGAGGCCGGCGCTACCGAAGCCGAAGCTGACCCCCCCACGGCTGCCCTGGGCAGGCCGTCGTGAGCATGGTATAATTCGATTGCCAAGACGCGGTACGCCGGAGGGAGGAGCATGTCCCTGAAACTGAGACCGGATCTGCACGTTTCATCGTTTCACGAAGGCGGGAACGAGAACACGGTCATCCTGAAGGATCCGGTGACGGACAGGTTCTTCCGTCTGTCCCAGTACGAATTCAGATTCCTCAAGGCCCTGGATGGGACGTGCACCGTTCCGGAGACCATCGAAAGACTCAATGGAGCGGGCTTCCACTACAAGGAGAATGATGTCAAGACGATCCTGGAAAGAGCATCCAAGATGGGGCTGCTCTTAGGGAGCGTCTTCGAGACGGCCGATTTGCAGAGCAAGTTGAGGGATCAGTATAAGCAGGCAAAGAAGGCGCAGAGATTCACTACCGTTTTTTTCGCATTCATCCCGCTCGTAAACCCCGACCGGTTTCTCGAGAAAACGCTCCCGATATTCAAGTTGCTCTACAACAGGGTGAACGCGGTCCTGCTGGCCTTCGCAACCGTAGGGGCGGTGTATCTACTGATCGACGGTTTGCCCAGGCTCACGCATCAGTATACGTTCTTCTTCAATCTGGAGAATCTCCTCTATCTGTGGATCGCCATTGCATTTACCAAGCTGATCCATGAATTTGCCCACGCGTATGTAGCCAAGATCTGCGGCATCCGAGTCCCCCAGATGGGGGTTGCGTTCCTGATCTTTTTTCCCTGTCTTTTCTGCAATACCACGGATGCGTGGAAGCTTGGGGACCGCCGACAACGTATCGCCATTGCGCTGGCAGGAATCTTCGCGGAACTGGTCCTTGCCGTCCTCGCGACATACGTCTGGTACTTCACCAAGCCCGGCATAGTGAATTCCTTGGCCTTTTATCAGGTTGCCGTTGCATCGATTTCCACCATCTTGTTCAACGGGAACCCGCTCATCCGGTTTGACGGGTATTTCGCTTTGTCCGATGCATTGAGAATTCCCAATCTCATGCTCAAATCAAGGAACTACGTAAAATACCTCGTTTGGAACAAGGCCATGGGAATAGCCCGGTTCGCAAGTCCCGCAAGGACCCGACGTGAACGGACCATCTTCGGGCTTCAGGGCGTGGGCCAGTTTGTCTACCGCATTTTCCTCTACGTCGGCATCATAGCCGGGGTATACTTCCGTTTCGATAAGACCCTCGGGATTCTTCTCGCGATTCTTGCATTTGTTTTGTTCGTTGTACGGCCCATTGTCAAAGGCGTGAGGGACATGTTCTCGCTCCGGAACGAGATGCACCCGAGACTCGCGGGGGTAGGGGTTCTGTTGCTCTGTGCCGTCGCGGTCGCGGCGTTTCTTGTGATGCCCCTTTCGGCCAATTCCCTGTATTCGTGCTACACGGCGAGTGCTTGCGTACAGAAAATCACGCTTCCGCTCTACACGTCGATCCGGGAATCATACATCCGGAAGGGTTCCCCGGTGCGGAAAGGGGATGTTCTCATGGTGCTGGACACGAACGCTCTGGAGTTGGCGGTCATGAAGCGGGAGAACGACCGGCAGATTGCGGAACAGGAAATCGAGCTTCTCCGGTTGGATGAAAAGAACCGGGCAAGGGTTCAGGGAGCGGAACACAAACTCCACGGAATAGAACAAGAGATCGCGTTCCTCAAACGCGACCTCGCCGTCGCGAAGAGCGGTGTTACGGCCCCCTTCGACGGGGTGGTCACCTATCTCGACCATCACGTCCAGGAAGGGTTCATGCCCGGTGAAGGCGCCGTGGTCGGTGAACTGCAATGCCCTGAGCGCCTTGTGGTCTACGGGCTGATTCCTGAGGAAGATGTCGGCAAGATCGGCGTGGGCGAGGATGTCGAGGTTTGGCTGCCCGTCCGTACAGGCTCGCTGCTGAGAGGCAAGATCGATCATGTGAGGCCGTACAGCGAAATGGACATGAAAGGATTGCCCTTCTCCAGCCGGGTCGGCGGCGATGTGGCCGTGGAGGCCGCCAGAGAGGGAGCCAAGGACGAGCCGCTCAATCCCATGTACGTTTGTTCCGTGGACATCGGCAAGGACTGTCGGCAAGTCCCGTTGGGAATCACCGGCGAGTTGGCGGTTCATTCACGTCCAAGGAGTCTGTTCGCCGGATGGGTGGATTCCACGATCCGGACTCTGAACCGGGAGTCTCTCTTCTAGCCGGGCACGCAATTCCGGCAAGGTAAACCGTCTATGAGCGTCATACAATACCGCGAGGTGAATCAACCGGAACCGGCCCGGCAACCCGGCCGACCGCAATGGGCTATTGAGAAGGCACTGGAACTGGTCCGGAGGTCTCTTGATTCGCCGACCCTCGACAGCCTCTATTATCTGCTCACCAATGACCTGCGGACTCTGCTGCCGTTTGACCGCTGTTCCCTGATCGTGCACCTGGGCGGCCGTTCGAGACCCGTTGCAGTAAACGACCAACCACAGCTGGATAAGCGGGCGAAATTCTTCGATGATATGACGAGCCTGGGTGCCGGGCTCAAAGGGCTGAACCAGGGATTGTTCCTGCCGGCGAAGGCGGTGCCGGCGGACGGCGGCGACACGACCTTGCCGGAGACCGTGATGGAGGCGCTCAGGAAGTACATGGGATCTTCCGGAAGCGATTACGTGCTTGTGGTTCCCCTTACCGGCGATGCGGTCACCGTCGGACACCTGATCGTGGAGTTCTTCCCCGGCACGGCAATCAACCCGGAAGCCATCTCCAACATACTGAAGTTGGGTTCGCTCTTCGGCGCCGCGTTGACCAAGGCATGGATAGCGGATCAGAAGCCTTCCACCAGACTGCTGATCTCAGGCGAGGCCAAACGCGGTTTGCGGAATCCGCGCATCGCCAAGTATGCGGCCATTGGCGCGGTTATCACCGCCCTGGGCATTTTTCTCCTCTTCTTTCTTCCCGTATCGGCCACCGTCGGGGGGGAGGCGAGGATCGTTCCCAAAGATCTCTATGTGGCGTACTGCAGGGTCGACGGTCTTATTGACAAGATTAATGTCAAGGAAGGAGAAAAGGTAGACAAAGGCACGGTTCTCGCGACCCTCGATCCCAAGGATCTAGATTACAAGATCCTGAACGCCGAGACCGAGTTCAATGTGTTGACGGAACAACTCCTGCTTCTCCGCAACTCGTCCGATGAAGATCCTGCAAAGCTTGCGGAAAGCAGGCTCGCGGAACTCAAGAGAAAGAACGCGTGGCTGGATCTTAACTACGCCAAGTGGCAACGCCAGTTTCTGGACATTGTCTCGCCGGTGTCGGGAATAGTGACCACCAAACAGGTGGAGAGCCTCAAGGGAAAGAAGTTGAAGGCGGGGGAGGCCTTCTGTGAACTCGCGGTTCCCGAAGACTTGTGGGTGGAAGTATATGTTCCCGAGGAGCGCATCGCTCATGTGACGGTCGGCCAACCTCTCAGGCTCTTCTTGAATAACGATCCTCTCGAAACCCGCCGTCTCAAGGTTGCGGAAGTCGCACCGGCTGCGGAGGCGCACGACCGGCTGGGCAATACCTACAGGGTGCGGGCGCCGTTCCCCGGCGCCGAAGGCTTAGGAAAGGTCGGGATGAAGGGAATAGGGAAGATTGACACCGAAGAGACGAATCTCTGGGGAATAGTGTCTCAGCGTCTTGTTACCATCTGGAACAAGGCATCGCTCTATTTCTAGCCTCAGTTTCCTAGTTACGCTGATCAGTATGTGATAACCACCCAATATAATGGCAGGTTAGCCTCATTCAGACATATCCCCTAGGTACGTAGTTTAATAAGTTAAAATAGGTAAACCCCCGGCTCTGCCGGTGGACCCACAGAGTTTGACATTTCCGGGAGTATTCGTTCCCGTGGGGAAGCCCAGGGGGTCCTGAAGCCACGGAGACCACATGGATAGATTCCAAGGATCAAACGGCAGTCCCGGCACGTCCCGGAGTAACGTTAAATCGATGGCCGAAGCCAGCGAAAAGAGGGCCGCTCTTCAGGGAGTCAGCAGATGCTGCGGGCACAGCAAAAAAGCTGCCCTGGCGTCAACCGCTTTGAGCGGTTCCCGAATTCAAGCCTCCGGCTTTGCCGGAGGTATCTGACTATGGCACATTCTCGGTCCGCGCGCTACGCTGTCGTGATCACCCACAATCCACCACCTCATTTTCGCGGGAGTGATGTGATGGGTCGCCGGTCCTTGAATTCCCCCGACAGGATGTTCCCCCTCCATGGAGAAAATTCCGAAAATTCCAGGGGGGACACCATACCTGATTATCCATGCGAGGAAGAAGAAAAGACAGCGCCGGAGGCCGCTACGTTCGGATTGCAGAGCGAACCGGCAGACCGCTTGGCCGCAATGGGTTCATAGCCCGTCTCGAGAAGATGATTGGCCGGTAGCTGGAAGATGAAAACGCAGACCCAAGAAGAAGGGGGAAGGCATTTAGCTATGGTGTACCCGGAACTCTCGCGGAACTCTTCGGGGCCACAACACTGTTTTTCACACCGGACGCTTTCGAGGCCTCCCTGGTCGTCCCTTGGTCAGGTCCCGGCCCGTCGGGCTCTCAACGGTCGTTACAAAGGCTCCGTCGCCCCCGGGTCGCCCTGTCCACGTTGCCTGTCGAAGCTCTTTCATAGGACCGTCTTCCACTGCCTGCAGGAACCTCTCCCAATCGGTGACAAGTCCAAGGAGCGTTCGATCGGTTACGCCGGCATCATCTGACGATGCGCGACACACGAGCCATGGTGCAATCCTAATCGCAGAGCAGCCGCTTCCGCCGGAAAATGAGGGTTATGGCCCCAGATTTGCGAACCCCTCGAAAATCGGGCTGTGGATTATGGGATCCGATTTCAGCCGTGATCCACGGTCAAAAAAGCAAAAAACCTCGTTGTTCTTGAGAGATCAATAGGATATAATCCTTTTTGCAAGTGAGATCTCTCACCAACGAGGTACACAGAGTATGACACGATCACATTGTCCTTTCCAGTACGAAGTTGAAGAAAAGCTCGGGGGGATGACGGCGCTGGGCGGGTTACCCCTTTTCATGGAGTTTGCCCGGCGGATGGGCCTACCGCAGCTCATAGCTCACCACGTGCGGGTGCGGATGGGCAATCAGGGTTGGAGTGAAGAGCAGATGATCATGGCCGTGATGGTGTTGAATTTGGCGGGAGGAGATTGTGTCGATGATGTGAGGATCCTTGAAGGAGATGAGGGCTTCTGCCGCGTGTTCAGAGCAATCGAAGATTACGGTTGGACCGGATCGGAACGCCGAGCGCTCAAGAGAAGCCGGCGCAAGCCGCGAACGCGGACGTTCCCTTCTCCCACGGCGCTGCGTGAGTTCTTGGAACTGTTCCACGACCCCGAACAAGAGAAACAACGACAGCCGCATAAGGCCTTCATTCCTGAGCCCTCGGACCTTCTCCTGGGCTTGGTGCTCCTCAACGCTTCGTTTGCAGCAGAAGTGCAGCGTCGATCACCCCGGACCCCGGCAACCTTGGACATGGACGCGACCCTGGTGGAGACCTGGGTGAATCGCCGTATGAAGGCGGTACGTTTTTGGCTGATTAACCTGCCTGGCCGCATACATAAGCGTGGCAGGCGGTTCTTCGTTCGGCTCGCAAGGGGGCATCCGTCGAACGAGATACTCTTTGAAGCACGAAGGAGGATGCTTTGCCTTTGCGATTCCGGCTAACACTGAGGACGGGGGGCGAAGTGGGTTTTGGAGGGGCTGAGACGAGCCAAGGGGGATAGCTCGTTCAGAAACATGCCCGAATCGGGGGGAGACATATACGTTGTCTGTTAACGTGCCACACGAGCCAAGTTCGCGGTTACACGTCCGCAACATTACCCGGCATCTCGTCCGTCGAGGATGCCCACGGGGATCTCGTCAAAGTAGACCGTGGATTATGGATTACGAAAAATGGATTGACGAATTGATCGAGCCTGCGATATGGATCTGTCGACGGAGAGGGAATCCTTGCCATAAGATCAACGCGCTCTTCATGGTCAAATAGGAGTTTCAGGCTTCGATTGCATCATATTTAAGGAATCGCATGGTCCCTCATCCATTTCAATTTGTCCATCTTTTCGACGAAGAAGGGACACCTGCCTCCGGTCTGGTTCCTGTCAATGGCGATATTCCACAACTGAGCATTGATGAGCACATGGCTGCACTGGAAGCCCAGCAACTGGGGGGCATAGACTTCGTTTTCTTTCGGCGCTTTTCGGATGGACGGTCTTCACAGGTAGCAGCATATGTGGTCGACAATTCTGATGAGAAACATGATGAAACCTATATGGCCGGTATTCATCAGATGGTTTGGCTCCAGGGAAGAGCGCCTTTACTGTATATCGCCTGGCCCGGTCGAATTGATATTCTGACGTGTGCGCGAGGTCCCGACTTCTGGAAGGATGAGGACCACGAGTGCCAGTACAATCCGGCTGAAAGATTCGATGTAAGCGCATTCAAAACCGCAGCGGAAATTAGCGACGAATTGGCCGGATTCTCGATTGCCCGCCTCAGCAATGGAACATTCTGGGATGAACCTTCGACTAAAGAACTGGCCAAGCATCATCAGATGGCACACCGTTTGTTGATCCAAGCTGTCGTGGAAACCGATAAAGAGATTGACGGCGAAAGAAACCACGTCTTAAGGCGATTACTGTTATTGACTGTGCTTATCAAGTATTTGGAGGATCGTAGAGTATTTCCTGATGGTTGGTTTGGCAGATTTCACAAAGATGCGAAAAACTTTCGTGAAGTTCTGAAAGGCGGTGAACCTGAAGAAGTATACAAATTACTGGCTGAACTGGAAACAAAGTTCAATGGCGAAATTTTTGAGATTGCGGAGGCCGAAAAACCGACAGTAACCGGGAAAGTCCTCAAGAAGTTTGCTGATCTTGTCGAAGCGAAGACTCTCGGTCAACAACGCTACCTCTGGAAACAATTCTCTTTCGAGCATCTGCCGGTAGAAATTATCAGCCATCTTTATGAGAAATTTGTCAAGAGCGGTAAAGGGGCTGTTTATACACCGCCCTTCTTGGCGTCTTTACTCTTGGATCATGCTATGCCGTACGGTACGCTCACTGGGACAGAACGCATTTTAGATCCGGCTTGTGGATCTGGGGTTTTCCTTGTGGGGGCTTTCCGGCGGCTAATAAATGTTTGGCGAAGCCGAAATGACTGGAAACGACCGGATGTTGCCACGTTGAAGAAAATTCTTAGATCAAGTATCTTTGGAATAGAAATAGACAAAGATGCCGTTGACTTAACAGCGTTTAGTCTTTCGCTCGCGATTTGTGACGCCTTGCAGCCCGATATTATCTGGACGAAATTGAAATTTGATGCTCTCCACGGAAAAAACCTAATTGGGCGTGATTTCTTTGAAGTCTGCCTCCAAGAGAACACGGATGAGACCAATTTCCGCAAGAGAAGATTCGACATCATCATTGGCAATCCGCCATTTCAATCTAATCTTTCCCCGGCAGCGGAACAAATTGATGATCGAAACCAAAGGACTATCCATTTGAAATGCCCGGATAGACAAATCGCGTATCTTTTCTTGGAACAAGCCTCTAGCTTTCTGCGCCCATCCGGACGAGTTTGCCTTATTCAGCCCTCTACGTTTCTTTATGGTCATGCGAGCAAAGAGTTCCGAAAGCATATCTTTCAAATCTATTGTATTGACGTTATTTTCGATTTTACATCGATTCGCAAACTATATGAAGCAGACGCCCATACAGTTGCGGTTCTGGCAATCCGGACAGACATCCCGGAAGATCACTCCATCAGGCATTGGACGTTTCGAAGAACCGTGAGTGTGAAAGAGCATATTTGTTTTGAGCTGGACCATTACGACCGGCATCGGGTTTCGCAAGATCGGGCAATCGGGGGGGATATTCGCATTTGGCGTGCACACCTCTTGGGGGGCGGACGGTTGGTGAATTTGGTCCAACGCTTCAGCGAGTTTCGAACATTACGGCAGCATCTGGATGCCAAAGGATGGATTCATGAAGAAGGATTTAAGGCCGGAGGACCGGGAGTCGTACGAACCGAAAGACCTTGGTTCACAGGCAAACGTTTTCTTCCCGCGAAGGCTTTACTGAATTCCGGGATAGACAAGAAACTGCTTGGTACGGTGAGCCACCAATTGTTTAGATCGTCAGGAAGTAAAGAACATTACCAGCCGCCATTGATCGTAATCAAGAAGAATATAGCGCTACAAATGGATTTCATTGAGGACGAAGATCTCGCATATCCTGGAAGTATTGTTGGTATTCACGCGCCTAAAGAGGATTCAGGAGAACTACGAAAGCTTTACTCTGATCTCCGCGACAACTTGGATCTTTTCAGGTTTATGTGTAATCTCAATAGCACAGAGGCTTTGGTTCTGCGGGCCACATCGATTCGGAAACAAGATATTGAGCAACTACCCTATCCAGAGAATTCGGATGATCTTTCTCTTTGCTTCTGGGAAAAAGCACTATGCGAAGATGTTCTGCATTATATGGCGGAGTTTGTTCGACTCGGTCAAAAGTCGAAACTGGTCAAGAAGGCGAAAGAAAGTGACATCACAGAATATAATGAGATGTTCTTGCGGATGTTGAAAAGTGTTTACGGAAACTTAAGTTCTGGAGAGCCAATTTGGGGCGATGGCTTGATTTGTCAGCCCTTCTGCTTCGGAGAGTGCCCAGACTTAAGGGTGTTGCAGGAGCAATCGTCACAGAGCTGGAAGAGGCTGATTTATGATGATAATTTCGGGAATCTTCGGACAATCCGAATATTGCGGTATTATCATGAGAATTACCTCCTGATAATCAAACCTGATCTGCTCCGTTATTGGATAAGATCGGTAGCTATTCGAGATGCTGATGAGACGCTTAGCGAGCTGAGTGAGCAGGGGTATTGATTATGGGTAAAAAGGACTCGCTGCCACAGTTTGTCGGAAGAATCACATCAGGGCTATCGAGTCGCGAACTCCCGTTGAAAACTATTGCGTTCGTGCGTGAACAATTGCCGATCTGGAGGGATAATCCCAAACTTGTAAACAAGGAATCTGAACCAGACTTAAATGCGGACTTGTGCAAGTTTCTTGATCGACAGGCACGCGAAAAATTCGCGATGGTACAGTTTTTTCACGAAGAGCCTCAAGGAGGCCACAGAGCAGTTGATATCTCGGTCAACGCAATTGAATCAAAGCTATATTCGGATGCGTTACCATTCATAGTCCTCGAATGCAAACGGCTTCCTCCACCTGGCCGAGCTCGAGAAAAAGAATATGTGACTGGAGATAAGGACACGAAGGGAGGCGGTATTCAGCGCTTTAAACTGGGGCTTTATGCACGGAGGGTAGATGTCGCTGGAATAATTGGATATATTCAGAAACAAACTGCTGGGCACTGGCATGACCAAATTAATGATTGGATTTGCCGGGTTGCCCAAGAAGGCAGCGGGGATTCCTGCGTTTGGTCCGACGATGACAAGCTCGGTGCACTTGAGGGAGATGGCGCAACGCATACGGCTTACTGCACTTCAACCCATGTCAGAGCCGGCCAAGTTAAGATGACTGAAATTAGGATACACCATCTTTGGGTTCTGATGAGAATAAAGAGCGGTAACTGATCCAAGCACAAGGTGACAGGCGACACAGGTGAGCTTCAACGAAAGCGTTCCCGGATTCCCATCTTTCTTGTTATCGTTCGGCATATCCCGTCTCTATGCGGCATCGGCCAGGACCTGGGAGAATTCACCGGTCGGGACCACCTGGTCACGGTAGAAAGCTGCTCTGCAAGCCGAAAATCTTCGTCACTCCAGATATCGGCCGTATCGTCGAACAACGAGACGAACTGGAGAGCTTCCGGCCCCGCTGCCAAGTGGTTCAGATCATACCACGCGGTGTGAACGTGGTTTACGATAGAGCGGGCCGCCGATTTGCTGCCGGTTGAAAGAACGTAAACAAGCGAACTGCGACGCAAGGAGCGGACGTGGAAATCAGGTATCCAGACCTTTCCCGAACGGCCGGCAAGTTTCTCGCCTCGAGCAAACGGGAAATCCCGTTCCGTCAGGAAATCCGATACCTCATCCATAACCGATTCGACTGCCCGCGTCCTGAATGTGAACCAGAGGTCGGACACGCGCAAAGCGGCTTGTGCCACGCGGAGCGCGACCGCGGCAGGTGAGTCGCCGGGTCGGTACCGGGCGTACAACACTCCCCTGTAGAATTCCACGCCATGGGTCAGGCATGCGTCTTCGATGAGCGCCTCTTGTTTCGGTGACCGTCTGCGACACCGTCTGCATTCGCAACCACCGGGTCGTCTCGCCCAAATCCGAAATCGTTACAACGTCACTTTCGATGCTACAGAACAGGTCGATGGTATCACCGTCCGGGTAAAGGTAGGGCGTGCGTATCCGGACGTATTCGCCATGATCACTGCAACCGAATAGTCCACCCAACCCCTCCTGCATACTGCTACAAATGGATATTTGATTCATGTGAACAAATCTCCTTGTCGCAAAGGCGGAGGCTTTAGTTCTCCTTCGTGCGTCAACTTCGCCTCCAAGCAGAACTGACGCCATGCTTCGGCGGGGTCCGTTGCCGGGGCCGTTATATCATCGGGAACATACGCTTCCTTGTCCCGGAATTGTTCGGTCCACAGATGTTTGTGTCTTTCGCCCACCTGATCGCACCGCGGGTTGTGGCGGTCTTTGCCCAAGTCCAGTCCGTACACCAAAACAAGTCACCCGCTATCCGCTTTGACTCATCTTGGAGGATAGTTTCAAACTCGGTGTTGGTAAGTGCCATAGGTTCTGCTCCGAGTCATCGTTACCGTCTTCTGCCGGATCTGCATCGTCATCTTCCGTCACCGAGCATGAAATGTCCCCGATTTACCAGATCTCGTGCGGTGAGGCAATCGAAAAGCCGTGTGCCGGCCAGGGGGGAGATTCTGGGGAATTAGGGGGACACAACATTGTTTTTTCACAGCGGACACTTTCGAAGGCTCCCTGGCCGTCCCTTGCTCGGGTCCCGGCCCGTCGGGGTCTCAACGGTCGTTACAAAGGCTCCGTCGCCTGCGGGTCGGCCCGTCCGCGTTGCCTGTCGAAGCTCTTTCATAGGACCGTCTTCCGCTGCCTGCACAGGAACCTCTCCCAATCGGTGACAAGTCCCGGGAGCCTCCGATCGGTTACGCCGGTATCATCTGACGATGCGCGATAGACGTGCCATGGTGCAATCCTCATTGCAGAGTAGCCGCTTCCGGCGGAAAATGAGTGTTATGTCCACGGATGTTCGAACCTGTCGAAAATCGGGCGGTGGATTACGGGAGCCGATTTCAGTTGCATTTCTTGACAGGGCATGGCACGCTGATGCATCGTGGTTGGGGATCGGCGGCCGTGAAAGCGGCCCATCAGCAAGGGGGCGAAAAATGTCGGGGAAGATCATTAGCGTGGTGAATTTTAAGGGTGGGGTCGGAAAGACCACCCTTTCGGTAAACGTAGGGGCCTGCCTCGCTCTGGAGAACAGAAACAAGAAGATAGCTCTGATCGACCTGGATCCTCAGTCGAACGCCAGCATATGGGTCTTAACCCCTGGGGTTTGGCAGGATTACAACAAGCCTGATCTCCTTAGGAAGACATCCTATTCTATGTTCATGGGGGCTGTGACTCAAGATGCCTTTGCGGTGCCCTACAAGAACCCCAAGGCTGAGGACATGCCCAATTTCTTTCTTCTTCCGGCCAGCTATCTCATGATAAACCTGGAAAGGAAGATCGTCGATCGCATGGCGAGCAAGAGACTCAGCGGCACGTATAAGGCCGGCGATGAGTATCTCTTTCTCCACGACGACGGGAAGGTCCTGAGAGAATGGTTTGATTACGTCATTATCGACTGTCCGCCGAACCTGTATCTCGGCACGCTGAACGCCGTCTGCCATTCGGACTATGTGCTCATTCCTTGCGTTCCCGACACTCTTTCAACGAGCGGTTTGACCATGCTGGTGACGGAGATTGAAGAGAGAATCGGCGTCCTCGTCAAACGCAACAGCAATTACAAAGGTCCGAGTGTCCTTGGAGTAGCAATTTCCCGCCTGAAGGCCGGAACGAACGAGCACACCAAGGGTATGGACATAATCCAGGCCAGAATCGAGGAACGCAAGAGTGCCGAAGGTAACCTCATTACCGAAAAGACGGTAGTTTTTTTGGAGCAGCCTATCCGGGAATACGTGGTCCATGCCGAAGCCGTCCAGGATGGCTTACCGCTCTGCTTCTGTGCGCCGAAGCTGTCGGCGTACAAGGACATTGAGAATTTCACTGGAGCCTTTCTCGCCGCGATGGAGGGCCGGTCATGAGCACATTGAATGGCGTGATCGAGCGCATGAAGACTTTGAACAAGGAATTGAAGACTCTCCCCAAGGAGCCGATTCCGGCCGCTGTTATCCAGGGCGCTTTGGACGGCCTGGACAGGCTTATTAAAGAAATACAGAGGCTTAAGGGAGAGGAGCCATCGAAAAAGGACCTTGCGGCAGCCAAGGCACACAAGATCAGCGGCCAAATTGGCAGCTCCACAACTCGGGACAAAGGGCGCAAGGCATTCTTCACGGCAGATTATTATAAGAGTAAATTCGAGGCACTGCCCGAGAATCGGGAATCCTTCGCCCCGTTCATCAAAGGAAGCACTGCGTCAGCCTATCTTGGGGTTCTGCTGATGTATCATTACCTATCCACTCCCGGAAATCCGGATGCCGGACTACAGGCATTCTATGAAGATCTCTGTTCGGATTACTCAAAGAGTCCGGCAGTGAGGAAGGTGGAGGCAGCGCGCGCCCTATTCAGAAAGCTAATGGCACTTGACGATGTCGATGCAGTGACTACAGAGCTTCAAGTGGCCTTTCCTGCCGATAACAGCCTTAAAGAATTCGCAAAGACGATCAATGTCAAGATTCCCGCTCAATTGAGAGGCAAGGGCGTTCCCAAGAAGACCCTACATCAGAGGCTTGCCGATGCAATCCACAAAGAAGGTGGAAGCGTTCGTCTCAAGGTATCATGAAGGACAAAGAGTACATCGTCGGTAACGTGCTGGGGAATTATCCGAATCTGATCCACAGCGACCTTCACGGAAGGAAGTTCACCCACACAAGTGAATTCGGTGGGGTCAACATCTTTGTCCGTGAAGGCAAGCTCCCGGAATGCGACGGGCGAATAGACGTGGCTTGGATTACCGAGACGGTGATTCATTTGGCCGAGCTCAAGCGGAGCGATATCACTACAGACGCTCTGGAGCAATTCCGAAGATACCGCGGGCCGATGCAGCAACGGTACCCATGCCATGAGATCCAAGGATATCTTGTCGGCTATTCCTGTAAGAGCCTTGAAGCACTCCGTGACTCTATCGGAGACGAACCCATCAGAATCCTTCGTCTCGGCATAGAAATCCCGATGCCGGGGGAGGTTGTGGCGTGCCCTAACTGTGGGGCCGGGTTGCGGTGGGATAAACCTGTCTGTCCTTTCTGCAAGAGATGAGGTCATGGCATCCAAATTCCGGCACACCATACTCGATTAGTCATGATAGGGACAAGAAACGACAGCGCAGGCCTGGACGCTTTGTTCGGATTGCAGAGCGAACCGGCAGACCGCCTGGCTGCAATGAGTTCATAGCCCGTCTCGAGAAGATGATTGGCCGGTAGCTGGAAGGTGAAAAACAGCGACTCAAGGAGAAGAGCAAAGGCAATTAGGTATGGTGTACCCGGAACTCTCCGCAGACTACCATCCACTCAAATACAAATACGGCAAACCTGACTCCACCACGGTGGAAATAGCGGCGGGAGGGCAGGGGCGAGATGGAATGCCCCCGTTCAGAGCATCCCATCTCCAAACTATCCGACTAGATACTGAAAAAGACCTTCTGCAGGACCTTGGGCGTGTATCCCACAACGTCCAGGTAGAGCGTGATTCCGCCGTTGAAGAACGGCCAGCCGGCGCCGAGGAGCATGGCGGTGTCGATGTCCTTCGGGTCGGACACGACCTTCTCGTTCAGAATGTGATCGATCTCGATGGTCAGATTGGTCAGAAGCCGGTCGAGGATCTCTTCCTTGACGAACTGCTTGTCGCCGGTATCGCTCCAAATCTCGGCGACTCGCGGGTCGACTTGCCTGCCGGGGCCGATCCCTTTGAATAGAGCCGGAATCTTCGCGTCGACCATCTTTTTCAACCGTCCGCTCACTCCGAAACGATCCGGCCAGGCCCTATGAAGGGTCTCCCCAACGTGCATCGCCACCGCGGGACCCACGAAGCCGAGCAGGTCGAACGGAGCCATGGGCATTCCCAGAGACAGCGCGGCTTCATCCACCTGATCGAAGGAGGCGCCCTCGTCCACCATCTGAAAGCAGTCGCTCATGAGCTTGGTAAGGATTCTGTTCACGAGGAATGCCGGCGAATCCTTGACGAGGATGGCATTCTTGTTGATCTTCTTGGCCACCTCGAAAGCCGTGACCAGTGTGACGTCATCGGTCTTTTCACCCTTGATCAGTTCCAGCAGTGGAAGAATGGCCACAGGGTTGAAGAAGTGAAAACCCACGACCCGTTCGGGGTTCTTGAGCTTGGATGCCATTTCGGTAATGGAGAGGCTCGATGTGTTGGTGGCGAGAATGCACTCCGGAGATACCACCGCCTCGGCGTCCGCGAACACCTGCTGCTTGATCGGCATCTCCTCGAAAACCGCCTCGATGACGAAGTCGCAATCCGCGAAGTCGTTCCAGTCCAGGGTGCCCATCAAAATATGGAACAGATGATCGGCCTTTGGCTGAGGCATTTTGCCTTTGCTAACCTGGGCCGCCAACTCCCCTTTCACATATCCGAGGCCCTTGTCGAGGAACTCCTGCTTGATGTCCTTCATGACTACGGGAACGCCGTAGCGTCTCAGGAAGAGCAGCGCAAGCTGCGACGCCATCAAGCCGGCACCGATGACGCCGATCTTGTTGATCTTACGGGGCTTCACGTCTTTCGGCCTGCCGACGGGCTTCTTGGCCCGGCGCTGCACCAGGTCGAAACTGTAGACCCCGGCCTTGCATTGACGGCTCTTGATCAAATCGCCGAGAGCCCTGTCCTCCTCGGCGAAACACTCATCGATGCTTCGCTTCATATCGCACGCGGCCTGGATCAGCTCGATGGCCCGGTACGGGGCAGGCGCCGCGCCGTGAACCTTCATGTCGGCAAAGGCACGGGCGGAGTTGATCTGTGACGTCAGTCTTGAAACATCGGGCGGTTTCCGCACGATTTTCTCCGTTCCGTCTATGATGCTCTCGAGAAACGCCAATGACTCGTCAAAGAACTCCACGGATTCGAACAGCCGGTCCGCGAGTCCCATCTCGAATGCCTGAGAGCCCTTGAGCATGCGGTTTTGGTTCAAGGCATTGTAGACGATGAGTTCAAGCGCCTTCTCCGGACCTATGAGCCTCGGGGTGAGAGACGATCCTCCCCATCCCGGAACAAGGCCCAGGAAGCACTCCGGAAAGGCAATTGCGGGAACGGCCTTGGAGACGGTACGATAGTCGCAATACAGGGAAATCTCGAGGCCGCCTCCCAATGCTGCGCCGTTGACGGCGGCAAGGGTCGGGATCTTAAGGTCCATGATCCGCTTCATGGCCGCGTGGCCGGCTGCTCCCGTCTGGCGGCCCTGCTCGAATGTGTTGATGAACGGCACCTGAGTGAGATCCGCACCCGCGGCAAAAATGTAATGCTTACCGCAGAGCATGAGTCCCACGAGGTCCTTTTCCCGCTCTATGGTGTCCACGGCTTTGTGGAGTGATTCCAAAGCCCTTTCATCAAACGTGTTGGGGGTCTTGTAGTCCGCACCGTTGTCCATGGTGACGATAGCGATCTTTCCTACTCGTGACGCATAGAAATTTGTATAAAACAAAGTCGGTGGTGTAGCCATGACGATTCCTTTCCATTCAAGCTACTTATGAAAGCGATGTTGATTACCCGTATCAGCGTATGAGCCGGTCCGCGGCCCGAATCATGCCGGTTGCCGTTGACGGTGTTCCGCTCCGCAAGCCCATGACCGGTTCCAAGGCCTCTCCGGGACGTCATCCGGGACACAAGTCCCGGCATGGTTCAAAGGGCCGTTGTCCCGCCGGGAAGGATGCCGATGCCGGCCCTGCTATTCCTTCTCTTTTTCCTTCTTTTCCTTCTTCTCGGCCTTGTCTTTCTCTTTCTTTTCAGCCTTGTCGCCGTTCCTCTGAAGATTCTTCCAGACCACCGTGCCGCCCTGTCCGAGCCCCACGCACATCGTGGTGATACCGTATTTCACCTCGGGGTGCTCCGCAAAACCATGCATGAGATGGCAGGCAAGTCTGACCCCCGAAGAGGCGAGGGGATGGCCGAACGCAATGGCGCCGCCATAGATGTTTAACCGCGGATCCTCCGGGTAGGTGAGGCCGAATTCATTCATGAAGGCCACGGCCTGAACTGCGAAGGCCTCATTGAGCTCGATGAGGCCGATGTCTTCAATCTTGAGGTCCGCGACCCTGAGGGCCTTCTTGGTCGCGGGAATGGGGCCGATCCCCATAACCTCGGGTTTAACGCCGGCATAGGCAAATCCCTTGAGTTCCATCTTAGGTTGGATACCCAACTCCTCGGCCTTATCCTTGGACATGAGCAGGCAGCCGCCCGCTCCGTCGTTCAATCCGGAGGAGTTCCCCGGAGTGACTTTTCCCATCACCCGAAAGGGGGTGCGCAGTTCGCCCAAACCCTCCAGAGTCGTATTGGGGCGCGGTTGTTCGTCCTTGTCCGCCACCACCCAGCCGTTCTTCGTGTAGACCGTCATGGGCACGATCATCTCACCGATCTTCCCCGATTTGATGGCGTTGTCGGCCTTTTGCTGACAAAGCAACGCGTACCGGTCGGCCATTTCCTTGGTGATTTCCGGAAACATATCGTGGAGGTTTTCCGCCGTGGCACCCATGGACATGGCGCTCTCGTCCACGAGCCTGTCGGTAACGAACCGCGGGTTCGGTTCGGCAGTGGAGCCCATGGGATGGTGGCCCATGTGTTCCACTCCGCCGGCAATGGCCACGTCGCAAGCCCCCAACGCTATCGCCGAAGCCGCGGTGGTAATGGCGCTCATACCGCCGGCGCACATGCGGTCGATGGAATAACCGGCCGTGGTTTCGGAAAGTCCTGAAAGAAGCACGGTCAACCTTCCCAAGGTGGTTCCTTGGTCCTTTTCCTGGCAGAATGCTCCCCAGGCATTCTCTTCAACCATTTCGGGTTTGACTTGAGGATTTCTCCTCATCAGTTCACGGATGACCTTGATTACCATGTCGTCGGCTCTCGTATTCCAGAAGATGCCTTTCTCACCGGCTCTTCCAAATGCGGTCCGAATTGCGTCCACCAAGACAACTTTTCTCGCTTTCATGAGTGACTCCGATCAGGATCAAAATAGTGCAAACGAATCTTCCGGAAGGTCAATGGCCGAGCGTTCACCGGTCATGATCGCCCGGGCTTTGCCCTTGGCCAGAGAGAGTACGGTGTTGGCGAAGAACTCCGCGGAAGCGACCTTTCCGCGATAGAATGCAGCGCTTCGGTTTGTCCTGAGGAGCTCCGTCTTTTTCTCCGGCGTGTCCGCCTTTGCGTCGCCGTAGAGTTCCTCCAAACGGCGGTCTGCTATGACCGCCTGCCAGAGAAGCATGAACCCCACCGCCACGTCGCCGAACAACTCCTGATAGGGAGTGGCGTAGAGGATGGGAGTCATGAAGTCCTCCGTGATGCTTTTCAGGCCGAAGTACCGCGTGACCTCGATCAACTGACTTCGAGCCTGGTCAAAGGGTTCCACGATGTCTTTGAGCCGAAAGTTCTTCTGCGCGATCTTGAGCAGATTTCCGGTCTCCGCGGTAATGCTCTTGAAAAGAGCTCCCCGCTGGAAGCCGAGCTTGCGTCCCACCAGGTCGAGGGCCTGAATGCCGTTGGTCCCTTCATAGATTGAGGAAATCTTGCAATCCCGCAGGAACTGCTCGACGGGGTATTCCCGGCAATAACCGTACCCGCCGTGAATCTGCACCGCGAGTTCCGTGACGCGGAATCCCATGTCGGAACTGTACGATTTACACACTGGAATGAGAATGTCCAGAAAACCTTGAAACCTGGCGGCTTCATCATCGGTCTTGGCCGCGGTGATTCTGTCCTGGCAGTAGCAGGCATAATAGAGCAGAGAGCGGATTCCCTCGGTCACGCTTTTCATCCACATGAGCATCCGCCGGACGTCGGGGTGCTGGATGATGGGCACCTTCGGAGCGACGGGGTCTTTCATCGTACTGATTTCCGGGCCCTGATAACGCTCTTTGGCGTACCGCAGCGCATACATGTATGCCGCGCTTGCCTGAGCCAAACCCTGGAACCCCACGGCGAGGCGGGCTTCATTCATCATGTTGAACATGATCCTCATGCCCTGGTTCTCTTCGCCGAGAAGATGCCCGATGCAACCGTCCTTTTCGCCGAAGTTCAGTGCACACGTTGCCGACGCATGAATCCCGAGCTTCTTCTCCACCGCCATGGTGGTCACATCGTTGTCCGCCAGTCCGCCGTCTTCGATCCTCTTTTTCGGTACAATGAAGATGCTGATGCCCTTTGTCCCCGGAGGTGCTCCTTCGACCCTGGCCAGAACCATGTGAATGATGTTTTCCGTGAGGTCATGGTTGCCGGCCGAAATGAAGATCTTGCTTCCCTTTATCGAAAAGGTTCCGTCGGGATTCCGCACCGCCTTGGTCCTCAGGGCTCCCACATCACTTCCCGCCTGGGGTTCCGTCAGGCACATGGTGCCGGTCCACTCGCCGGTATACATCCTGTCCATGTATGACCGCCGTTGCTCCTCGGTGCCGTACTTCTGCACGAGTCTCGCAGCGCCCACGGTCAGACCGGGGTACATCATGAGCGCCTGGTTCGCGGCAACGAACAACTCCATTGTCACCCCGTAAATCGAGTGCGGAAAACCCTGTCCCCCATGTTCCTCGGACACGGGAAGAGCTGCCCAGCCTCCCTCACAGTAAAGTTGGTACGCCCGGTGGAACGATTCGGGCACTTTCACTTCCCCATTCTCCAACACGACTCCGATCCGGTCTCCGTCCGCGTTCGTGGGAGCTAATTCCTTCTCCGCCAGCTTGGTGGCCGCGTCGAGCACCATGTCGAACATCTCCCGGGAGAACTCCGCGAACTGCTCCGATTCGCAAAGTTCCTCGACATTGAGCTGTTCATAGAGCACGAATTTCATATCGCGCTCGTCAACGAGAAGATTGGCCATTGGTCTTACCCCTCCTTGGCTGTTGAAATGAGTCGGCAGTATCGTCGTCAAATCTCATGTGCAATCAGTTGCGCCTGCATTGATCGTTGCGTGTGTTGTTTCCCATGAATTTTCATGGCTTGGTTGCCGGAAAGACGCGGGCCGGTGCCTGCCTAATCGCTGGTTTAGTCCATGATTAAACATCCTCCAATGGAATATCTCAAGAAAAAAGTTTGCTTATTGAATCAGTAGGAAATACTGCGGCTCTCCATTGCAATTGTTCTTTCGCCAAAAAAAATTCCGTGCACGCGAAATACAACCCGTTGCCCGTGAAAAATCACAACCGATGAAATCGACTTACGGTAATTGAACATCCACGTCAGTCACCGTAGTTCTTTATACCAAACGATCCGTCATGCGAATTTGAACGGACGGAGTCACGTTGACAGTGCACGGAGCCGTGCACAGGTACAGGTTAAGCCCTCTGCGGGCAAACGGGTCCCAAGACCGTTGTCGGCAGATTTTTCAAAGGAGCACGCCATGTGGGAGCAAATGAATCGGACGGCCGTGGATCTCTTCCAGAACGGCAAATTCGAGAAAGCGTTGGACATGGGTAAGCAGGCACTTGCCGAAGCCGAGAAGACCTACGGTCCCGATGATCCGCGCACGGCACGGTCATTGAACAATCTTGCGGAAATGCACAGGGCCCGGTCAAGGTATTCCGACGCTGAGCCGTTGTGGCTGAGGGCCCTTGAGATCAGGGAGAAGGCGCTGGGCAGGGACCATCCCGACGTGGCCGTTACCCTTAACAATATCGCCGGGGCGTACTTCGAACAGTGCAGGTTTGCCGAGGCGGAGCCTTTGTTCAGGAGAGCGCTGAGAATCCTTGAAAAGGCCTTGGGGCCCGATCATCCCGACCTGGCGGCAAGCTTGTCCAACATGGCCGCGCTCAATCGCGCCGTGGGCAAGTATCCCGCGGCCAAGCCTTTGTACGAAAAGGCCTTGAGAATTGTGGAGAAGGCTTCCGGGCCGGACAGCCCCGAATGCGGCGTAGTCCTCAACGACCTGGCGGGCCTCTATGAATCGCAGCAGAGATACGCGGACGCCGAGCCGCTCTACGGCCGATCCGTCGAAATCGCCGAGAAGACGTTCGGCCCGTATCATCCTCATGTGGCCGCGTCGTTGGGAAACCTCGCAGTAACGCTTGCCGGTCTGAAAAGATACGAAGAGGCCGAGTCTCTCATGCTGAGGGCTCAGAAGATCCTGGAAACAAACTTCGGAGACAGGCACCCCTTAGCTGCAACCGGACTGGAAAACCTCGCAGATTTGTACGAAGGAATGGGAAGGACCGAGGAAGCCGACGCGCTCAAGGCCCGCGCTGCAGCGATCCGGGGGAGGTAGCCCGCGGAGGTTCTTTGTTTCCAGGTCCGTAATTGCCGCATTGCGGCGCGGAACGAATGAACGGAAGGAATGTGATTCCATGAATGATGCGGGAGCCTCCGATATACGGGTCGTGCTCTTCGATTATGGGGGCGTCATAGCCGAAGAAGGTTTCCGGGAAGGTCTCATGGAAATCGGACGCAATAACGGGCTCGCTCCGGATGCGTTCTTCGAGTGCGCCGCCGACGCGGTGTACGAAACCGGCTATGTCACGGGTCATGCAGACGAGTCTTCATACTGGGCGTACCTGAGGAACCGTACCGGCATCGACGGAACCGACGAAACACTCCGCAGGGAAATCTTGGACCGTTTCGTGCTAAGACCGTGGGTTCTCGATATCGTTCGGCATTTACGGGATTCGGGGCTGCAAACGGCTATTCTGAGCGACCAGTCCAATTGGCTGGATGAACTGGACGGACGGGACCACTTCTTCAAGGAGTTCCACCGCGTCTTCAATTCGTACCACGTGGGTAAAGGCAAACGGGACCCTTCGCTCTTTGAAGACGTTTCAAGAGAGCTCGGGGTGCCTTGCAGCCGAATCCTCTTCATCGACGACAATGAGGGTCACGTGGCCAGAGCGGACCGCCTCGGCATACGCGTCATCCGTTTTCAGGGCAAGGAGAGCCTCATCGGCGGCCTGAAAGCTTTGGGGCTTCCCGTATGATTGTTCCCGGCTCGGCAACGTGAACCGGCGCCGGTGATCAGATTTGGAAACCCGCCTGCCGGATCAGCTTGAGGTCCGTTTCCAATGAACGGCCGGCAGTCGTCAGGTACCCGCCGATGATCATTCCGTTGGCGCCGGAACGCAATGCCAGTCCCTGAAAGTCCCCGAGGTTCCTCTCCCTGCCGCCGGCGATCTTGATGGTCGCTTTCGGTAATATCATCCGGAAAAGTGCAATGGTCCGGATAATCTCCATTGGCTCCACAGCTTCGGAATGCTCCAGGGGAGTTCCGGGACGTGGGTCCAGAATATTGATGGGAACGCAGTCCACTCCCAGTTCCGCGAGGGTGAACGCGAGGTCCAATCTCTGTGACGGGGTTTCTCCCAGGCCGATGATGCCTCCGCTGCACGCGGAGAACCCCGACTGCATTGCGGTCCGCACCGTTTCGACCCGTTGATCGAACGAATGCGTGGTGCAGATTGCCGGATAATGCTCCCGGGATGTCTCTAGGTTATGGTTGTACCTGGTGACTCCGACGTCCGAGAGTTGCCGGGCTCTGTCTTCGTCGAGAAATCCCAGCGACGCATCGAGTGCGAGGTCCACTTCGCGGCGGACTGTCTCAAGCGAGTGGACCAGCGAGGCGAAATCCTTATCGGAGAGGGCGCCGCCGCTGGTAACGGTGCAGAAGCGGGACGCCCCCGACTCTTGTGCCGCGTGAGCCGCTGCGAGAATGTCTTCCTCAGGCCGGAGTCCATAGACGTCCGCGTGTGCGTCGTGCCGGCCGGACTGGGCGCAAAAGGCACAGTCTTCCGAGCACCTCCCGGAACGTGCGTTTATGAGTGAGCACGCGTCGAACCGGTTGCCTTTGAAACGGGTCCTGACGGCGTCCGCGGCCGCGGCAAGCCTCATGACCGCGGCATCGGGAGCATCGAGAAGCAGCTCGGCTTCTTTGCGGAGAATCTCTCCCCCTGCAAGAACCTTCGATTCAACGAGATGAATCAATTCCGTGTATGATATGTTTTCCTGTGTCATCAAAAACCTCCACCGGACTTTTTCTTATACATCGAACCGCTCCGGGAAATCCAGAGTTATGCTCAAGATTGCCGAAGCTGATCTTGACTACGTAATTCCAGACAAGTATTGCCGAGCGGGGGGTTGACAATCTCATGGTCAATGAATAACGTTAAAAATTGTATTATGAATTGTGTGCCGAGCCGGACGGCGGTTCCGTCGGGCCGGGCAGGAGAGAATGAATGAATTATCCGGTTCCATCCGGCAATTTGGATCAGTTCCTAGCTCAGGTGAGATTAATTAAACCACTGAGTCCGGAAAAGGAGTTCGAACTGGCGGTGAAGTACGTGCTGACACGCGACGTTGAAGCCGCGCAGGAAATGGTCGTGTCTCACCTTCCGTTCGTGGTGAAGACGGCATTCCAGTACCGACACTACATGATTCCCGTTGCGGACCTCATTCAGGAAGGCACTATCGGGTTAATGAAAGCGGTGAAGCGGTTCGACCCGTACAAGGGATACCGCCTGGTGTCTTTTGCCGTGTGGTGGATTAAGGCCTACATCAAGAATTACATCCTGAAATCATGGAACCTGGTCAAGCTGGGAACCACTCAGGCCCAGCGCAAACTCTTCTTCCGGATCGGAGACATCGGCGACCATTTTGACCGGGAGTCCAGAGACGCGCGTATCAAGGAACTGGCCGACGAACTGAACGTCAAGACCGACGACGTCATCGAGGTGGAAGCCAGAGTCAAGGCCCGGGAATGGTCTCTCAACGACCCCGTGGGAGACGACAAGGATCTCTTTGCCATTGACCTGTTGGCGGACGGTTCGGCCGACCAGGAACAATTGATGATTGACCGTGAATCGGAAAACGAGCTGTCCCGTACCACTCGGAAGGCCTTGAAGAAGCTCGATCCCAGGGAGCGGTTCATCGTGTCCAAACGGTTCATGGACGAAACCCCTTGGACGCTTCAGAAACTGGGGGATCATTTCGGAACGAGCCGTGAACGTGTCCGGCAGCTAGAGAAGCGGGCATTGAACAAGCTTCGTAAGGAAGCGTCTTTGGCATCGGCTCATGCAGCACTTCCTGCCTGAGTGACCCATGGCGTGAATACGGTCGCCCAACCTGAGCCCACGAAGATGACGGGCAGGGACGCCCGTTCCACAAAGATGACGGGCTTGGTCTCTGTTCTTCGCAGCCCGGGCCTCCGTGCCCGGATATTCTTCTCGCAGGCACCCAACATGGCAAAGAGACGACAATGTGTGACCGAACTTGTGAAATGAAGCACTAAGGGACATTCAAGAAAGCCTTGACCAAGGAGGGACGATGCCATACGTATAAGAGTAGAATAAGGGGCCAAGACATTCGAGAGACGGCCGAATCAACCGAGAGGCCTGGGAACGGGTAAACTATGCGAGCCGCGGCATGTGGCCGTTCAAGCTTACGCCCGGCCCATTTCTCCTTCACCATTCATGAACAAAAGGGACGTAAGATGGCTGACCCGAACAAAGTGTTGAGAGAAGCACTGACTCTGAACCCGGCTCAAATAGCCGAGTTGATTGACAAGCTGCTCTTGAGTCTCGACAAACCGGACGTGGAAATCGAGGAGATGTGGGCGAGAGAGGCGGAAAGTCGAATCGACGCCTACGAAGAGGGGAAGATCAAGGCTGTCACATTGGAGCAGGTGCTCAGGAAGTATGCATAGGATGAGACATGCGCATCCGCTTTCTGGAAACTGCCGAGATTGAGCCTGATGAAGCCGTCCAATATTACAACTTGAAGTCACCGGGTCTTGGTGATGATTTTCTCTCTGAAGTGCTGAAAGTCCTGGACCGAATTGCCACATTTCCTGAAGCTTGGAATGCTTGTTCAAGAAGATCGAGACGGGGACAAACACACCGTTTTCCTTACGGAATTATCTACCAGGTCCTGCCTGGTGAAATACTCGTTGTGGCCATTGCGAACCAGCACAGAGAGCCCGATTATTGGGAAGACCGAATATAGGGCCGACAAGCAAGGGGACTGGTTGGTCTGCAGGCTGCCTCCGGAGGATATTTCTGGGGAGAAATCCGAAGTGTTTCTTGAATGCAGCGGTGAAATGGCTCAAGCAATCTTGCCTCCCGCGCTATCGGCATTCCCGTCGGCATGCCGGTCCGTGAATTCCCGATTGAAAATACTGAGCGAACGTGCCAAAAAGGGTCTTTGGGTTACTGATTTATCCAACCGGAGGAACCGTTGAAGGAGATAACGAACGTAGCCATACTTGGGGCAGGCGCAATGGGAGCGGCCTACGCGGCAATGTTTGCCGAAGCGTCGGGATTTTCACCCGTATTCGTCGCCCGGGATGGACGATATGACCAACTGAAGGCCGTCGGCGTGGTCGTCAATGGGAAACACCATTCAATTCCGGTGGTTCACCCCGACGATGCCGGCACTCCGGCGGATCTCATCATTGTGGCCCTCAAGAGCCACCACCTCCCGGATGCAGGCCATGATTTGAAGAACCGGGTCGGCGAGCACACGACTATTATTTCGGTTATGAACGGACTCGACAGCGAAGAATACCTCGGCTCCATCTATGGCATGGACAAGGTGCTCTATGCCGTTGCCGTGGGCATCGATGCGATTCGTGAGGGCAACTCGGTCACCTATACCAATCAGGGAAAAATCTATTTTGGTGAGGCGGACAATACCGTTCCCCGCGAACGGGTCCTGACGGTCCGCAACGCGTTCGAGCGGGCGGGAATCGCATCCGAGATACCGACCGACATGATGCGCATGCTGTGGTGGAAGTTCATGATTAACGTGGGAATCAATCAGGCATCCGCGGTCATGCGGGTACCCTACGGGGTCTTTCAATCGTCGCGGGACGCTCAGGCTTTGATGGAAACGCTGATGCGCGAGGTCATCGTGCTTGCCCGACATGAAGGCGTTAACCTGGGAGACGATGACCTCACCGATTGGTTTGGGGTACTGAAATCCCTATCTCCCCAAGGTAAGACTTCGATGCTGCAGGATATCGAGGCGGGACGCAAGACCGAGGTCGAGATGTTCGCGGGAAAGGTGGTCGATCTGGGCGGGAAGCATGGCATCCCGACACCGGCCAACCAGATGTTGTTGAGCATTATCCACGTGTTGGAGCAACGGCATTGAGCTTCGGAGTCGATCTTCTTGGAAGTGGTCGTACAACCTGAACCCTTCCCGGCCCTCGGCATGGTGGGACAGTCCCGCGCTCCGCGGGACTGTCAGTGACGGGCAAGAGGCCCGCCCCACGAAGAAGACGGGCACGGAGGCCCGCCCTTGAAGAAGACGGGCAGGGACGCCCGTCCCACGATGTACGACGGGCCCTGGTCTCCGTCTTTCGTAGCCCGGGCCTCCGTGCCCGGATCTTGTTCTTGCCGGCACCCGAACCGGCAGCGAGACGAAAATGTGCGACCGAACTTATGAAATGCTGCCTTAGTCGAGATGACCAGCCTGTGAAATGTGTAATACGGTTTCATAAAGGAATTCCAGACGAATATGTCGGCACCACAGATAGGGTCTCTTCTGCTTTATGGCGCTGCGGGGTTGTGCGTCTTCCTGGTCGTGCTCAATCGGTTTCTGATTCTTCTCCCTATGGGAAGGGCGAAACTCCCCGTAATCCTGGCAGCTTTTCTTGCGATGTGTGGGAGCGCCGCCATTGCCGGCCTATGGCTGCATCGTTTCCCTTGGCTCCTTGCCCCAGCAACGGTCCTGTGCTTCATCCTGGCGGGTGAAGCACGCCAGGCTTTTCTCCGGCGCTCATGTGCCGGGAGTAAGCCCATTGAATCGATTCCGCATACCACTCCGGGACTATCCAATCCCATCACCACCACGGACCTGGTGACGCGGCGATTCGAGGTACACCACCCGAAATGGGGCGGCCAACCGCTGCGCATTGTTCATCTCACGGATCTGCATGCCGACTCCGGGGTACCCGCTGAGTACTATCGACGCGTGCTCGAAACCGCGGAGCAAATAGAACCGGACCTTGCCGTTTTTACGGGGGATTTTGTTACCAACATCGATTGCGTGCCCGCACTGCGTGAAGTACTTCGACCCATTGCCGGTATTGAAAACTATGCAGTCCTGGGCAATCATGACTACTGGGCGAATCGGGAAATGATCGGCAACGTGGTGAAAGACCGGGGGCTTCGGCTTCTCACCAACGAATCGGTGACCGTCAGGGTCCGCGGTCGGGAAGTGACCGTCTCCGGGTACGACTATCCTTGGGGCACACGTGAAAAGGGCATCAAAACTTCCCAAAACGGCACGCTCAATCTCGTGCTCTCTCACACTCCCGACAACATCTACAGACTTGCCGATTCCAACGCGGACATCGTTTTTTCGGGGCATTACCATGGCGGACAGATCCGGGTTCCATTCGCGGGACCGATCGTTGTCCCATCGGTGTACGGCAGACGCTTCGATCGTGGCCACTTCGTAGTAAACCAGACTCACTTGTTCGTCTCAAGCGGCATTGGCGCAGCCGGACTCATGGTGAGAACGTACTGCCGGCCCGACATCTTTGTCGTGGATATTCTCAACGGCAGCGGGAGAGGAGAATCTTCAACGCGAGAATCTTGCTAATCATTGGGATATGTGAGAGGCATTCGCCCGTGGGCGACCGCCGGTCGCCCCTACCAAGACCGTGCAGAGACTGGAAGATACAGGTGTCTGTAATCCGGCAAAAGGCCGCGAACCAGTCTTGTCTTCCTGGACCCCGGCCTGCGCCGGGGAGACGACGGGCAGGGACGCCCGTCCCACTAAGGCTCTTGGAGTCTCGCTGAGTTCTTTCGTAGCCCGGGCCTCCGTGCCCGGATCTTGTTCTTGCCGGCACCCGAACCGGCAGCGAGACGAAAATGTGCGACCGTATTTGGGAAACGAAGCACTAAGGCGTCTACCCTTCGCAAGCCGGGAACCGGTCTTCTGTTCCCGGCCCCCCGCTCCCACTGAAAGTAGGGCAGGGGGCCGGAACGTTTACAGTTTCACCGGCATGCGCCGAATCCGTTTTCCCGTGACGTTGAAGACCGCGTTGGCGACGGCCGGGGCAAGAGGGGTAACCCCCGGCTCACCAATCCCTCCCATCATGGCCGGATCGTTGTTCTCGATCATGTGCACGTTGATCTCCGGGACCTCACTCATGCGAATGACTCGATAATCCCCGAAGTTATCCGATGCAACACCACCCTTGGCAAACTGCACTTCTTCGAACAGGGCCGTGCTCAATGCCATAGTCACCGCTCCTTCGATCTGGGCTATCAGAGCGTCGGGATTGACCACGGGTCCGCAGTCCACGGCCGCGTCCACCCGGTGGACCTTGATCGTGCCGTCCTTCTCCACGGATACTTCAACGACCTGAGCAATGGAGGTTCCAAAGCAGTAGTGCTGCGCGATGCCGCGTCCTCTCCCCTCGGGCAACGGTTTCCCCCAATTGGATTTCTGCGCGAGGGTCTTGAGAACATGAGACGCTCGTTTGTTGTCCTTCAGGACTTGCAGACGGAATTCCAGCGGATCCTTCCCGGCAAGGTGGGCCAGTTCGTCAATGAAAGACTCTGTGGCAAAGGCATTGGGAGCATTCTGGACGGAGCGCCACGGAGTGACGGGAACAGGCAGGTCCGAGAGGACCAGATCGACCGAGTAGTTGGGTATGGTGTATGCCATGGGGCATCTGTACGGCGACTGATCGGTGTCGACGAGACCCCACAGGAGGTAGCCGTCAACCCCGTCTTTCAGGGGCATACCCATGCCCTTCGAGATGGAGATGCTCGCGGTTTTGTGGTCCCAGGCGATCAGGTCGCCCTTGTCGTCCAGTCCTGCCTTGATCCTGTGAGTCATGGGCGCTCGGAAGAAATCGCCCTTGATGTCCTCTTCCCGGCTATAGAGCACCTTTACCGGCTTACCCAGGGCCTTGGACGCGATAATCGCTTCAATGGCAAATTCCGGACGGGCCCTGCGGCCCAACCCGCAACCGAGCAGCGTGGTGTTGATGGAAATCTTTTCCGGAGGCAGGCCCGAGACTTTCGCCGCAATGCCCTGAGTTATTGTCTGTGCCTGAGTCGGACCGTAGAGATCGCAGCGGTCTTTTTGCACGTGGGCCGTGAAGTTCATGGGCTCCATGGTGACGTGGGCGACACATGGGATGTAATACTCGGCCTCGAATACCTTCTTAGCCTCCCCCAGAGCCTTCTTAGGATCGCCTCTGGTGAAGGCGTTGACACCGGGTTTGTCCAGAAGGCCCCGGAGATTCTTTTCAAGCGACGCGGTATCCAAATCCGGATGTGATCCCGGACTCCACTTCACGTTGAGTGCGTCACGTCCTTTCTGAGCCGCGTGGAGGCTTTTCGCGCACACGGCCACCCCAAATGGAGTCGGTACGACCTTGGCTACGCCGTCCACTCCCATGGCCGCTTTCTCATCAAAGGATTCCGGCTTGGCGCCGTATGCCGGGGGACGGGAAAGAACTGCGAAGTGGAGGTCCGGGAGATTCACGTCATAGCCGAAGACCGCCTTGCCGCTCACCTTCTCGGGGATGTCCGTCCTGGGCATGTACTTGCCTATGTACCTGAATTCGGCATCCTTCTTGAGGGGGGTGTCCTTGGGGACGGGAAGCTTTGCCGCGTCGTTTGCCAACTCGCCGTAACTCAGACTTTTCTTGGACTTGTCGTGCCGCACCGCACCTTTCTCGGCCTTGCACTCCGAAACGGGCACATTCCATTTCTTCGCGGCCGCCTCGGTGAGCATGGCCCGGCCGGCGGCCCCCGCCTTCCTCAAGGGCATGTACCAGCCCCTTGTGCTCGCACTTGCCACGGTCATCTGCATGTTCAGAATCGGGCTCTTGAACGCGTCGGCTGCGGGTGCCTGCAAGATCTCCACCTTGTCCCAGTCCGCTTCGAGCTCGTCCGCAACGATCATGGGAAGGGTAGTCCGAATCCCTTGCCCCATTTCGGAACTCGGGACCATGATCTTGACGATGTTTTCCGGGGTTACGACATAATAAGCGAAGGGTTGCAGCCCGGCCGTTTCCCCCTCGGTGCCCGAGGCGTTTGCCAACTTCACTCCCGTTGGAGTCAGCACGGCGATCATGGTCAAACCGCCGGCGGCCAGGGACCCTTTGAGAAACTCACGGCGTGAAAAGGATGTTGTCATGATTGCCTCCCCTCTTTTCCCATGATCTCTACGGCCTTCCTCACACCTTTCTTGATGCGGGGATGGGTGCCGCACCGGCAAATCACGTCGTCCAAAGCTCCGACGATCTTGTCTACATCGGGTTTGGGGCCTTCGGCCATGAGGGAGGCCACCTCCATCATGATACCCGGCTGGCAGTATCCGCATTGAACCACCTGCTCTTGAATCCAGGCCTTTTTCACCGGATGATCCTCGCCGAGGCCTTCGATGGTGGTAATCTTGGCTCCATTGACGTCTCCCACCGGGAGCGTGCACGACCGTTGAGCCTTGCCGTCGATGTGAACCGTACAGGACCCGCACTCACCGACACCGCAGGCATATTTCGTTCCGGTGAGTTTCAGTTCGTCCCTGATGACCCAGAGCAAGGGAGTGTCCGACGGAACATCGACACGATAGTCCTTGCCGTTGACATTGATAGAGATCATCGTCCCCTCCTTACTTCCAGTGGATTTCTTCCGTGAAGGCTGCAACCTTGACGGCCAAAGGCATCCGGGTTCATGCAAAACCGGCCGCGTCCAGTGCCGGTTCAAAGCCGGCGGACCGCTTTTCGAATGGCGTGGCCGGCAACGATGTGATGACGGCGTGAATAAGAGAAAGACCTGAAACGATCGGCTCGGCCGGCTCGAGTTCGAGACAGTGATGTGAAGACGTCACGGGCCTTGCCCGGACGTTGTCGAATCGACCACTCGGCCAGCCGGTGTCTTCGAGACCTCTACACTACGTGCTCCATGGCGTAAATACGGTCACGGGTTTTTCGCGCTGAGATTGCTTTCCCGCGTTCTGCGCGGGACTGCGCTCCTCGCAATGACATCTTGTGGCTGCAAGCGGTTTCGGTCACGGCACCACGCTGGACCATGTCATTGCGAGCCCGAGGCTTTGGGAGGGCGTGGCAATCTCAACAGCGAATCCCGCGTCCCGCGGGACGGTTCATCCCGCTGAAAGCGGGATTCACCACATCCTACGAAAATGTGCGACCGAAATTAGGAAACGGGATACTCAGCCATAATCCTCAAGGTCGTGTCGGACACGGGCTATGTCCTCTTCTTCCGGAGGGAAGGGAAAGTTCCTTATTCCGGGCCCCGGTTTTTCATTGCCGTATGGCCGGTTGCACGCAACCTTGCCGTCCGGCCCGGGACAGCCCGAGGTCTCGAATGGTTCACCGGAGGCAACGGCCTTCTCGATGTCTTCACGGGGCACGCCGAATCCGCGGATTCTGCCGGATCCGTCGAATTCCATATCGCGAATCCGCGCCTTATCGGTATCGATCAACCATCGTGCAAGCTGGATCCTTCGGTACGATCCCATGGGAGGCGGGGAGTGGTGCTCCATGGCCGATCCGGCCTCGGGGAAGAAGGAGAAGAGGTGAGTACACCCTCCCATGTCGCGGGCCCTATACATGGCGGAAACCATTTCCTGCTCGGTCTCGCCCAGGCCGCAGATGAGGTGGACGCCTGCCATGCCTTCCCCGAAAACCCGGAGGCTTTCCTCGTACACGTTCCAGTACCGTTTCCAGTCGTGGGGGCCACCCACGGGTTTTCCGCGGTATCTGTCGAAGATCTCTTTGGTTGCACCGTCTATGGCCACTCCGATCCGGTCGGCTCCGGCGTCCTTCATTGCCTGCAAATCATCCCGAAGGAGCACCGAAGGGGAAATCAGCAGAGATACCGATATGCCGGTTTGCAGCCCTATACTGCGGCAAATGTCGAGGACGTCGCGTCTGCACCGGGGATGCGTGATCATGGAGATACACACCCTGCCGACATGGTCGGGCGCGGTCTCGATTGCAGCGATGACGGAGTCGGTGGGGAATGTTCTCCAGGGAACCCGGATGAAGCTCCCGCCGGCGGTTTTCCGCTCCCGTTCGGCGGCAAGCCCGCAGAACGCGCAGTTGGCCTTGCATCCGTCGGAATAGGTCAGCAGGAGATTGATGCAGCCAAGGCGCGCGTTCCGGTAGAACAGGCCCTTGGCAAACCCCAAGGTCATGGCCGCAGCCAGGGAAAGCCTCACGTACCCGGGGCTCTCTTCTCCGCACGTTCGATCCGTTGCAGCCTCCGGATTCGGCATAATCGTCATCCTCC
>JAZDHD010000029.1:0-3785 GCA_043806215.1 Pseudomonadota bacterium | reverse complement strand
AACCCCGATGAATTGCAGGGGACTCCTCCGGCCGTTCCGTGGTAAGATTACACGCAACTTCAACCGCGCAACAAGCGGAAAGTTTGGACCCGACCTAAGTGCGCCGATTCCTAAGTACGGTCGCACATTCTTGACCTCTTGAGATTGCCACGCCCTCCCCAAGCCTCGGGCTCGCAATGACAAATTGCGGGATGTCATTGCGAGGAGCGCAGCGACGAAGCAATCTCGGCGCGAGAAAGCCGTGACCGTATTTACGCCACAGAACACTAAGCGAACGTTTCACTCGAAGGGCACTCTATTTGTCGTTGGCCTTGAGATAATCTTGACAGAATTTCAACGCCTCGTCCGCCGGTACGCCCTTAGCCTTTTGGCCTTCCACCCACTCATCCAGCACCTTCTGCATCTTTCCCGCCCAGCGGGCATTCTCGTCCGCGGACAGAACAATTATATTATTTCCCTTTTCCGCCAACTTGGACTTACCCATGGCCTGCCAGTCGACCCATTTCTTCTCCACCCTTCCGATCCATTCCTCATTGAGTTCATCGATGATTTTCTTCACATCAGGGGGAAGGCTGTTCCACTTGTCCTTGTTCATCACCGTGTAGAAGCTTGTGGTGTAGGCGATGCCCGGGCAGTCCACATGATTCTTGACCACATCGCCCATTTTCCAATTGTAGAGACCTCCCCAGTCGAGCATCAGGCCCTCCACCACGCCTTTTGAGAGGGCGTCATAGGTGTCCGTTATGGGCAGGCCGATGGGGGTGGCGCCAAGGGCGGTCAAGATCCTGGCCGAAACGCCGTGGGCCCTGATTTTCATGCCTTTGAGGTCTTCGGTCTTGGAAACCGGCTTCTTTGTGCTCAGGAGTCCCGGGCCATGGGCCTCGAGGAAGAGCACCTTCACGTCATCGAGTTCTTTTGGCTTGAATTTCTTATAGTACGCGTTGATAAGTTTCGTGGGCACAGCGGGATCCTTGTACCCCAAGGGGAGGTCCAGCACTTCCATCATGGGGAAGCGTCCGCGGTGATACGCAAAAATGCCGTAGCCGATGTCCGCGACTTCCTTGGTTATTCCGTCGTACGTCTGTTGAACGGGGATGAGTGTTGCACCAGGATAGATCGTTACCTTGACCTTTCCGTTCGTCCTCTTCGCCACCTCGTCGGCCCAGGCCTGCATGGTCTTGCCTTCGAGGGTCGTGGACGGAACGAAATGCGCAAACCTTAGGTTGATGACGTTGTCCGCGGCATACGCAGCGGCCGGGACAAGGCATCCGGACAGAAGAAACACGACAACGAGGCATCTCACAACGATAGATCTTTTCATAACCGTCCCCTTCCTGATTTTGCGGTCATCGACTTAGTGCTTGTCACCGTATTTGTGCCATAGAACACTTAGCTCGGTTTTGCCATTGGGCGTCCTTCGTTCCAACCAGGGTCTTGCTATTCGGTGTTTCATTACCTCCCTTTCCTGTATTTCTCCCGGAGTTCCTTCTTGAGGATCTTCCCCTGTGGATTCTTGGGCAGAGACTCGACGAATTCGACCGACCTCGGGGCCTTGTAACGGGCGAGGTGCTCCTTGCACAAGGCAACGATCTCTTCCGGCTCGACTTTCCACCCCTCCTTCAACGCAATGACTGCGTGAACCCTTTCCACCCATGTCTCGTCGGGCAGGCCGATGACGGCGGCTTCCGAGACTGCCGGGTGACGGTAAAGGATTTCTTCCACCTCGCGGGGGTAAATGTTCTCCCCACCGCTGATAATCATGTCCTTCTTCCGATCAACGATGTATATGAAGCCGTTCTCATCGTAATACCCCATGTCTCCGGTATGGAGCCACCCGTCGACTATTGTAGCGAGAGTCTCCTCGGGCCTTTTCCAGTACTCGGACATGAGCGATTTGCTTTGGACCACGATCTCGCCGACATCGCCGGGTTCGACATCATTGCCGTCAATGTCCACGATGCGTGCGTGCACGCCGGAACACGGCCGGCCGCAGGACGCGAGGACTTTCTGGTCTTCAGGGGATTTGTCGATGACCCGGTGGGACTCCTTCGAGAGAATAGCGATGTCCGGGCCCGACTCGGACTGCCCGTACCCCTGGGCGAATATGTCGCCGAAGGTATCGATGCCCTTCCTGAGCAGCTCGGTGGGCATGGGCGAGGCCGCGTACCACATCCTCTCCAGGCTGGAGAGATCGTATCGGCCGAGATCGGATTGGGCCAACATGCCCACCAGGTGGGTCGGCACGATATGGATGTCCGTGGCCTTCTCGTCCTGGATGGCCTGAAACGTCGCGTGAGGATCGAACGACCCCTTGGGCATGATGACATTGCACGCTCCCACGCAGAAGAAAGCCCAGAAATGGGACCAGCCGCCGATATGAAAGAGGGGCAGAATCATCACGTGCCGGTCGGTCGGCCTCAGACCCACTTGCAATGCCTTGTTCGTTGCCTCGCGAAGCTTTGCCGAGTGGGTATAAACCGCACCCCGAGGAACGCCGGTGGTGCCGCTCGTATAGAAAATGATGAACCAATCGTCTTCCTTGACGTCCACTCCCGGCTCCTCCGGCGAAAAGGACTCGATCAAGCTGCGATGGGACGTCATGTGCCCTGCCGGACCCTCCAGAGAAATGTAATGCCGGACGTTCGGAAGGCGCCGCCTGAGTTTCTCCGCTTCTCCCATGAGTTCCGGCCCAACGAAGAGCGCCTTGACCTCGGAGTAGTTGATCAGATAGTCCAGCTCATCGGTCTGCATCCTGGGGTTGAAGGGTGAAACGATGAATCCGCCCTTCATGGCCGCGGCATTCACTTCGGTGCACCCAAGACAATTCCAGGAAAGTATCCCTATTCCATCGCCCTTCGACAGGCCCATGGAGTAAAGCCCATGGACGAGGCTGTTCACACGCCCGTTGAACTGCGCAAAGGTTATCCGTTCGTCTCCGTATATGAAGGCCTCTTTGTCTCCATTCAGGAGAGCGTTTCTGTAGACGACATCCGCATAGGTGTCGATGGGGTACCGGCTGAGTTCCTTCAGTATCAGTCTCTTGGCCATGCCTCCTCCGGATCTTGGATCGAACGGTCTCAAGGCGCCGTACATGTTGGTCATGGGCGCCCGGGAGCTAAGTGCTCTGTGGCGTAAATACGGTCGCACATTTTCGTCTCGCAGCCGGCTCGGGAGCCGGCAAGAACAAGATTCGGGCACGGAGGCCCGGGCTACGGTAGGGGCGGACCTATGTGTCCGCCCGCATTTGGGCGCACACGCAGGTGCGCCCCTATCCCGCGGGACGCGGGATGGGACGGGCCTCCGTTCCCGTCATCTTCAAGGGCGGGCGTCCGCCCGCCGTCTCCCCGGCGAAGGCCGGGGTCCAGGAAGAACAGACTGGTTCCCGGCCTACGCCGGGAAGACGGTTCAGCTTGTGCGACCGCATTTGTCTGAAAATCCCATGCCTCTCGTTCCCAGGCTCCTGCCTGGGAATGCCCATCCGCCGGGCTCTGCCCGGTCTTCGGCTCGGAGCACCGAGGGATTTTCATGGTCAGTTGTGACCCCCGAATCATGCGGGTTTATGCCATGAAGCACTAAGTGCTCCGTTGCTCAAATTCGGTCGCGTATTCTCGAAGACACCCAGCGGTCATCTTCGTAGGGGCTCCCCCCTGTGGGTGCCCTGGGTAGGCACAGGGGCCTACCCCTACCAAGGCACCTCGAAGGCTCCCGGCGCGCCGGCATATCCGGCCCTGCGTAGTCACGTGGATCAACCGTTCAAGCTTCGACTTTGGCTCCCAACTGTCGGG
>JAZDHD010000028.1:0-8183 GCA_043806215.1 Pseudomonadota bacterium | reverse complement strand
AAGCCTCGGGCTCGCAATGACATGGTTCAGCGTGGTGCCGTGACCGAAATCGCGTGCAACCACGAGATGTCATTGCGAGGAGCGCAGTCCCGCGCAGAACGCGGGAAAGCAATCTCAGCGCGAAAAATCCGTGACCGTATTAGGAACCGGAGCACTAAGAGCCAGCCCCGCCGACTCGTCGCCAACGTTTAAACTTGGTACCTTCCCACCAGTTCGGACAGGGACGTCTGCAACCCCCTCAACTTGTTGGAAGCTTGCTCCAATTGCGAAGCCGCGTCCAGGTTCTGCCGCATGACTTCCTCAATGCTTTTCATTGCGTCCGATACCTGATGAACACCGATTAATTGCTGTTCCGTCTGAGCATAAATCACTCCGGCGGCCTGAGAGGAAACCGCCACGCTTTCACTGAGTGCCCGGATGGCCTCCCCCGCGACCACGGACTGCTCCACGCCTGCATCCACGGCTTCGCTGCCTTGCCGGGTAGCCGTGACGACTGCGTTCACCCATTTCTGCGTATCTTCAAGTATGTGCCGGATCTGGCCCGTAGCCTCTTTGGATTGATCGGCGAGCGTCTTGATCTCCTGGGCGACCACGGAAAAACCTTTGCCTTGATCCCCCGCCCGCGCGGCTTCGATGGAGGCGTTGACCGCCAGGAGATTGGACTGGTTGGCCAGGTCCTGCACCGCGCCGATTATCTCTTCGATGGCCCGGCTGTGGTCGCTGAGTTTCACCACCGTTTCATGGATTGATTCTATCTGGCCCTTGATCACATTCATTCTGTCAACCGTGTCTTCAGCCGCGCTCGTACCGGAATCGGCTATCCGTATCATCTGAGCGGCGCTCTCGGCCACATTCTTGGCCTTGTCTCCACCCATACGGGCGGACTGCCGGACCTGTTCCACGACCGCGGAGGTCTCCGACACGGCCGAAGACACGTTCGACGTGCTCGATGCCAATTGCGTTCCCGTTGATGCGATCTCCGTGGAGGCTTCGGTCAGAACCCTGACGCCTTCGAGAACTTGAGCGATCTGGGCCCGCACCGACTCGAGCATGTCGTTCAGCGCCCGGGCAAATCGGCCAACCTCATTGCTGGAAGCTATTTCCAACCGCTCGGACAGGTCTCCCTGCTTTGCCATGGCGATCACCGATTCAGCTTGCAGGAATGGTTTCCGAATGGTTCCCGCGAGTATGAAAAGGGTTCCCATCGTGATTACGATTATTCCCGGCGCGCCCACCAATAGCAGAATGCGAATGGACGTCTCGATTTCTCTAATTTTGTCAATGGAAGTCTTGAGCCCGGCCACAGCGGCAGGGACGGGGTCCGGGGTTTTTCCCGAGTTCCCACTTTGCACTTGTCGTCCGCCGGCTTCTTGAGCCAGCGCATGCAATTCTTCCGAAGCTGCAACGATGCGGGACAGGCCGTTGAGGCCGAGGCAGGCTACGAGGACCACCGCTGCCATGGGGATAAAGGCACAGAGAATCATTTTGGCTCGGATGCTTAGATCACTTAGGTTTCGGGAAGGCTTGAACGTGACGCTTTCTCGATTCATTCCCACCTCCTGAAGACCCTGCATTTCGGTTTTCCGAATCAAGGATCGTTCTTAGCATTTGTTAACCGGTTCCATGATATCAAAAGGATGGAAAGAGTGTTTCACTTATTGATGATCCTGTGCGCCATGACCGAAGCATCATGGCCGGCAATGGGTTCCGTTTTCCCTCTCTCATTTCGTCCCGACGACGTTTCACGGTGTCGAGATGAACACGTTCCAGATGAGGGGCCACATGCGTTTCCAAATATTCGACAATTCGTTCGGCCAACACGGCCTTGGATTCATCCGGAAGCCCTAGGGCTTCCTCGTAGATTTTGTCAAGATTCGGCGACATGGTATCTCCTCAAGCTTGAAAAGGGGTGAAATCTTCTTTGGCGAATGATCACGAATAACTGCGCCGGCTCCGGTCAATCGGCAGGCCGTACGACCGGGGCCCCGCAGTCCGGAAGGACCGGCGTGCATGCACGACTCCCTCGCAAGCCCCAACAGACTGCGCCGGCCGCACACACGTCCCTTTTTTTCTCGGTCCCGGCTTCTTTTTCTGAACACTCACTCAATTTCCCCCGATGCGGCCCACGAACTCGCCGGTGCCATGTTGATTCAAGAGCCGGTCTTTCCTCAATTGGGAGCATACCTAATCACACAACCATCCGTCAATCATGGCCAGATGGTCTCCATGTCCACATCATCTGCATGGTCAAGAGCACCCCGAAGATATCGTACGATCTTGAAGGCCGACGGCCCTCGCAAAGATCCGCCTCAAGATCGGGAAACACACTCAGGGGGTATTCTTCATCTTTCGAGTCAAGCATCCAGTACACGGCGGATTGTCCGGGCCAAATCATGCTTCGCGATTGGTTTCATGATCAACTCACGGATACCGATGGACTTTGCCTGTTCGTCCGTAATCAATTCGGTGAATCCCGTGCAGAGAATAATGGGGATGTCTCCACGAATTGCGAGCATCTCCTTTGCCAAGTCCTTTCCCGTCATGTTCGGCATGGTCATGTCCGTGACGACCAGATCAAAGCCTGCGGGATCGGCTCGGAACAACTCCAGAGCGTCAAGACTGCTGCGGGTGGTTGTAACTGCGTAGCCAAGGCGCTCCAAGACTGCCCTGACCAATTCCACGATGATCTCTTCATCATCCACCAGCAGGATGCGTTCGTCTCCAGCGCGCGGCACCGTGCCGGCCTGCTTTTCCGGAACAGGCCTCTTTTCGACAACCGGGAGATAGACTTGAAACTCGGTTCCCTTGGCCGGTTCACTCTCAACTTTTATGATGCCTTTGTGGGCCTGGACGATCCCATGGACCACGGCCAGTCCCAACCCAGTACCCTCACCCTTTTCCTTTGTAGAGAAATAGGGGTCGAATATGCGTTCCCGCACGTTCGGATCAATGCCGGTGCCGGTATCCCGGACAACCAACCGTTGATACGTGCCGGCGGGTAAGCCCGGATACTCGTTTGTGGCAACGGATTCGAGATCCATCTCGTGGAGGCCCACGAACAACTCACCCCCCGTTTTCTTCATTGCATGTCCCGCATTTGTGCATAAGTTCATCAGAACCTGGTGAATTTGGGTGGGATCTCCCAGAATCGAGCCCAAGCCCGGCCCGATATCCTGGTAGATTGCAATGGTTGCCGGGAGGGAAGCCCTGATGAACTTGCAGACTTCCTTCACTATGGGGGCGATCAGGATGGGCTTCTTCTCCTGTTCGGTCTGGCGGCTAAAGGTGAGAATTTGATTCACGAGAAACCTTGCCCGCTCTCCGGCCGCCCAGATTCTCTTCAAGTACTCTCTGGTATTGTCTTCCTCGGGAATGTTATCCAGGGCCAATTCTGCAAATCCCATGATCGCATAGAGTATGTTGTTGAAATCGTGTGCAATACCACCGGCAAGGGTGCCGATGGCCTCCATCTTCTGGCCCTGAGCGAGTCTATTCTGAAGGCGTTTCTGTTCCGTGACATCCCGTAAGATACCGTGATATCCGTCGATTGTTCCCTTGTCGGATCTGCGCAGGCTGGTCGTGATCAAACAGTCGGCTTCCGTTCCATCCTTTCTCAACAGTCTGATTTCATAATCCTTAACCGATCCCTCGATCCGTATTTGTTCCTGGAACCTCTTCCGGGCTTCGGGGTCGCAGTATGAATCAAGGACGTTGATGGAGTGCATCTCGTCCCGCGTGTAGCCAAAGAGGTCCAGCAACGATTGGTTGGCTTCCACGAGACTTCCGTCCAGCGTAGTTATATAGACCCCGTCCCTGGATCCGTTAAACAACCGCCTGTAGCTTTCTTCGCTGTCATGCAGGGCCTTTTCCGCCTGTTTCCGTTCGGTGATGTCCCGCAATGCAGCGACCCGTATTCGGCTGCCGCGATAGTTGAGCATCTTGCCTTGAATCTCGCACGGGAAGGTGGAACCGTCTTTCCTCAGCGCAACAGCTTCGTACGGCTCCTCACAGCCCGACAACATGTGGTGACGGACGGTCTCGCGGAACTCGGGAGTGATGAATTCGGTTCCGCTCTTGCCGACGGCCTCTTGTGCGGTGTACCCCAACATGGCCTCCGCGGAGAGATTCAGACCAATGCATACTCCGTTGTCCGTGAGAATGATCGCCTCGAACGTGGCCTCTGAAAGCGCTCTAAACTTCTCTTCACTTTCCTTGAGGAGTTCTTCGGCTTGTTTGAGTTCCGTGATGTCCGTTCCAAGGGCCAGCACCGCAGGAGTTCCCTCCCAGGTTATCCGGACCATGTTGAAGTATCCCCACCAGACTTCTCCGCCTTTGTGGAGGACCCTGACCGGGTAGGCGTACGGCACCTCCTCTCCCCTCAACCTTCTTTCATAACGCTCAACCACGACGCGTCGATCCAACGGATGCACAAAATCCGCAAGAGGTCTTCCCGGGATTTCCGCCGCGGGGTAACCGGAACGCCGTACAGCCTCGGAATTGGCAAACACGATCCGCCCTTGCTGAATCACCACAATGGTTTCTGCAGCGTTGTCCACTACTATTCGATGCTTTTCTTCCGATTCCTTGAGTAATTTCTCGGTTTGTTTCCGGCGCGCTATTTCCATCTCAAGCGCCCGTTCATGCTTCTTGTTGAGGATCAACTGCTCCTTTTCAGCCGTCAGGTCTTCCAGCAACGCCAAGACATAGCGTTCCCCCATAATCCGGATAGGCCGAAAGGTTATCCGTGTCCATCGATGCCGGCTCTGCGGGTTTATCCATATTTCGCAGGAACGGGCCTTTCGATCGGAAAAAACCGACTCGACGAGTGAACTCGCCTGTTCCCTCGTCGAAGGATCCATGATCAGGTCTACAAAGGACGAACCGATAAGTTCCCGATGATTCCGCACAAGTCGTCCGCACGCGTCGTTGGCCTGGAATATTCCGGCGGTTTCGTCCAACAACAAGGCGGGAATCGGCATTGCCTGCATCAACTTTCCGAAAGTCGTGGCCCAAATGTCTCCACTGATGTTGAAGCTTCCCGAGTCCGTCAGTTCCTTGGAGAGGAGTCTGCTCAGGTCGATGGTTTCCGACGCGGATTCTCTGGAAGAAAGCAATCTTGGCGCGGACTCTCCGTCCGGATCCCGGCCGTGCGCCTGTTCGTCGGGAAGACCTTTGACCCGGGAGTTCTCGGCCGGCCCGTGGCGGTCCATTGCGCTCCGCTCCTCTCGATGCGGTGAACGTCCCTCCGGCCCCGGGTCTGGGATGAGTTCATCTCCGGTCTTGTTACGGTCTTCCATGAAAATCTCCCAAGAGAAATATGGGCGGTTTGTCGTGAAGAAGGTCGACACGAGGCCACGTTTCTCTGCCCATGCCGATTCTAGAAGAATTGCAGGGTTTACACAAACGAAATCAAGATCGTAGCAAGGTCAAGGGAGATGCAGGGCCGTCGGGAGCCGGGATCGATTGGTCCTTCCGCATGTCATGCCTGAAATTTTCTTTATAACATTTGGAACAAATAGTTCTTTTGGTCGTCATCTAGAATAGAGGTCGAGGCCCTCCGCATGCCCCGGCCGAAGATTCCCAACCGGCCGGTTCCGGGAAACATCTGCAAAGAAGGAACTTAAGGATAAGCAAAGGAGATTTTCATATCTCGGGTACTCGGCCGCTCACCGGTTGGGCTCGGGATACCTGATGGGCAGGCTCAGGGCAAGACCGGCTACGGGGAGCACCATGATGGAATGCAAAGCCGTGGGAACGCCGAAGTGGTCTGCGACGATGCCCAGGATGGTCACCCCGAGGCCGCCCGTTCCTATGGCAAATCCCACCATGAGCCCCGACGCGACGCCGAGATTCTGCGGGAGGATTTGCTGAGCCATTACGATGGTGACCGTGAAGTTGGAGATCAGCACCATTCCCACGACTCCAAGGGCAACGAACAGGGAGAATCCCCGCGCCGCGAAAACCAAAGGTAACAGTAGGCTCGTGAGGAGCATGGAGCCGATGAGAAACCGTTTGTGACCCCATCGGTCCGCCAGTACCGAGCCGCCCAGGGTGCCGACCACCCCTCCAAGTAAGAGCACCGATACAAGTGTTCCTGCGTAGATGGGCTCTCCTTTGAGAAAGTCGATGTAATAAAACGGGATGTACGTCATGAGCCCGATCTGAGTCCACGATCTCATGATCACAACGCCAATGGTAAGGAAAAGGGCCACATACGCCCCCTTGGCCGCCGGTTCTCCGGTATCGCGTTTGTTGACGGACAATGGTCTTGCCGCAGCCAGGGATTTCCACGAGTACAAAAGGAATGACAGAAAAAACAACGACAGGAGAGCCATCACGGGCAGGTAATCGAGGCCGAGCCCTGTGACGATTGCAATCGATATGATTGGTCCCAGTGCAAACCCAAGGTTTCCGCCCACTGAGAAGACCGACATGCCCGTGGCCAACCGTTGCCCCGTAAAATAATAAGCGGTCTTGTACCCCTCGGGATGGAAGGCGGCCACTCCAAGCCCGCTGACGATAACGAGCAGCAGGACTCCCCAATAATCTCCCGGCACCGACACGAACGACAGCCCGAGCGCTGCGCAAAGGCATCCCAGAGGGAGAAGAACCGCCTTTTCCCTCCGATCCGACAAATGGCCGAACAACGGCTGAACGATGGAGGACGTGAAATTGGCGGCCATCATGATCACTCCCGCAAGGGTGTACGAAAGCGAGAGTTTTGCCTTGAGAAAAGGCAGGACGGCAGGGAGCGCTCCTTGATAAATATCGGTTGTTAAATGACCCAGGGACAGGATGAGTAAGATCTTGAGGTTAAAGGCCCTTTCTTGGGTTGACATGAATGTGATTCTCTTTCCATAGAGTGATATCGACAGACCGACGGCTTTGAACAGTATCCGGCGGCTCGAGACGGTTCGTTATCCTGAAGAGAGTTGAGGGCCGTGTCAAGCGGCCCGTCTTGCCGGATATCTGCAATACTGGGGAAATGAATCCGGAATGTGCGGACAGGGAATGCGGGGACACAAAACTGTTTCTTACACCGGGCGCTTTCCCGGCCTCCCTGGTAGACCCTTGCTCAGGTCACGGCCCGTCGGCCTTTCAACGGTGGTTACAAAGGATTGGTCACCCGCTGGTCGCCCCGTCCGTGCTGCCTGTCGTACCTTGTTCATGGGATCGTCATCCACGGAGCGCAAAAATATCTCCGAATCGGTGACAAGTCCCGGCAGCTTTCTATCGGTTACGAGGGAATCGTATTCGGCGATCCCCATATGAAACCGGGTATCCATTCATGGGGGAGGTCAAGCTGCGTCGAGAAGTTGATCTTGCTTTTTGGGCAACAACGACGGTGCTGGGAGGCCTTTCCGATGTGCGAGAATAGCTGCCTCAAGGAAATCAATCGGTGCTTCACTCTTTACAGAAGACAGCATCTTTCCGATTACCCCCCCTGAACGGATACCGGAAAATATAGTCTTATCTTGGTGCCTTCGTGTTTTGGCGGCACAATCTCCTTTGATTCCCCCTAATGGGCTGCTCTGTCCAGCCAATCCTCGAGTGCGGACTTGTCCGGGAAATCCAGGAGGTCTTCACCCAGACGTTCCAACTCTTCCAACGGCAACTGTTGGATACGCCCTTGTGTGGTCTCGTCCAACTCACCGAACCGGCGGGTGAGTAGGCGAATCGTGAGGGATACGGCTTCCCTCAGCATTCCCTGTTGCGTTCCCTGCTGTATTCCCAGCTGCATTCCCTGTTCGAGACCTTCGTCGATCCATTTATCTGCAAGGCTGTACATGTAAATCTCTCCCTTCTTTCCGAGTGAATCCTTAAGTGCTTGCCCCACGTCCTCCGGCGTTACCCTTTCCCTTGCGGCCCCCAGATAATGAAAAACCGCTTCCAAGAATTGAAGAGCCGTTTGCTGTTCCATATTGTCGATGAGTCCAAAATACTCCTTCAACCGCTTTGACAGGTCGGGCCTGAAAAAGTTCTTCATCAGAAGCAGGGCAACCGCAAGGGTCGCGGCGGCCAGGCAGCGCATTTTGATCTCATCGTCACTGTAGCCCGACAGGTCGCACAGATAATACCTGAAGTTCAAGAGGTCCGGCAGAAGGTTGTCCGGGGGGTCATACAAGCCGGCGAATTCCGTGGAAACCGTCCACTTCTTCGTTCCGTGATATAGGACAATCGGG
>JAZDHD010000027.1:0-3864 GCA_043806215.1 Pseudomonadota bacterium | reverse complement strand
AAGCCTCGGGCTCGCAATGACATGGTTCAGCGTGGTGCCGTGACCGAAATCGCGTGCAACCACGAGATGTCATTGCGAGGAGCGCAGTCCCGCGCAGAACGCGGGAAAGCAATCTCAGCGCGAAAAATCCGTGACCGTATTTACGCCACTGAGCACTAAGCCCCGGAAAGCCTTTCGGCGACGGGGACTTCGATAATCCGATCCGGCATGTGAACGGCCAACATCTTGAATGTTCACAGGAATCATACCGGCACGATAACGGCGGTATCCGAGTAATGCCAACTCCCGGCAACGCATTTTCACTCGTCTCTCTGGACGGGTGAGACATCGACCTCGAGAGGGAACTGCTTCAGGGGATCCGTTTCGATGGTATAATCGGGAAGGTCCAGCGGGAAATTGCCGAACAGGTAAACGTGCATTTGGCCTCCCAATTCCCCAAACGGAAGATCCGGCGTCACCGGCCTGCCGCCCAACCCTCTGACGAAAAAGCCCTTGTACCGATTATCCTTATCGTACCACAGATACTGAAGGTAATGGGGCGGATGGTGAAATTGGCCCATAATGGCCTGAATGAAGCCGTAGTATTCCCCCCGGAGGTTGAACAGCGTCCATCTCCGCTTTACCGCGTCCCAGGGCGCGTACCCGATGAGGTTATTGGTATGCTGATCGAATATCCATTGAGCTCCGTTGTAGTTGGGACGCCCTTCAATGTAGAAATTTGCGTCTTGGAGGACCCGGTCGGGGCCGTAGTCCTGAAGCACGTCCAACTCCTGAAGGACGGCCTGTCCATAGGCCGCACCGGCCAACCCCGCAACCATGACCAGTACCGGCATAAACGCGGATAGTGTCTTTCGCGACATCGCTTCCCTCCCCACATCATTGTGTCTCAGTGTACGTGTGGTTTCCATGGTTGTCAATCAGATACGTGCGGTCCAAGAGCGGCTTTAATGGAATAAAGGGACAAGAGTGAACCGCCGGCCCGAAACACCGCGGCTTCCGCAGGGGGCCTTTCATCGGATTCCGTGATTCGTCCGGGACACCGCCACATTCACTGTAAGGCACCTCTCCCCACCGCGAGGCTTGGCATTCCGAAAAACACTGCTATAATACGGCCCGTTCCACATTAACCGACGGTATCCCAGGGGGAGCCTATGCCTAAGGTATTACTGGCATTCGGAACCAGACCCGAAGCCATCAAATTGGCTCCGGTGTACGGGGAGCTCCGTTCCAGATCCGACAGGATCCGGGCGCTCTGCTGTGTGACCGGACAGCACCGGGACATTCTCGACCCGTTTCTTCAATTCTTCGACATCCGTCCCGACCATGACTTGAAGATCCTCAAGGAGAATCAGACGCTGTCCTATGTGGCGGCGAGCGTGCTGCAGGGAATGACCGGTATTCTTATCGAGGAGGAGCCGCACCTGTTGGTAGTCCAAGGGGATACCACCTCGGCATTCGCCTCCGCCCTCGCCGCGTTTCACCTCAAGATTCCCATAGCACACGTGGAGGCAGGGCTCCGCTCGTACGACAGATTTCAGCCGTTTCCCGAAGAGGCCAACAGGACCTTCATTTCCCATATCGCCGATCTCAATCTCTGTCCCACTGAACGGGCCGCCCACAATCTCCTTCGTGAAGGGATTTCCGAACAATCGATACGGGTTACCGGAAACACGGTCATTGACGCACTGCTGAGCACCGTGCGGAGACTGGATGACCGTGCGGAGGCGCCCGGTAATTCCGGGGAGCGGGAGATTCCCCGGGGAAGAATGATCCTGGTCACCGGACACAGGAGAGAGAACTTTGACGGAGGCCTCGCAGAGATGTCGCGGGCCTTGGTGGACCTGGCCGACCGATTCCCCGACGTGACCGTCGTATATTCACTGCACCCGAATCCTAATGTGCGCGGACAGGTGGAAAAGATTCTTGAAGACCATGCGCGTATCAGGATTATTTCGCCGCCGGACTATGTCGGGTTCGTGGCGTTGATGCGCGAAGCGTACTTCATCATTACGGACTCCGGGGGTATTCAAGAGGAAGCCCCTTCGCTGCGCAAGCCAGTACTGGTGGTGCGCAACGTCACGGAACGGCCGGAAGCCGTGGAATCGGGGGCGGCCATGCTGGTGGGCACGGATCGGGGCAGAATAGTCAAAGAGGCTGCGAGACTGCTCGAAGACCCGGACCACTACGCGTCGATGCAGGTGGAAGAGAGTCCCTTCGGCGACGGCCGTGCTTCCGTCCGCATCGTGGATGCAATAGAGACCTTTCTTGCACACGGAGCCTCATAGCCGCTTCGGACACACATGCCGCGAAAGGGCCGGCGCGATGCGTGCCGGAGAGGAAGAACGCAATGCAGAGTACGGTTGTCAGCGTGGTGGGCGCACGCCCCAATTTCATGAAGGTCGCTCCCCTGGAAAGGGAGTTTTCCCGGTATGAGAACGTGAGACATCTCATTGTCCACACGGGCCAACACTATAACCCCGAGATGAGCGAGGTGTTCTTCGATCAACTCGGTCTCCCGGCCCCGGCATTCCACCTGGGCGTGGGGTCCGGACGCCATGGCGAGATGACCGGGAAGATCATGATCGAATTCGAGAAGATCTGCGTGGATATCAAACCGGACATGGTGGTGGTGGTGGGCGACGTGAATTCCACCATAGCCGCGGCACTTGTCGCCAGAAAGCTTTTCATCCCCGTTGCCCATGTGGAAGCCGGTCTCAGATCGTTCGATGAGACCATGCCCGAGGAGTTGAACCGCCGGTTGACCGACTGTCTGTCCAATCTGTTGTTCGTTTCGGAACCGGCCGGTGTGGAGAATCTCAGGAGGGAAGGCATTGATATGGACCGAGTGCACCTCGTGGGAGATATCATGCTCGAAACGCTCCAGACCTTTCTGCCCGCCATCAGGTCTCTCGAGAAATGGGAGTCGTTCGGCCTGTCGAAGGGCTCATACGCCCTCACCACCATACACCGGCCCTCGAACGTGGACGAACCCCAAGCGCTGAACGAGGTCATCGATATTCTCTCGCTGTTCGACCGGCCGGTGCTCTTTCCGGTGCATCCCCGGACGCAGGCAAGACTCGACGAATGGGGGCTCATGGAGCAGGTCGCCCGGTGTGAGCATATCAAGCTGGTGCCGCCGCAACCGTACGTGGATTTCCTCTCGCTGCTGGAAGGATCCCATGTGACCTTTTCGGACTCGGGGTCGGTTCAGTCGGAAGCCAGCTTCTTCGATGTGCCCTGCCTCGTGTGCCGGGAAAATACCGAGCGGCCGATCTATCTCAAAGAGGGGACGTCGGAACTGGTGGGGAGGAATAGCGGTCTGGTCCGGGACGCGCTCAACAGGTTGGCCGCGGGAACATACAAGAGATCGAGCGCAACCATAGGAGAGTTGGGCCGCGGGGTGGCGCAGAAGACGGCGGACTGCATCTGCGGAGCCCTGGGTCAAGGACGCGCGTGACCCGACGGCTTTTGGGGTTCTCCGGCATAAATGCGGTCGCACAAGCTGAACCGTCTTCCCGGCGTAGGCCGGGAACCAGTCTCTTCTTCCTGGACCCCGGCCTTCGCCGGGGAGACGGGCGGGAGGCCCGCCCTTGAAGAGGACGGGCACGGAGGCCCGTCCCACAAGACCGGTCTAAGGCTTCATGACAGTCCTTCGTAGCCCGGGCCTCCGTGCCCGGATATTCTTCTCGGGGGAGATGATCCGATCTTACGAACGACGCCATGCGACCTCGCAAAACTCGGAATCGTGTCTCCGGATTGCTACTTGCAAGGTTTGTCTTGGGACAGACACTTGGTATGTCATTTGATAAATTCGGAAAAAAAGTCCGCCCGCATTCATGCCGCAGAGCACTTCGGGGGATGACC
>JAZDHD010000026.1:0-35052 GCA_043806215.1 Pseudomonadota bacterium | reverse complement strand
GATTATCCCGGTTTCCCGCACGTGTTGCATGATGGGCCGGTAATGTGGAATGTCCTTACAGCCGGCGCTGCGGCATGCGCCAAGACGTCGACCTCCCTGTACTACTATCCCTGAAATTCTTGTCGTGCAACGAAGAATTCTATGTTCCGGGGACACGATCCCGATTTGTGTCCCTCTGCCGCGCTCCGGAAAATCGGGTCATGTCCCCGGAACGCATGCCCCCGAGCAATTCGGGGACATAACCCAATTTCGATCCGCTACGGCGGGGAGAAACTTGGGATTGTGTCCCCGGAATTGCGAGGACTCGGCAATCTCGGTGTTCGCCGTATCTCCGTGGTGATTCTCTTCCGGTTGCGGCCTGAGTGCCCTATGGCTTAAATACGGTCGCACAAGCTGAACCGTCTTCCCGGCGTAGGCCGGGAACCAGTCTCTTCTTCCTGGACCCCGGCCTTCGCCGGGGAGACGGCGAGCGGACGCCCGCCTTTGAAGATGACGGGCATCCAGCGTTCCGCGGGATAGGGGCGCACCTGCGTGTGCGCCCAAATGCGGGCGGACACATAGGTCCGCCCCTACCGTAGCCTGGGCCTCCGTGCCCGGAACGCTCTGGTTCCAGTTCTCAGACTCGGTAACAGGAGCAGAATGTGCGACCGCATTTGCTCCGACGAGCACTAAGGGAGTTTTCCTACAAATGAATCGTTTACGGTTCCTGGACTGTTCTTCACAAGATGTCCTTCCCGGGTCCCCGGCAATCCTGGGGTGCCCCCTCGATCTGACCTGTACGTACCGCTCGGGGACGGCCGGGGGGCCGCATGCCATACGCGCGGCCTCGGATTCAATCGAGACGTACTCCCCGTTGCTGGACCGGGACCTTTCCGACCATCACATCGCCGACCTGGGCGACATCGCATTCCCGGGCGGTACTCTCGAGGACGCGTTGGACCGGATCGAGGCGGATGTTTCAGACATTGCGCGTCAAGGGGGACTTCCCCTGTGCCTGGGGGGAGAGCATACGATCACGCTTCCCATAGTGAAAGCCTTGCGGACTTTCAGCAGCGACTTCGTGTTGGTACACCTCGACGCTCATTCGGATCTCAGGACTTCATACGAGGGCCGCGCGGTCAATCACGCTACGGTCATCCGGCGTACGGTTGATCTGATCGGACCGGACAGGCTCATACAGATGGGAATCCGTGCCGGAACAAGAGAAGAATTTTCCTGGATGCGGAGGCACGCCACCATGATGAACTGGGTCCCGGGCGATGAGGAGGTCCTCCTTCGGCGCATCGGCCGGTTGCCCGTGTACGTGAGCCTTGACCTGGATGTCCTCGACCCGGCATGCTTTTCCGCCACGGGGAACCCCGAAGCAGGCGGATGGTCTTACCGCGATATGGAACGCTTCTTCCGTACGCTCGAATCCGTGACTTTGCTGGGTGCCGACGTGGTGGAACTCAACCCCGGGCTGGATCCGACCGCGGCCGGGGCGATCACCGCGGCGAAGATTGTCCGGGAATTGCTCCTTGTGCTTTGCCGTCAGGGTCACTATTCTCGGCAAGGGGCGCCATTCGGCCGTAGTTGAAGTTGACACGCAACATTTCGGCTGATAGGTTGAAAATTATGCAGCAAACCCCGAGAGCTTTCCCATGAAGGTGTCCCACGATAGAATCGGCAACGGTATCGCAGTAGTATCACTCGCCTTATGTCTCTGTGCAGGTGTGATGACCCTGCAGGCCTTTGGTCAATCACCCGTGAAAAGAGTCGCACATGGGGGGTGCCCGGACCTGATCGATCTGATCAAAGAGCTGAAGCCTGCGGTGGTCAATATATCCATTGAACGGCACATTCTCCAAAACAGCTCCGCGAGGATCCCGCCACTGTTCAGAACCCGGCCCGACCGGCTCGACGGCCGCACCGAAGGTGGGGATAGATTCCAAACCGACAGTCTGGGCAGCGGCTTTTTCTGCGATTCGGACGGCCACATCGTCACCAACGCGCACGTGGTCGAGGGTGCGGCCAAGATACTGGTGACTCTCGCATCCGGGAAGGTGGTCCTGGCAAAAACCGTTGCGGTGCACCCGGATGTGGATCTTGCCCTTTTGAAAATCAAGCCTCCCTATCGTTTGGAGAAAGTCAAGCTTGGTGATTCTTCCAAGGTGGAAGTAGGAGAATGGGTGCTCGCCGTGGGCAATCCCTTCGGCCTCGGAAGATCCGTGACCGTCGGCATCGTGAGCGGCAAAGGCCGGTTCCTGGGACTTGGGCCGCACGATAATTTCATTCAAACCGACGCATCCATAAACCCGGGAAATTCGGGAGGCCCGCTGTTCAATATGGCGGGTGAGGTGGTCGGCGTCAACACGGCAATTATTGCCGCCGGGAGGGGCATCGGGTTTTCCATACCTTCCAACTACATCAACGAACTGCAAACTCTTGCCCGACGTCAAGTCCCCATGACTCGCGGCTGGTTGGGCATCTATGTGGACGACCCGACTGCCCAGCAGGCTCAAACGGTCGGTGCGGGGCCGCTGCGCGGAACGGTGGTGGACGAAGTTCTCAATTCCACCCCAGCGTCCATGTCCGGCATCCGGAAGGGCGACCTCATTTTGAATGCGAACGGCGAACAAATAAAGAACGGGCGTCATCTGTCGAGAATAGTGGCGGGGACCAAGCCCGGCGATCTCCTCCGTATCACGGTCCTCAGAAGCGGGAGGACGCACAACTTTGACGTGAAGATCGGAATGTCTCCCGAGTAATCCATCGATTCAGGCTTCCGTCGCTTTGGGCACAAATATGCCGACGTATCGGCGTGACGGCCAAAGGCCGTTCCCGCGGCCGGGCAACTCCCTTCTTGACATCCGGTTCCTCTGTGTCTTAAAATGGAGACTTATACTGAACGGCGGCTTAGCCAAGTGGTAAGGCGACGGTCTGCAAAACCGTTATACGGCGGTTCAAATCCGCCAGCCGCCTCCATAATGCACCATCAAATGGGTCGACCGCACGAGCGTGTCGGCCCGTTCCGGTTTCGGGATAAGCCGCAACCGGCGGGAGTCGATTTGTGGAGCGGGGGGGATTGAGACGCAGGGTCCGCGTAGCGCCGGCGCGCGGTTCCTTTTGCGGGAGATTCTCACGGTCCGTTGCCGCCGTGTGGTCACGACGGTTTGCCGGGGAGTGCTAGATTTCTATTGTGGGCCCGACCTCATCCTGGCCGGCGCAGAAGATCCTCCCCCGCTGTGCAAGGAATTCCCGGAGCGACGACCGAGCGCAATCCAGGGCCAGGTCCGGACTATTGTTCGTCTCGGACATGTGGGCGAGTATCACGGCCTGCAGCTGGTCCGATACGATTCGTTGGAGCAGCTGAGCGCTCTCCGGATTGGAGAGGTGGCCCAATCGGCTCCGGACCCGTTGCTTGAGTTCCCAGGGATAGGGGCCGTCACGCAACATCTTTGGATCATGGTTGCTTTCCAGGACCACGAGATGCAGGCCGGTCAACAGACTCGTAACCAATCCGGTCGCGGTTCCCAAATCCGTTGCAATCCCCAACTTTGCAGTACCGCAAGAGATTCGAAATCCCACGGGGTCCGCGCAATCATGGGGCACGGAAAAAGGATGAATACGAAGGCCGCCGATTTCGAAGACCTTTCCCGTCTCGAAGATCTCGAGTCGGTGCACTTTTCCCAGAGTCTTCTCAACCGCGTTCCAGGTTCCCCGGTTAATGTAGACGGGAAGCTTGAATTTTCTCGAAAGGACTCCAACCCCCTTCACATGATCGGAGTGCTCGTGGGAAACGAGGATTCCCTCGAGCGACCCGGGATCCGTTCCCGCATCTTCCAATCTCTTGCTTATTTGCTTGCCCGAAAGACCTGCGTCGACGAGAATCGCCGAGCCGTTGGCCCGTACCAGAAATGAGTTGCCCGAACTGCCGCTGGCAAGTGGAGTGAGTTTCATTTGGAGTACCCATCAATGGAGTCATTTGGGCCGGGACCCTATCGTTACCATTACCGGGTGTCAAGAAAATTCCGTCCGTCCCCCCGTCCCGCCGAATCACCCGAATCCCAGTATCTTGCCCACAACCAGTCCCCCCAGAACCAGGCACACGATCCATGCCTGGACGAGCGGGCCCGTCTTGGAAGGAGGCTCGGACAAGATCTGTGCCGCTCCGTCGGCTATCCTTGCCGCGGGCACATATTCCATCACCCGGTCCGCCAGTTCCCGAAACGACCGGATCGTATTGGTGATAAGGACCGGACGTCCCCGGTCGCCCAAAAGGATGAGAAAAACCTTACTACCGGACCGTACTGCGTCCAACGACTGAATTTCCGCCCATTCCAGCCGGACGGATCTCAGGAACTTCGAGATGGTGATCCCTGTCTCATCGACAACAATTTTTCTTGCCAATATCTCTGCACCCAGGTAGAAGAACGGCGCGAGGAGCAAGAGCATCAGGAATCCCCTTTTTACGGGCCCTTCAAGGCACGGCAGTACGATGCCGAATGTCATGGCAAGCGCCGTGGGAGGGATCAGTCGTGGATCCACACGGTAACCGGAGTCCTTCATCTCTTTGTTCCTTCCTTCCGTCCATCGCTTGTGACAACGCGAGGCGTATGATATCATTTGTGGCTTCTGTGGCGGAGACTTTTTCGGAAACTCCTGCAACACCACACGGGGAGGTCCTCCCATGGCGATAGTTAGGCCCGCTCGATCAACCGCGTTACCCATTATTCTCGTCGGACTCGCGCTCGTCGCCGGTCTGTTGTTCAGCAACAACGCAGGCGCCAAGTCCCCTGACTATAAGCAATTACGTCTCTTCCGAGATGTTATGGGTATCGTCCAAAAGAATTATGTCAAAGAGGTCACGGACAAGGAACTGATTCAAGGCGCGATCAACGGCATGCTGCAGTCCCTTGACCCTCATTCGTCGTTTCTCACCGAAGACCTTTTCAAGGAGCTTCAGGACGAGACCAAGGGAGAGTTCGGCGGGCTGGGCATAGAGATCACTCTCGAAAACGGCGTACTCACCATCGTATCGCCCATTGAGGACACACCCGCGTACAAGGTCGGCCTTAAGCCCGGAGACAAGATCGTCAAAATTAACGGCGAGTCCACCAAGAGCATCTCGCTTCTGCAAGCGGTGAAAAAGATGAGGGGTCCCAAAGGGACCGACGTGACCATCACCGTAATGCGGGAAGGATTCCGGAAGTTCAAGGACTTCACGATCACCCGGGATATCATCCACGTGAAGTCCGTCAAGAAACAATCTTTTGATGAAGATTATCCCTACGTACGGGTGGTGAGCTTCCAGGACAACACCGATGTCGACCTCAAGAAGGCCATAGACGAGTTGTCCGCCGAAAAACCCGTAAAGGGCATGATCCTGGACCTGCGCAACAATCCGGGAGGACTGCTGGATCAGGCCGTAAAGGTGTCGAATCTGTTCATCGATAAAGGCTTGATCGTCTACACGGACGGCCGTGTAAAAGACCAGCGTATGGAGTTCCGGGCTACGACCACCGGGAAGCATTACGACTTCAAGACGGCCGTTCTCATTAACGGAGGAAGTGCAAGCGCTTCGGAGATCGTGGCCGGCGCCTTGCAAGATAATGACCGGGCGATTATCTTTGGTACCAAATCCTTCGGCAAGGCATCCGTCCAGACGATCATCCCCCTCGACAACGGGTCCGGCCTTAGACTCACCACTGCATACTATTACACGCCGAAGGGACGGCACATTCAGCAGAAGGGCATACAGCCCGACGTGGACTTGAAGACGGAAGTGCAGAAACAGGAAGACGACGAAATCGAAGAGGAACTGAAGAATAAGAATAGGGACAAGGACAAGGATAAGGACAAGGACAAGGACAAGAAGTCGCGGAAGAAAAGTAGATTCCGCCCGGAGAGCACGGAAGATCTCAAGAAAGATCCGGTTGTCGCGGCCGCATTGGAATGGCTCAAATCCGACAAGACGGTGAAGGATTTCAAACAGGAGCAGAAGAAAAAGGCCGTAGTTCCTGAAACGGCGTTAAACGATCCCGAAGAGTAACCCCCCCGTGCCGAACCGCCGTGACCGGCCCGTCATGGCGGTTCGCCGGGAAGACGGCTCAGGGTGTTGTTATGCGGCCGTATTAGTCTGAAAGTCCTCTTCCTTCTCGTTCTCGTAGGGGTAGGCCCCCGTGCCTACCCGGGCGGCCACAGCCGCAGGCAATCGGGGACATGATCCGATTTTGCGAACGGCGCCATGCGACCTCGCGAAACTCGGAATCGTGTCCCCGATTGCCGTCTCACCGTCTCACCGTTTCACAAAGCGACTCTCTTTCTCGTTCCCGGGCTCCTGCCTGGGAATGCCTATCTGCCGGGCTCTGCCCGGTCTTCTGCCCGGAGTCCGGGGCCTTTCATGGTCGGTTGTGAGCGCCTCGATCATGGGGGGGTTATGCCGAGGAGCCTGGAGGATAAGAAGCCGGCAAGACGGCCCGTCCTTTCGCTAGACGAACCTCATCTTGATCGAATCAATGTACTCCGGGAGACCTCCGGGGTTCTCCGACTCGATTTGCAGTCTCGCCGCTTCCAGACGCGCCCGCACTCCCGGTTGACGGAAGTCTTCCATGGTTGCCGGCCCCCCTCCTCGTCTCCCGAGTTGGAACAGGAGCCGGTCCTCTTCGGCAAGGTTCAGGTAATCGTCGATGACGGCGAGCATCCGTGCTTTGTCTTCAGGCAGCTTTCCTGCAACTTCCTCCAACAGGTTGAGAATGTGATCACTCACGACCGTGGTGGTGATTCCGTCAAGATTCTCGATGAGCGTTCGTATTTCACGGACCATTTCATCTTCCGAGGGGGGCTTGAAGCTACCCTCTTGAACCAGGTTCACGAGATCCGACCGCCGCCGCACGTAGAGTGACCGGAACCTCACGTACCCGGGGTTTATGGCGTTTACCACCCTCGCGGATTCCAACGCATGCTCCCGGGACATCTCCACCCCGCCGATACCCGGCATAATGTACAAGCACAGTGAGACTCCCGCGGCTACGACCTTCCTTCCCCCATCGATGAGGTGACGCGCGGTGCAACCTTTGTCTATCATCTTCAGGACCCTGTCGGACCCCGATTCCATGCCCACATGCAACCGCACCAGTCCGGCCTCTTTGAGCCGCTTATACTCTTCAACCGACTTTCCTTTGAGCGTCAGGGCCCTTGCATAGGACGTTATCCGTTGGACGCCGGGAAAGGTCTTTCGAATATGATTCAGGATTTCAAGCAGGGAAACGGTGGAAAGCATCAGCGAATTCGCATCCTGCAGGAATACGGTGTCTCCGCCGGAAGCCTGCCACAGTGCCACGGAGCGGAACGAGTCGGGGAGCGCCGGGTCTTGGACCACACGCGTGAGAACGCGGCGGCTCATCGCGCCGCCCTCGCCGAGTTCCCAAGACATCTCCTTGATACGGTCGGCCACGGCCTTAGCCGCGTCCACATCGGCCTTTATCTCTTCAACGGATCGACGGGAAAACTTCTTTCCCGTATATGTGCCGCAGAATGCGCACCGGTTCCAAGGACAATTCCTGGTTACGCGAATCAGGAGACTTCCTGCTTCACTTGGCGGACGGATCGGTCCTTGTTCGAAAGTCAGTGCCTGGTCCATAGTCTTGTTCTTCTCCCAAATAAGAATTCCCACGTTATGTTTTGCCGGCATTGAGGTTTGCTCGTGGATGCCTTTCATGGTAAGCTGAACTCAATGTTTTAACAACCATAATATAGACACGCGCCCGCAATGAGGGAATACCATTGAAAAGTCTTCCGTCGAGAAAATCCATCCTTGTGGTTCTAATGTATTCCCTCATAGTCGTATGGGGAGCCTCGACGCCCGGCATCGGCCTGGGACAGCAACGCACCGCGGTTCAGATAGTAGCCCCGGACGGACTCTCCACCAAAATATATAGTCAACCATCCCAGACATCGGAGATGCTGGATGTCGCGTTCAACGGAGCCATCCACGAGGTCCTGGGAACCAAGGACGACTTTATCGCAATCAACCTGCCGGATGCAGGCGTCACCGGTTATGTACTCAAAGAGCATACCCGCCCATGGGAAGTTCCAAAGGACAAAGGGCTCTTGTCCTCTACGGTAAAGGCGGTGCTCATTGCGATTGCTGCGGTCTTGGGCATCGCCGGCATAGTGTTCTTCATCACCAGGGCAAGGAAAGCCAAGGTTGCCGAGGCCCGGGCCGTTTCCATTCCCGCGTCGATCAAGCGCGCCGAAGAGCTCTTCCGGGAAGGTGATTATTCGAGAGCACTCAAGGAATTCAGAAGCTTTCTGGACCTGCACGGCGGCGAAGTCCGGAATCCCGACGTGTACCGGCGGATGAGCGTATGCTGCCACGGGCTGGGGGAATTCCGGGAGGCGGCACGGGCCTGGGAAAAGATGAGATCGCTGGGAGGCCTCAGGGACCGGGAAGATCACATACTCGGAGCTTCCCTGATGATGGCCCTCGGTAAGGAGGCCGAGGCCGCGCTCATTTATGAGGATCTCCTTGAAAGCGAAGAGGATCACGACACAAGGATCGAAATTCATACGAAGCTCTTCCACACGTACCGACGTCTCAAGGAACCGGCCAAGCTTCTGACCCATGCCATGGAACTCATCGAATCAGGCGGCGGAGAGGCGGTTTTCAACGACACCCTGGGCTATCTGGTGAGCGAAGGTCACACGGATACGGCCATCCAATCGAATAATAAGACGCTCATCAAGGCCGTTTGCGAGGAACTCCTGGAGATGAAGGCCATGACTCCCGAGGCGGCGAGGGTATATTTGAAAGCTCTCGAATACGACCGCACGGACAAGCGTCTTCACACGATACTATCGCAGATCTACAGCGAAAGCGGCGATTATCGGAAAGCCGTGAGCGAACTCATTATCCTCAATCAGCTCGATAAGGGCCAATCGGATGAATACATGGCCCAAGCCGCCCGGATATACGTGGAAAACGCCAAGGTCCATGAAGCCCTTGCCGAAGGCAACCCGATAGTGATCAAGAAGATTGCGCAGATTTATCTGGCCCGGTCCGAGGTAAATCCCGACGCCGTGGCGGTGTACGAAAAGGTCCTAGAATTCCAGCCCAAAGCGGTGGGAATTAATAAAATGCTCAGTACGGTCTATCTCACCAAGGGCGATTTGGAAGCCTACATGGGGCGGTTGCGCGTACTCCATGAGATAGACGGCACAAACCATGATTACCTCTCCGATCTTGCACGTTGCATCGTCGACAACGATCTGGTGGACCAAACCATCCGGGAGGGCAACCGGGACCTCAACTCAAGGATATTGAGGCAATTGATCAGGCAGGGATCCTCGGACGATCAGTCTGTGGCGCTCTTCGAGAAGCTTTCCAAGATCGAACCCAATAACTCGCCCCTACGGGGTGCTCTGGTTCATGCTTATGGCCTTCGGGGGGAATATGCAAAGCAACTCGGTCACATGCTGTCGTTGATTTCGCTCAAACCGCAAGATAAGGAACTCCTGCACAAGGCAACCGACATGGCCGTGGAACATAATCTCCTGAAAATGGTTGCCGACGGCGGCGGAAACGCAATCGTCCACCTGACGGCCCTGAAACTCGTCAATAACAGAATCGACAACCCCGAAGCCCGTGAGATTCTGGAGAAGGCTGCCCGCCTCAATCCTACCGACCCGGTCATCGCCGCCTATGTGAAGGGCCTTAAAGCGGTCCGGTCTCAGACCCTCTCCCCTCCGTCTCGTCCGAAGCCCCCCATGCCCCGGCCGGAGGTCCCCGGGCCGGCTCCCGCCCGCTCCGAGCCCCCCGCGGCCGATGTCAAGAGCCCCCGCACCGGTAGGGCTGCGGGTGAGGACAAGAGTAAACCCGCAAACAACAACGTGCCTGCCCGACCTGCTCCCGCCGGAGAAAAGCGGCCGTCGCCGCGGGCTTCCGGTCGTAAGCCCCTGATACTTCCAAAGGAAGCCGCTTCTCAGGATTCCGGGGACGGGCGGGGTTCAGTCAAGCACGCAGCGGCCTCTCCTCGGGGCCGAGGAAAACCCGTGTCGTCTTCTCACGAGACATCCGGGACCTCATCCAAAGAATCGGCCCGGGCGGTCAAATCGCAACCCGGTTCCCCAGCGCCGACACCGGCCCCAACAGCGGAAGCTACCAGGCAACCGGGTCAGTATGTGGACCTCACCTCCAGCGACATCTCTTTCGAGGAAAAGGCCGTAACCACATTTGTTTCCGGCTATGCCAAGAGCATGGCCGCGCAGTACAAACGGGAGGAGCTTTTCCTGCCCGGTACGGGCGGTTTCGCGTACAAAGACCTGGACAAGATCTTCAGCGACGGATGGGGGGACTTCCATGCAGGGGTGGAGGTGAATACTGGTCGGGACGTACTGATCCGCGTGTTCCGAAAGTCACTGTTGGAGTTTCCGATCATCAAGGACTTTGTGCGGCAGGTAAGCGAATTGGGATTCAACATAGTCCACGAAAACATCTTGCCCGTCCAGGAGGCCGTGGCCGGACCGGGCGGCGCCAACGGTCTCATTCATCCACCCTACCCGGCCAATCTCGAAATGGTGATGGAACGCGGCAAGCCGTTTGAACTGGCCAAGTCCCTGGAGATTTTCGGTAAGATCCTGGAAAGTCTAAGTTACGCTCACAGTTTTAAGGGACTGGATGGAAGGCTCAGAAGGACCTTTCATCTTCATCTTCACCCAAACCAGATACTGGTCGGCAGCGGCCTGTCGGACTGCAAGATCGTGAATCTCGGATATACCCAAATTTTCAGGAATCTTACGAGGGCCGGGCGGCCTCGTTGGCAGGAGCCTGGAATGAACCCCGCCACGATGCCGCCGGAGTTTTTCCGCTCGAGGTCGGCAGGCATCCGGGAGAGATCATCCGAGGTATATTCTCTGGGTGCACTGCTCCATTTCATGGTCACCGGCAAATACCCCTTCGAGGGCCCGGGCTTCGATGATTACAAGTTTCAGCACACCCGCATCCAGGCGTCTCCTCCTCGTCTGACCAATCCTGCGCTGCCCCGTTGGCTGGACAAGCTGATACTGCGCTGTCTGGAAAAGGATCCGGAAAACCGCTGGGAAAGCGTTTCCGAGTTGCAGAGAGAGTTTACGGATGGACTCGGGAGCGGAAGTTCCGAGTGATCGTCGCCCCCGGACCGATTCGCCCCGCCGGGGAATTGCCCGGCCCGTTCACCGCTCATCCGGCGCCGGTCGGCGTGTCCGAACGCTAGCCCGCCACCGCCTTCTTGTACGTCACCTCGAGGTTTTGGTCGAACTGGTTCTCGAGTTCCCGCTCGGCCTCTATGTAACGGGATAAAATACTACAGTGCTCACACGGGTTGTACGCGGACTCGTGTCTGTAAACCTTCCCACCCCCGCGGGTCGACATCTGAATCTTGAGGTCCTTTATGTCGTGATACATCCGGAGACAATGACGGATACTCCACCTACCCTTGAACACTCGGCACGTCACCGCGTGCGTGTCCAGCCATGCTTTCTGCTCATTCTTCATGGCAATCTCTCTCTTCCACTGGAACACACATCCAGAGCGGCATGTTACGCCATTTTACAAATTGATATGGAGGTCCCTTAACCCTGTTTTACTAGAAAGGACACTCCGTCGTGCGAAATGTTCCTGCCGTGACGGGAGGGGTCGGCCTTTTCGCCAGGCCGCCGGGAAATAGAGATTGACTGATGTTCTGATTAATGCTAAGTTTTTACGCTAGAGGTGTCGAGAAGACGTGGTAGGACGCAAAAACCACTACATAGTGCGGTCAAAGGGTCCACGATTGGGCGTCACGTCCAGGATGGTCCTCCTCGCAGCCGTTGCAGTGGGATTCGTAGGACTGGGAGCCTATTTTTGCTTTTCGTCGACATTCGGGACTCAGTTTCCACTCGCGTGTAATATTCCCGCGTTTCCGCCTTCCGATGGACCCGCTGCCGAGTCCTCTCTTCCGGCGGCCCTTCCGAACGAACCCGAACCCGCGTGCCTGCCCCAGGAGATCACCGAGTTGACCGGGCAGGGGGACACCCTGCTCTCCCTGCTCGGCATCCACCTGCCGGATGCGGCCTCGGCCGCCAAAGTAGCCGAGAGCCTTGTCTCCGTGATACGGGCGGAGACCGACAACCCGCGTTTCACGGAACACACCATCCTCAAACCGTCGAGGAGATACGGCGTTACGTTGGATGCTTCCGGTGCTTTTCTCGAAGCAACCTTGGAACTCGATCCGGCCGACGTCTTCCACGCGGTGCAAGAGAAAAACGGCATTCGTTCCTGGAAAGAACGGGTCGTCCTGGACTACAAGGTCGAAACGGTAACCATTCCCGTGAAAGGCACACTCTCCCAATCGGTCCTTAGGGCGGGAGAAGGAATGGGCCTGGTCGCCAAATTGATCACCGTATTTCAGTGGGACATCGACTTCGAGTCCGAGTCCGTCGTGGGAGACACGTGCAAGGTGCTGTTCGAACGGAGATACGCCGACGACCGGCCGTCGGGTTACGGAGAGGTACTCTGCGCGGTATATGATGGAAGCCGGACCGGCCGAAAGGTAGCCATTCTCTTTGACAAGCAATACTATGACGACAAGGGAGTGGAACTCAAGAAAAGCCTTCTCAGGACGCCTTTGAGGGTGATGCGGGAAACCTCCGGCTACGGCATACGCGTCCACCCCATCGACGGGAGGAGGCATATGCACAAGGGAGTCGATTACGGAGCTCCCATGGGCACGCCCATATGGTCCGTGGCATCGGGAGTCATCATGCATGCCGGATGGAAGAAGGGCTACGGAAACTTCGTTTGCATTAAGCACAACAGCGGCTACGAGAGCCGTTACGGACATCTCCAGAATCTTCGGGTCCGGAAAGGACAGCGCGTCAAACAGCGGCAGTGCATTGGATTGGTGGGACGCACGGGGTATGCCACCGGTCCGCACCTTCACTTTGAACTGCTTGCCGACAACCGTCACATCAACCCGCTTTCGGTGAAATACATCAAGAATCTTACAGCTGTTGCCTCCGACCTCAAGCCCAGATTCGAGACCGTTTTGCAGCAACGCCTCCTTTCGCTGGAAGGCATGGTTATCGGCCGGCGACTCACACCTCCCGATGCCTCACGGCTCTACTGACCGGCCTCCCCCCCTTTTCCATCCCCCCCGCCCCGTCTGTTCACGGAACCGAATAACGCCCTTATTATATTTGCATTCTTGACTGACCTCGACGCATCGGGTATACTTAATCAATTGAACATTCTAACGAAACCAATTCGGAGGGATATGCCATGAATAAAATCATACTGCTTGCCCTTTTGGCCTTCGTGGCTGTCTCAGCCGCTCCCGGTCACGCCTTCATCGATTACATCTTCGGCGGCTCCCAGACCAGAAATGCAATCGACAATTCCGCGGTCGGGGACATCCGCGCATGGTGGACGGGAAATCCCGCGTATCAGTTCAACCCGTATTACTCGGGGGGCAATAACCCCGCGCAGTCCCCTTCGGCAATGTCCGGGGCTCAGAACATGCAGCAGGCTCCTCCGCCCCAGGACATGCAGCAGCAACAACAGCCCCAGCCGCAGCCCGGGGTTACCTATTTCCCGCAGCAACAGCAACAGGAGCAGCAGTACGGCGCGGTTCAACCTCAGGCACAATACCAAGGCCAACCGGTATACGGGGAAGCCGGGGCCTCATTGCCCCTTCAAGGACAGCCGCAGACCTATCAACAGCCGGCGCAACAGTATCAGCAACCCGTTCAGCAGCAGGCCTACCAACAACCCCAGCAGGGGTATCAACAGGCACCTCAGCAGTACCAGCAGCCCGTGCAGCAGCAACCCGCGTACCAACAACAGCAGGCGTACCAACAAGCACCGCAGCAGTACCAGCAACCTGCCGGGTACCCGAATCAGTAGCCGGGAACCAGTCTCTGCTTCCTGGACCCCGGCCTGCGCCGGGGAGACGGCGGGCACAGACGCCCGCCCTTGAAGATGACGGGCATCCCGCGTTCCGCGGGACCCCACGGAACAGGTCTAAGGTTTCATGACTGTCCTTCGTAGCCCGGGCCTCCGTGCCCGGATCTTGTTTTCCTTCTCGTTCCCGGGCTCCTGCCTGGGAATGCCTGTCCACCGTGCTCTGCCCGGTCTTCGGCTCGGAGTCTGGGGGGCTTTCATGGTCAGTTGTGATCGCCCCGGTCATGGGGGGTTTATGCCACCGAGCACCAAGTGCCCCGTTTCCTAATTGCGGTGTCGTATCCAAGGCAGCAAAGCCTGCTTTGGTAGCGCCGGCCTCCCCGCGTTCCGCGGGGTATTCTTTAGTGGAAACAACATACTATCTCTCGCCCGGCAGGGACGCCGGGACGCTACCGCGTGTTTAGAGAATGTGCGACCGAATTTATGCCACCGAGCACTGAGTGACTGTCCGGAAATAAGCAGTGCACATGGGTGGGCCTTCAGCCTCGTAGGGGCACAGCGTGCTGTTGCCGCAGAAAGAGAAGGTTCCGCGAGATTGAACCGATTATTCTGAGACGAACCCTAAGCCTTCGGCGCAGCCTCGTCAGTTCCCCGACCGTCCTTCCCCTTCCGCGGGTTTCTCGGATTCCGGTTCCGCAGGTTTGCCGGAGAGCGCGGCGTCCTCACTTCCCGAACCGGCCCCCCCGGAATGTTCCTCCAGGTATTTCCCGATGGCGGAAATCCGTTCCTGCATGCGGTTCTTGATCTTCTCGTCGCTCGTCAGTGCCGTTGCGGACCGGTAGTCTCCAAGAGCTTCCCGTAGCTTTCCCTTCGCTATGTAGACCAGTGCCCGATTCTCGAAAAACGTCGGGTTGGAGGAGTCGAGGGAAATCGCCTTTGAGTAGTCTGCCAAGGCACGATCCAATTCCTTCTTTTCGTGATATACGAGCCCCCTGTTATTGTACCCGATTGCATCCTTCGAGTTCAGTTCCAAAGCCTTGTCGTAATCCGCGAGAGCCTTGTCCGCATCTTTCAGCCTGTAGTACGCATCGGCCCTGACTCGGAACACTTCACCGTTCGACGGCTCTTTTTCGAGAGCTTTGCTGAAATCTTCCACGGCCTTCTTGTGGTTGCCGCCCTTGTGGTGGGCGAGGCCTCGGTCCCGCAGAACCGCAACCATGTCGGGAGACATCTTCAGGGCATCGGTCCACAACGACACGGCCTTGGCCCCACGCCCGGCCCGGTACTGCTCCAGCCCCTCATGATGAAGGCTTTCGGCATGCAGCTGTTTCATCTTCTTGATCTTCGCTTCAATGGGCTGGACGTCGGCACCCTTCTCCGCAAGGTCTATGACCTTGCCGTAGGCATCCAGCGCCTTATCGTAGATCTTCTTGGATTCATATACTTCGGCAAGAGCCTCGTAGGCCCTCACGTTCTTCTTGTTCAGGGCTATGCCCCGCTTCAGCTCGGTTGCCGCCTTGTCGTTGTCGCCCATCTGTTTGTAGACAAGCCCCAGGGTGGTGACTATGACGCTGTCCCGTCCCGACAGCTTCACCGCGTGAGTCAGATCGGTTAGTGCCCCCTGCAGATCGCCGTTTTTGAAGCGCGCGGTTCCCCGGTTGGCGAGTGCGTACGAGTACCGGGGATTGATCTCCAACGCGCGATTATAGTCCTCGATGGCTTTGTCGTACAGCCCCTTCCGCTTCAGCGCCACCCCTCTGTTGTTGTACGACAGTTCGTCTTGAGGATCCAATTGAACAGATCGCGTGAAGAACGATATGGCTTCGTCAAGACGATTCTGCTTCAATGCGTCGACTCCGCTGTTGTAAAGGGCCACGGCATCGGCTTGGGTTACCGCGCGCAGGGCGTCCTCGTTGAGAGGGACCTCGTCGGGAGATGGGGGGGCCTCCGCGGAGAGAGGCAACGTCGGGATTAATGCGGAAAGAACCAAATAAAACACTATCGTTCTCATGAAACCCGAAACCTTTTTATTACTCATTCTCTTGTCCCCTGGGTAGACTGGATGGGCGGTTGCCCATTTCGAGGCGTTGGAGCCATGTCCCCTGAAGACGGGCTCAACTTGAAACCCATTTTGCCATATAATTCTTGTCTAAACAAGTACATATATTCTTCTGATCACATTGGGCGAACGCTTTCACTATAACTTTGGACAATCAATAATTTTGCTTGACAGCCAAAAATCGCCATGTTAAAGCCCCTTGTCAACGAAGCCCCACAAGGGGCTAAATTCAGTGTCCTTCGCTTGAGTCTACGCCCTCAAGCATAGTGTGAGGGATTCTGAACCAAAGGAGGATGAGGTATGGTGACACGAGTTTTTGCAGTACTGTTCTGCCTACTGCTCTGCGTTTTGACATTGACCGTTACGCAGACAACAGCCGGTGGTCCGCCTGCCTGCCCCCCACCGTCATGCTATCCGGCCCCCTGTGCAAGTGCTCCACCAGTCTGCGGTCCTCCGTCTCCCTTTGGACTGTGCGGGGGCGTCCTGGGAGTGTGCTCGGGCATCTGCGGAACGATAATCGGACTTCCCGCCGCGGTCATGGGAGGGTTGCTGGCACCGCCTCCGGCCTTCGCCCCTGCGTGCGGCCCTGCGATGTGCGCCCCGGCTCCGTCACCCATTTGTGCCCCACCAATGGCTCCGGCGGCCATTCAGAAGTGCAGACCTCCTGCTTATTGCCCTCCTGCCGGGCCCCGGTTCGGACCCATGTCTTACGGCCGGCCGCAGCCGTACGGGCCGTCATCGCCGGCAGGATCATTCGCACTGACTGGAAACATTCTTGAAATGCCCTTCAAACTCATTTCGGGCGTGCTCGGTGCCGCGCCGCTGGGATCATTCGGCGGAGTGTTTGCCGGCGCCACGGATGAGACGGGTTCCGCCTTCGGCACCTGTTGGTAATGAACACCGGAAAGAACCGGCCCTGCGGGAATCCGAACGAAACCCGGGCCGCACGCAAGTCAATCGAAACAATATCGCCGACCGACGGCAGAGATATGCCGCACGTATTCAAGACCAAAGACGACGGCATGATTATACCAACCGCTCAGGGTCAATTGCACCGAGGGTATGGTGGAACACAACCCTGACCTCCGACGAGGGGATAAAGCGGGTTCCCCTCTTCTCCAAAAACCCCAATTCCTCCATATTCATGGGGACGCCGAAGCGTCCCCTATTTTTTTGCTTTTCGCGTGCGGATAATCCTGATGTTAAAAGCGCTCCGGACTGCGCGGCCCCAAGGTCCGTCATCCAAGGCAATCGGGGGACACGATTCCGAGTTTTGCGAGGTCGCATGGCGCCGTCCGCAAAATCGGATCATGTCCCCCGATTGCGCTACCGACGTCTGAGCTCTTCCTTGGTCTCCCGTTTAAGACGCGCCTTACGGTCTTTGTTCCGCTGGCGGTTAAGGTTGTCGTCTCGTATCCGGTCGAACCGGTCTCTCCTTTCCGCCTCCTCCATTTCTCTCTCCATTTGCAGCCTTTCGGCAAGCAATGCGGCCTCATGGATCCTTATCCTCTGATCCTCGATGAGGTTTTCCTCGAGCTTCGCCCAGTTTTCTCCCATCCCTCCGCATTCGGCAATGTGCTTCCCGACCAGAAACCCCGGAATGCGAAATATGTACATGCCGCAGTGGGGGCACGTTTGTGCTCCGTCCTCCGATACGGGGACCCTCCGGACATATCCGGCCCTCACCAGATCCTCCACGGACGCGTCTTTGCGTATCCACAGGTCCCGCCTACGGATATATCCCCAACCGGGGCGTTCGCTCCATATGGTTTCGAGCATGCGCTCGGGCTCGTCCAGCCGGAACGTGTAACTCGTCGGGTGGACCCAGATCGTCTGCTTTTCCGTCATAAAACGTCTCAAGGGGGAACTTGTAAGCCTTACGCAAGGATAACTCCCACGTGCAGCCCGGTCAAGTGCCCGGGCGGAACAGGGGCCGGCCCGGTTGCACCCGGATCCCCGCGGACAAGGCCCCCAAAGACGGCTCCGCCACGCTCCCATCCTTGACGGCAAGAGGCGCGGGAGCCTTCCGTCACTTGACAGACCGTCCGTACATTCATTACCTATAGGAGACACACGTATCGGACGCGCTGGAATCCGCGACCGTATTAACGCCATAAAAGACTAAGGAGACGATCATGGCGGTATTTCCAGACACTTCGTGTCTTCCTCCGCTTCTGGCAACCGCGGTTGGAAGCCTACCCCACGAAGACCCTCTTCAAGCGGTGGAAATGATCACGGCAAAGCTGACCACGGCTCCGCATGCTCCGCAATTGTCGCGTTCCAACCCACGCGAACAAATGTGGATTCAGTTCACCGAGAATCTTCCGGGTTTTAAGGTGGACTTCGAGAATCTGAGCTACCATTTCGATACGTCGTCCGTGTCGGATGCAGCTGTCGAGCAGTTTTTCACGCATTATCTGGACGTGTTGGAGGGCGGCACGCCCGATTATTTTGCGGTGGGACCACAGTACGGACAGGGTATTCACGCGCTGCTGGAAAGGCTTGCAAGAGACGGGACCAGAGCTCCGTTCTTCAAGGTGCAGGTAACCGGGCCGCTGAGCTTCGCCTTGACGGTGACCGACGAAAGCAGAAAGCCGATCTTCTACCATCCCGTATTCCGGGATGTGGCCGTCAAGGCCATGGGGCTCAAGGCGGTTTGGCTGCTGGAACAGTTCAAGCCGTTTGCCGACGAGATCATCGTGTTCTTCGATGAACCGAGTCTCAGTGCGTACGGCTCGTCGGCATTGCTGGGAGTCTCCAAGGAGGACGTCATCGACTCGCTCAATGACGTAATCTCAATGGTGGCGGACCGGGGCGGTATTCCGGGGGTCCATTGCTGCGGCAACACGGATTGGGGGTTGATCATGGAAACCGCCGCCGGGATCGTGAACTTCGATGCAGTGGATTACATGGAGACCATGAAGATTTACCGGGACGAATTGACCGCGTTCCTCGGACGAGGCGGAGTCCTCGCGTGGGGCGCGGTTCCGAATACCGAAAGGATACGTGAGGAAACCGTGGAGGACGTGATCGGCAGGATACGCCAAGGAATCCGGATGCTTGTCGACGCCGGTGTCGACCGGGACGCCCTCGCCCGGCGGATCATCGTAACACCTGCGTGCGGTTGCGCCGGACTGACCACGGGCGACACGCAACGAGTCTACGAAATTCTGGCCGAACTGGAGTCGATCAATCCCGAGCGCGTCCAAGGAGATTGACCGCGGGGCGAACGCGCCTTACCGTTTAGGAATCCCGGGGAGGATGAGTGTAAACCTCCATTACGGGACGCCCGTCCCACGGAGACGACGGGCAGGGACGCCCGTCCCACGGAGACGACGGTTCGGCTTGTGCGACCGTATTTGTGCCATGGAACACTTAGTAAGGAAAGGATCACATATGGGAACAACGTTGGCGGTTGCCGGCAAAGGCGGGGTAGGGAAAACATCCATCACGTCGTTAATAATCAAGGCCTTGATTGAAGCCGGCAAGAAGCCGTTATTGGCGATAGATGCGGATTCCAATTCGAATCTCCATGAAGTGCTGGGAATACGGGAACCGCGCAGTGTGGGATGCATCCGTGAAGATACCCGGAAAATGGGCGGAGATGTTCCCGGCGGAATGACCAAGGACCGTTTCATGGAGTATCAGATCCAGGCTTCTCTCGAAGAGACCAAAGACTTGGATTTTCTCTCCATGGGACGTCCTGAGGGACCCGGTTGCTACTGCATGGCCAACAACATTCTGCGGGAAATTATCTCACGGCTCACCGGAAACTACTCGCATGTGGTCATCGACAATGAAGCCGGCATGGAACACCTTTCCCGGAGAACGGAGGAAGAGGTGGACCATCTCTTCGTGATTTCGGATCCGGCTCCGAGAAGCCTCCGCACCATCACACGGATCGTCGAGTTGATCGATGAACTCCAGGGGCGTATCCACAACAAGCACCTTATCCTGAGCCGAGTGGCGGGTACGGCGGAGGACTTGCCGGAGAATACGCGAAGGGAGATTGAAAAGCTCCCGTATCCGCCGGAGGCCATTATCCCCTTTGACGAAATGTTGGTCGATCTCGACCTTCGGGGCGAACCGTTGATCAAGATCTCCAGTGAAGCGCCCTCTTACAAGGCCGTGAAGCAAATGCTCGAAAAGCTCACCATCTTACCTTGACCTCTTCACGATTCGGGAGGTTGAGTGGCCGGCGTCTCCCCTGCCCTTATCCGTCATAAGGGCAGGGCCTGACTATGCTCCGTCGACGGACCCGCACCTGAGCGAATACCTTTCACACTTGAAATATCTTGACTTTTATTCTTAGTCACGTATACTGAATAATGAAATATGTCTTTATTTTTTGTGGCTAATTGTTTGTCTCTGATTGAGCATTGAGAGGATGGCTCTGGGGGATTATGGAGTGAAGTATGGTCTATACGGACGCCCGAGCTTGGCTTGAAGCTCACGAGATTATTGAATGCAAGCCGCTGAAAGGCCGCTGGACGAGAAAAACATGCCTGGAGATTTCAAGAAGATCGGGAAAACCACCACGTAATGCCAAGACTCCATTAAATACGACAATTGCACGGTCTCTGCCCTGTGCAAATTGCCCCATACTGGCGGCACTGGAAAAGTAAGCAGCCGAAGGCCGGTCCCTCACGATAGGCTCTCTCACGACGCACGGCATCCTGCCTGTCGTCCTTAGACCGTCATCCCTGCGTAGGCCCTTAGGCGCCAACTTAAGGATTCCGGCAGCCAACCCGTACTTCAACCGGCACACGAATCGAGGCATGCACACCGTTTTCGGTGTTGAGATGCAGCGGTCTTAGTGTGCCGAAGGCACTTAGGAATTTTGCCGGGGGATTAATCCCCCGGAAGAACGGGATAAAGTCGATTTCCGGGCCTTGAAAGGCCCGGCTAATCCCGCGAGACGCGGGACGGGTCCCTTCGGGACGTTATGAATGAACCCAAGTCCAAGCCGACCAACGGGCTTAAGTAATGCCTATGGGCCTTCGCCGGGGGGAGACGGGACGCCCTCTTCAGGAGGACAGATCGTCCGAGAGCCGCTTGATCTCTTCCCTGACTATCTTCTCCACAATGCCGAGAAGCTTCTCTCTCACTTCTTCGCGCATGAGAGCCACCACCTCGTCCCTCGTGGGAAGCAGGCCCTTGCTTCTTTCGTCGAAGAGTCCCCTGGAGACACTCTCGAGCCATGTCCTCTCGGGTAGGGTGCTTTGGACGGCCTCGGTGATCCCGTAGGCGAGAGTTTCCCGCATACGCTCCTTCTCGGGGAGAGCGGACTGGATGGTTTCCAGTATGCGCTGCGTTTCGGGAAGCAGTTCGATAATCGCACGTTTCAAGTCATCGTCGGAAAGCACATTGTTGATTCTGTTCTCCAGTATGCCGTGAAGGCTCGACGACACTTCTTCCTTGCTCGGCATCAGAGAGGCAAGGTATTCGTCCATACGGGCGGTCATATCGTTGACGGTCGGAACGGATCCGAGACGTTCCTCAACCCTCTCCATGATCACGTTTCCGGATGGAATTGCATGAAGTGCCGACTGAAGACGTTCTTCCATGGATTCTGCGGAAGGTATGGCACTCAATGCGGCTTCGATCCTGCCGAGCATCTCCTCCCCGCTGGGGAATCCGCGAAGCGCCCTATCCACTCTTGTATTGAGCACGTCGGCTGATGGGAAGGCGGAGAAGGCGTCGTCCAACCGGAGCCGGATATACTCCTGTGACGGCATGATTCTCAGGGCCTGGTCAAGCCTCTCTGCAACCATTTCAGGAGCGATGGCCGAGGCAAGCGACGCGTCGAGGCGCTCTCTGAAGGTTTCAGGCGATGCCGCACCTTTCAGCGCTCCCTCGATACTCCGCAGAATGATCTCCTGGGAGGGCAGCCCCGCCAATGCGTGCTCAACCCGACCCGTGATCTCCTCCCGCGTGGGCACATTGGCCAACGCCGCATCGATACGTTCCATGATCGCGTCCGCGGAAGGCAGAGCCTCAATCGCTTCGTCCACTCTCTTGACGATATCGTCCTTCGTAGGCGTGTCCGCCAATGCAGACTGCAGCCGTGCCATTGCCCCTTCCACCGAAATGGGAACCGCAGCCAATGCATAGTCGATACGATCCCGGATATCCTGCTGAGAAGGGATGGCCGACATGGCTCTGTCGATACGCTCGGTTATGGCCCCCTCCGAGGGAATGGACCCTGCCAACGCCTCCTCGATACGCCGCTCCACCTCTTCCCGGGGCGGAATGGCCTTGAGTGCCTCGTCCAAGCGTTCCGCGAAGATCTCCGAAGTGGGCACGGCATTGGCCAGCGAGGCCGACAACCGACCGTCGATGTCCTCCCGGGATGGAAACGCCTTCAACACGTCCTCGAATGCAGCCTCGATCACTTCCGACGATGGGAATGCCGCGGCCATTGCGGCATCCATACGCCGCTCCGTCTCTTCACGAGACGGCAAGGCGCCCAGTGTTTCGTCCATGCGTCGTGCGAAGCTCTCCGCGGAAGGAAGGACTTGGGCCAGGACCTCCAACAGCTTCCCGTCCACGTCTTCTCCGGATGGAATAGCTTTCAACGCCTCGTCCATCCGTTCCGCAAATACATCGGCCGACGGCAAGGACCTCTCCAATGCCTCGGAAAATCGACGATCAATCTCTTCGCCGGATGGAATCGCTTTCAGCGCCTCGTCCATCCGCTCTCCAAGGACGTCTCCGGACGGCAGGACCTGTTTCACGGCTTCGGAGAATCGACGGTCCATCTCTTCGGCGGACGGAACCGCTTTCAGCACCTCGTCCATCCGTTCCCTCAATCCGTCGGCGGACGGCAAGACACGTGCGATGGCGTCGTCCAGCCGATGGTCGAGGTCTTCACGTGAAGGCATGGCCGCCAGGGCTTCGTCCACCCGTGCCATAAGCGTTTCGGAGGACGGCAGGGACCGCAGGGTTTCGTCGAGCCGCCGGTCGATTTCATCTTTGGAAAGCATTGAACCGAGAACCGAATCAATGCGCTCCATGAAAGTCTCGGATGAAGGTAAGGCCGAAAGAAACGCGTCGATGCGCTCATTGATTTCCGCTTCCGACGGGACCCCTCTTGCGGCGGCTTCCAGCCTTTCCGAAATCATGTCGGTACGGGGAAGAGCCTCCCTTATGGCCTCTTCCACATGTCGGGTGATCGCTTCCCGAGAGGGCACGGAGTTCTTCACCATCTCGTCGATACGGGAGAAGATCTCTTCCTGGGTGGGCAGGGATCCGGCCATACCCGCCACGATCCTGTCCAGAATCTCGTCTTTGGCCGGCAGCGCCGACTGAACCGACCGGGAAAAGGCTGCAGTGAACTCGTTCTTGTCCGGCAGAGTTTCCCGTAAGGATGAATCCAGGGACCCGGTGAAATCGGCCTTTCCCGGGCCGGCCCCGGTAATGCTCTCCCCCACAACCGATTTGAGCAACTGCACGAGTTCGGGCTTACTAAGCATCTCGGATACGGACACACCCGGGGCTTGAGGAGCCCGCTCCATCCGAGGTGCGGGAACTCCGGGAGGAGCCTTCTCCACGACGGCGGCAGCCGGGGCCGGTGCAGGCCGCAGCGGCTCGATAAGCTGCTCGATCTTGACCGTCCTGTCGTCGCCCCCTTCTTCGACGGCAATCTCATCCAAGGAAATGTCTTCGGTGACCTCCAGCACGGGTTCTTCGTCCCGGCTTTCCGCAAAAAGGGCCTCACTCCTTTCCTCGGTTTCCAAAGTCATTTCTTCCAGAGGAATCTCATCGATGGGGTGTGCGCCGACATCTTGTCCGAAATCGATATCATCCAGCGTGATCTCTTCCCGGGCCTTGAGATCACGGGTCTTTTCCGTGGGAAATCTCTCCGTGGGAAATTCTTCGGTGGGCAACTCCTCGCCGAAGAACTCCTGCGTGGTCATTTCCTCTTCGGGAACCTCGTCAAGGCTCAATTCGTCCTCGTCGATATCCAACGGTCCCGTCATATCCAATTGCGATTCGAGTTCCAAACCCGCGTCTTCGGTGTCGTCCAGGTCTATGGTTCCCAGGTCTTCCTGCGCCAGCTGTTCCATATCCATGTCTTCGACGGGAACGGTCTCATCCAGGTCCATGGTCAAGGAATCGTAGTCGCCGGGCTGAACGGCTTCCAGATGTTCCTCTTCCATTTCTCTGATCTCGGTGTCGTCTTCCAGATCGATGATGTCGTCCGATAGAGAGATTTCCTGAACGGTTTCCTGGAGCAGGGAGTCGTCATCGAGATCCAGATCGTCGGATGTGAGTACGCTGGAAGGCTCCTGGATGTCCAGGAGCTGCTCGATCTCCTTATCATCGGGATCGATGGAGCCGACCTCTCCTCTTCCCGGAGTAAATCCCTCGTCGCCGGCGTCCGAATCCAATTCAAGATCGAGTTCATCCACATCCATCTCGACCGTAATCGAGTCCTTCATGTACGGGTCCGTCTGTTGGTCGAATTCCCGGGTAATGGAAGAGAAATCCGGCAACGATTCGGATGGTTCCGCGTCCAGATCGAAGTCCAGGGCCTCGTCCCCGTCCCCAAGATCCAGGTCGGCCGGTTCTTCTCCTGCATCGAGTTCCAATTCGCCGCCTCGATCACCGGGGCCGAAATCCAACTCAATGCTCCGCTCACCGGAATCGAGATCTATATCGACGGATTGCGCTCCGCCGGCGGATTCGATTTCCAGATCGAGGTCTTGATCGTCCGAATCCAAATCCAGGTCGAGTTCATCGTCCTCCTCGGCCATGTCGATTTCAATGGACTCTTCGCCCGTATCAAGCTCTATTTCAACGGATGAGTCCGCAGACTTGGCACGCGCGCCGCCCGACCTTGCACCGACGGGTTCGGCAAAGTCGGTGGGCACATCCGCGACCAACTCTATGGTCGGTTCGAACGCGGTGGAATCATCCAGATCGTCGTCAAGGCCCATATCTTCAAGATTGAGACGAACCGTGTCTTCATAGGCCTCTTCCCCGGTCATATCGCCGACATGATCCAGTTCCGCCACCAGGGTGCCGGTGTCTATCTCCACCGTGTCGCCGACATCGGTAGAAGGCTCTTCCGCGTCCAATGCCACGTTGGACATGGCAAGCAATTCCTCCGTCATATCGCCGGAGTCATCGTCCGCGAAATCGATCATGATCTCTTCGTCTTCATCTTGAACAGTCGTTGTGGTGGATATGCCGAGAAGCGATTCGACGGCTTGTTTGAGTTTGCCGCCGTCGATGGGTTTGGTAAGGTAGCGGTCCACGCCTGCGGCGTTCACTTCCCCCGGCGCGGGACTCCCGGGATCACCGGTCATGAGCAGCACCGGAATATCCGCGTAATCCCTTGAAGCCTTAATGCCTTTTACCACCTGATGAACGGCACTCCAGCCCCGGTCATCTTGAAGGATGGAATTCAAAATGATGAGATGAGGCTTTTCGGTTTTGATGGCCTTCTTGAGCTCTGTGGCGCTGGAAACACCCACAAACGTGCTGTCTTCAGCCACGAGAAAGCGGGTCACCGCTTCGCGGCTCCGAGCATCCTTGTCGGCCACGACGATCCGATAGGACATAGCGACCTCACAATTTTTCTTTAAAATACAACAAATTCAGGCCAGATGTCAAGACGTTTCATACAATCCGGGCCCTGCTCCACACCGGGATATTACTTCATCCGGAACAAAATCCCTTATAAAATGTCTGTAAATCCATTGCTAACTTTCCGAGATCCGTAGGACAAGTGGTTCCGTTATTCCGGGATTCGACCGTGCGGGCGGATAAGGCGGAGAAACCAACGACTGCCGGCAAGAAAGGGCCGCCATAACGAGATATGTCTGTTCCGGATGCAGCCGTTTCCTTTATAGCACCAAAACCGGGATCTCGGAAGACAACATCTGACGGACCGCGGGGCTGAGCCTTGTATCGCGTCGCTAAACATCATGCACAACCTTATGTTTTCCGCATAACGCCTTACAAATCAAGTCATAACTTGACTTACCAGTGATTTTGGAATAAAGATCCCATTACTCGCAAGAAAGGAGATACTCTCCATGCCCGAGGCTTCCGCCGCGGCGTTGGCAACGCAAGCTTTTCAAGACCACAGTCTGTGGTCCATTGTCATGGATGCCGGATTAGTGGTTAAGGGGGTGATGGTACTGCTGTTGCTGTTCTCAGTGATTTGCTGGGGCATTATCCTCACCAAAGCCATAACTCTTTCACGGGCCCGCAAGCAGACCCAGCTGTTCTTCGACGCGTTCCGGGAATCCCGGAAGTTCTCCATGTTGTACGCCGAAGCCAAGCAGTTCACCTTCAGTCCGCTGGCCCACGTCTTCAAGGCCGGATACGCGGAACTGAACCGGATATCGAGGATTCAAGCCGGTTCGCAAGGGTCATCCCCGGATTCCTCTCAGGAGCCGGATTACGAACGGACCGGTATGGACAACATCATCCGCTCTTTGCAGCAGGCGGTTACGGCTGAACGGACCCGTCTGGAGAGGGGCGTGAACTTTCTGGCCACCACGGGCTCTTCCGCGCCGTTTATCGGTCTCTTCGGTACCGTGTGGGGCATCATGGAATCCTTTCGGCGTATAGGGGTCGAGAAGAGTGCCTCCCTGTCGGTGGTCGCTCCGGGAATAGCCGAGGCCCTTATCGCTACCGCTGCGGGACTCGCCGCAGCCATCCCGGCCGTAATCTTTTACAATTACTTCCTGGGCCGCATCAACACCATTTCAACTGAAATGGACAACTTCGCTTCCGAACTCATTAATATTATTGAGCGGATCTATTGGAAACGGAAGTAGATGAGATCGGCCGGATCAGGCCGGACGGGGGCCGCGTCGCAAGGAGGATCGGATGGCTTTCAGTATGAACACAAACAGGCGGGCAGCCATGTCGGAGATCAATGTGACCCCATTGGTGGACGTGATGCTCGTTTTGCTCATTATCTTCATGGTCACCGCGCCCATGATGCAGGAAGGCGTTTCAGTAAAGGTTCCCAAGGCCGACGGCGAACCGCTGGTCGCACAGCAGGACGCCCAACCCGTATACATCGGAATTACTCCCGACGGTAAGATTTCCGTCGACGGCACGCCGGCCGAAATGTCCAACCTTGTGGAGAAGATCCAGGAAGCCCGCGCGAAGAACGCTGCGCGAGGCGTGCGCCTGAAGGCCGACACGAGTGTGCCGTACGGGATCGTAATACAAATCATGGCAAAACTCCGGAAGGCAAACATCGAGAACCTGGAGATTGAAACCGCACCCGAGGAGGAACCGGCACCGCCGCGATGAACTTGTCCGTCCAAAAGCCGGAGAGAGCCACTTCTCCGAGGATGCTGGGAGCTTCCGCGTTGATACACGGGCTCCTTATTCTCGCGCTTATCGCGGCGTCCACGGCCGCGGTCAATCAGCCCAAACCCCCGGAGCCCCTCATAACCACCGTCGGCCTGGTGGCTCCTCCCGGTCCTCCCGCTCCCGTTGTTCTGCAACCCGGCGCAACCAAGGAGCCACAAACCGTCGCCCCGGAGCCTCTCGAAACGGCCTCTGCACGCGACGAGGCCGGACCTCCAGAGAGGCGCACGCTGAACACCGCGACCTTGGCTTCGAAACCCGTCAAGCGGATTCCCCTGAAGAAAAGGGACCGGAAGATCCGGCGCGTTGCCGAGGTACCCGAGGAAGAGCGGAAGAAGCCGCAGCCGAAAGAGCGGGAAGATCCTGAAGATTACCTGAAGAAGAAGCTTGCCGCACTCAAGGAGAAGCTCGACACCCGGAAACCTTCAATGCCGGGACCGCCCGGGCCCGATGATTCGAAACTCACCGACGAACAACTCGCCCGCTGGTACGGCGGCATGCGCGACAAGATCAGTGCGCATTGGTCGGTGTTTCAGGAGACCAGCGTTGTGGACCGGGTCACCGAGGTCGGTATTCAAATAGCCGACAATGGGCAGCTTCTCCATGCCGGGGTGGACAAGAGTTCGGGCGACCCCGTCTTTGACCGATCCGCCATGAGGGCCGTCCACCAGGCTGCTCCCTTTCCGCCGGTTCCTCCCGATGTGCGCGAACGGATACGGCAGGCGGGGGGCCTTGCCCTGAGATTTACCCCCGGGGGCATACAGTGAAGCCCCCCGGCGTCGCTGCCGGGCGAGAGATAGTACGTTGCTTCCACTAGAGAATACCCCGCGGAACGCGGGGAGGCCCAGGCTACGAAGGACAGTCATGAAGCCTTAGACCTGTTTCGTGGGGTCCCGCGGAACGCGGGATGCCCGTCATCTTCAAGGGCGGGCTCATGTTGTGCGACCGTATTTACGCCATGGGGCGCTAAGGAAGTTCAATACCCGGACCCGCTTCAACCGGGATAATCAATCGAGGCGCGGAGAACAGATCGTTGGATCACAACATCGAACCTATACAACCCGGTTCACGGAAGCTGAGGGAACGGGAAAGAAACGGCCCGTACGATGCCCCGCCTTGGCTTCACATAAAGATTCTCTTCGCCGTGTGCACGAGTGTCGTCTTTCTATGCAACCCGGCCGGTCCGGTCCATGGAAAGTTGGTCATTGACGTCAACAACCCCAACACGGCCAAAATGCCCATAGCGATTCCCGACTTTGTTTCCACCGGATCCGAGGCCGTCGACACGAAAGAGCTGACTAATATCCTAAGAAACGATCTCTATATGACCGGGCTCTTTCACATTGTCGACTCTCTCCCCGCACAAGCGTCAATGCCCGGGGGGCAGACGGATTTCCGGTTCTTGACCGAATCGGGGATACAGGCACTCATCAAAGGAGAAGTCGCCGGCAGAGGGGACGAACTGACCCTCGAGGCAAGGCTTTACGATGCGGCAGTCCAGAAGATGGAAGCCGGCAAACGTTTTACGGGCCGCCTGAACGACCGACGGAAGATCGTTCACGCCTTCGCGGATCGGGTAATGCAGACACTAACCGGCGTACCGGGCTGTTTCTCGACCGGCATCGCCTTTGTGGGCGCCGGCAAGGACAGAGAAATATACTCGATGGATTTTGACGGCCACAATCTCGCTCAATTGACCCAAACAGGCACGATCATCCTTTCGCCGGAATGGGCGCCCGACGGCCGGAACATCATCTTCACCGCCTACCTGAAAGGCAATCCCGACCTCTGGTCCCTGGATTTGCCCTCACGCAGCCGACACCTCGTCTCCGGCCGACAAGGCTTGAATGCTTCGGCCCGTTATTCTCCCCGGGGAGACCGGATTGCACTGGCCCTTAGTGTTAAAGGTATACCTCAGATCTTTCTGATAACTCCCCAAGGTCACATTTTAAAAAGGTTGACTACCGGTAGGGGAAATGATATCTCTCCCACGTGGTCGCCCGACGGGTCGGCCATTGCTTACGTATCCGACAGGGCCGGAGCGCCGCAGATATATGTGATGTCGTCGGACGGCGGCCCTTCCACAAGGCTGACCTTTGAGACGAAGTACAATACCGATCCCGACTGGTCGCCGAAGGGAGATCTTCTGGCATTCACCTCCAAGATAGAGGGACGGTTTCAGATATGTACCATCAGGACCAACGGCACGGATTTCCGAATTCTCACGGGAGAGGGGTCCAACCAGGAGCCGGCTTGGTCACCCGACGGGAGGCTGATTACCTTTTCGTCGACGCGGCAAGGGAAGCAACGGATTTATGTGATGGACGCCCGCGGGGAGGTTCAGGTTCCGGTGACTTCCATGCCGGGAAAGGCCCCGGCGTGGTCTTCTCACGGGACTCGGTAGACGAAAGGGGAAATGGGGGCAAAAGGAGTAGGCACGTATGTCATCTCGCCACCTGATTAGTGCAGCCGGCGCTATCCTCGTCCTTTTCACTCTGCTTGCCTGCGGGTGTTCCAGACCCATCGTGCGGCCCACTCCGGGGCCGCAACCACTGGGCCCCGGCGGAGCGGGCCTTGGCGGTTCGGTTGTCGAGCATGATGTGCAGGTTGTCCAGGCAAACCTCAAGCCCGTGTACTTCCACTACGACCAGTACACGCTGACGCCCGAGGGTCAGGCTGCGGTTCAGTACAATGCCGAAGTGCTCAAGCGGGCTCCTCAGGTGGCGGTTCTTATGGAAGGGCATTGCGACGAGCGGGGCACCGCGGAGTACAACCTGGCTCTCGGAGAGAGACGAGCCAGATCCGTGGCCGACTATCTTTCCACATTGGGAATCACCAACCGCATGTCGACTGTTTCGTACGGATCGGAACTCCCGGTGGATCCCGGTCACAACGAAGAGGCTTGGACGAAGAACCGGCGTGTTCATCTGAGGGTCTCCAACTAGCGGGACATACCATGTCTAGAACAGTTGCAAAAAGAAACCAGGATTCACCCGCGGCGGGGATCTTCGCGGCGGTCATACTGTCGGTAGTTGCCGCGGTTTCGTTGAGTGGGTGCTTGACGAGACCGGGAGCGGGCCCATCACTTCCTTACGTGAAGCCGGCAAACTCGGTACCCGTAAACAACGACCCTGCTTCGATCCGGATGGCTTCACGGATGCAGGAAATGGAGACTGAATTACAGCGGCTCTGGGATTCAGTGGAGCGTCTTCAAGCCGGAGGCGGTGATGAGAAGGAAATCAACGCGCTGAAAGACCGGATATCCTTTATCGAACGACAGTTGGGCATTGATCCGCAGTCGCCGGCTCCCGGGCCGAATCCCGCACCCTCGACCTCGGGCCGTGGAGAAAAACCGCAGATCGCGGCGCAAGCCGGTAATCCGGGGCCTCCCACCGCAGAGCGGCCGGGTCAACCTCCGCAGGCCCCCCAGGCGCCCATAGAAATACGCAATCCTCCGCTTCAAACGGACGAGCAGGAATATCGACATGCGTACAGCACGTTCAGGAACGGTGATACGGACAACGGTATCCGGCTCTTCGAGGCGTTCCTGACCGCTCATCCCAAGAGCGAGCTCGTTGCCGACGCTCTCTATTGGGTAGGAGAAGGTCACTTTGCCAAAGGGCGTTTTGATGAAGCGGTCCTTCAATTCGACCGCGTGATCAAGGAACATCCCGGGTCCAAGAAGGAGCTCAGCGCATTACTCAAACAGGGGGAAGCGTTCGAGAAGATGGGCGATTCCAGATCGGCGAGAATCATATTCCAAAAGCTGGTCTCCGACCATCCTCACACCGCGCAGGCAAGAATTGCTTCGGGCAAGCTGAAATCGCTGCCTCAAGATCCTCCCGATCAAAGCTGACCGGGGCCTCCTCCCTCCTTCCCGGTCTTCTTCGGCGATAGTCCGAGCGTCCGTCTCTGGACGATCTCTATTTCCGCGATGCCCTTACGGGCCAACCTGATCAACGAGTTAAGCCTCGCGAGGGAAAAGGGAGAGCCTTCGGCAGTGGCCTGAACTTCCACGAGCCTGCCCCCTCCGGTCATCACCACATTCATGTCGACCTCGGCCGCGGAGTCTTCGTCATAGTCCAGGTCCAAGAGGGTCTCGTTGTTCACCACGCCGACGCTGATTGCAGCCACTGAGTCGTTGAGCGGCATACGGTCGATCAGCCCCCGAGTCATCAGGTATTCGAAACACATGTGCAGTGCCACCCACGCGGCCGTAATGGAGGCTACGCGGGTTCCCCCGTCTGCCTGCAGCACGTCGCAGTCGACGGTGACGGTACGTTCGCCCACCGCGGTAAGGTCGGTGACGCTGCGCAAAGACCGGCCGATGAGCCGCTGGATCTCCATGGTCCGGCCGCCGATCCGCCCTCCCCGTTCACGCACGGACCGCGTGTGTGTTGCCCTGGGAAGCATGGCATACTCCGCGGTCACCCAGCCCTTTCCCTGGTTCCTGAGAAAGGGCGGCACCCGTTCTTCCACGCTTGCAGATGTGATGACCCGCGTTCTTCCCGTCTCGATGAGTGCCGAACCTTCGGCGTGTTCCAACACGCCGCACGTGATCTTCCACGGCCGCAATTGATCGACCGGCCGCCCATTGTTTCTCGTCATACGTTTCATAATCCTCACTGGGGATTGAATGGATGCCGATCTCCGGTAACGGGCAAGGACGTTCTTGCCCCGCCGTATCGTTGGAGAAGAGGATTGAGCCCGTACTGCATCATACAGGCACGACGCGGAAACTCAAGTCCCGGGGGTCCGCCTTCTTGAACACCCATCGGCAGCCGCGTTCATGCCGGCCGACTTTCAAATGCCTTCATGGCCGCAACTTTAGGTTTCATTACGAACAATTTGATTTTTATTGACAAAAATAACAAGCTGTAATACTACCTTGTCCTGAGAAACCCGAGGGACGGGAGACAGGTATTCCCTGTGAACTACATAAAAAGACTCATAAAGAATGAATTTGGGCCTCCGATTCTCTCTGCGCAGGGTGAAATCAGTACGCCGGACTCCATCGTATTTGCCGGAGGTTTGGATTACGAGCGGCTGTTCTCGGGCCGCATCATCCGGCGGTCCCCCGGAGAAGTCCGCCGCCGGGGTTTGCTGGATCGTCTTCTGCATCGATTGGCTCTCAGGAAGATAGGTGGCGACGCCGCACGCGACAACGACATTTCCCTGGTGCTCTATCCCATGGGCATGGATTTGGCCGCATGGGGGACGGTGGTTGACCGGGTCGGCAGGGTCTTTCATGCGTCGAGCCGCCATGACGGTAAATTCCAACTCTTATATGAAGGCGGATGCTGCCGTTCGAGGCGCGATTGGCGCATTCTGGTGGGGACCCGACGCCCGGATGACGATTCCGTCATACGAACGTTCTACAACCGGGCCCGTCTGGTTGCAGCCGATAGGATAGCGGTCGCGGGGACGGTGGGCTTCGGCTTATGGGACGCGCTCTGGATGAGCTTTGATTTTTCTCAGGCTTCCGAGATACTGGAGAGCGAGCGCGACTTTGTCAAACTGGTTTTCCGGTATTGGAAAGAGTTTCATATTTCAGCGGTCCATGCGATGTTGGACGCGGGAACAAAACTGATCTTCCTGCGGGAACACCCGGCCGGTTTCCCTCGGGGTCACGATATGGCATCGAGGCTCGATCCGTTTCTCGGCGACTACCTGAGAGATATTGCGCAGGCCGTGAGATCGCGCGGAGGATGCTTGTTCCTTGATTGCAGCTCGGATGAGATTCTGGAGACCGACTACCCCCAAGAATGGGGGTTCGACGGCATCGGACCGATGCTCTTCAAGGATGCGGACGAATTGGAAAGCGCTTTGGTAAGGCTGCCCGACGACCTCGTGCTGGTGGGTTCCTTGGCCGACACGCGTTGCTCGAGCGGCATTCTGCGCCGGATCAAGAGCACCGGACGAGTGGTGCTCACGGAGCAACCCAACGAAAGACGAGATCGCAACTGCAACGACACCCAGGTGATCGATTTGGCGGACTTGCCGTATGCTTCCGGGAGCGTCTGCTTATCCGCCGGGATTTGTGTTAGGTGACACAATGAACTTCATCGAAGCTTACAATGTGATCGATCTGTTCATCATGGGCACGCTGCTGGTGACCTTGATCCTCGGATTGTGGAAGGGTTTCATGCGATCGCTCACAGCGGTTGCAGGGCTCATCGTGGGCGTTGCAGGGGCCTTGAGATACCACTCGGCCGTAGAGCCCTATCTGGAAAAGATCTCTGCACTGGATCCCCACATATCGGCGATCCTGTCGATGGTGATCGTCTTCATCGCCATTCAAGTCCTGTTTGTCGTCATACGAAGGATATTGACCGCACTGATCGATGTGACCCGACTAAGCTGGCTGGACCGGGTTCTCGGCGGAATGCTCGGGGTCGTTGCCGGCCTTCTTGTGGTTTCCTCGGCAGTGCAAGCCGTTCTTATCGCCGTGCCCGACTGGCCCCTTGTCAAGACGTCCAGGCTCGTCAAGCCGTTAGACCGGTTGACGAATCAAGCCATGACCTATGCCCCCGGACCGGCCAGAGAATACGTGCAATCATTCATTGCAAAGTGGAAGGGGACTCCGCGGCCCTCGCCTCCGAAAGAGCCGGGTCAAAGCGCACCGGTCAAGAAGGCGCCGCCGGCAGCTCCCCCGGGACTTGGCAAGCAAGACTGAACGGCGTGTCCGTTCCAGGAGGATCTTATGCAGCGAGCGCTCATTTCCTTTCCGGTCGTCTTGATCCTGGGGCTGATTGCGGGATGCTCCTATCTTCAGATGAGTGAAGACCCGGTGCCGCCGCTTCCCCCCATCGAGGATGTCAAGCCCCCGCTCAAGCTCAAAAGCACCCACTTCAAAGGCTTTCCATGGGACGAACTGCCCGAACCCCAAAAGGAGGGAAATGACGCGGACACCACCACCTATGTCCTCAAGGACGACGATACTCTGAAACTTGTGGCGGAAAAGAGGATGGGTGACCCGGAGATGGCCGAAAAACTGGCCGCATACAATGAACTGGCATCTCCCGCCGCGGCCAAAACCGGCGACAAAATCGTCATACCCAACCCCATTCTCGGCGTATCCGGCCAAATCATGGTCAAACCCAAGGGCGACAAGGAGTTCGGCTCCCCCAAGTCCTTTGGGGTGGAGTTCCAGAAGGGGGACGAATACAAACTCAGGTTTGAAACCAACGTAAAGGGATACTGCTATGTTCTCCGCCAGGGGCTCAAACAAGTAGTCTTTCTCTATCCTCCCAAGGCGGAGCCGGAGAAGCCGAAACCCAAACCCAAGCCGAAGCCCAAACCCAAGGAACGCCTGAAACCCGAGCCGATCAAGCGCGTAAGCGCAGAGGTCAAGGCATACGAACCGATCCTGATTCCCTCGGGAAACAAGGGATTCGCCTACGACCCCAAGAAGGCGGGGGACAGGATCTATGTCTTCTTCAGCCTCAAGGAAATAGCGGGTCTGGAGGATCTCAAGGAGAAGAAAACCATTGCACGGGAGGATTTGGAGGATGTCATGCGCAGCGTGAAAGAAGGCGAAATCCTCGACGATCCTCCGTACCGTCTTCTGAGAATAGCCGACCCGGCGGAAATATTGGGATTTAAGCTCAACATCGATGGGTGATCGGAAATGATTTGACAGGCGGCTAAGGCTCGTCCTATAATAAGCGGATCAGTGGGGCTGTAGCTCAGCTGGGAGAGCGCTTGAATGGCATTCAAGAGGTCGTCGGTTCGATCCCGTCCAGCTCCACCA
>JAZDHD010000025.1:0-43413 GCA_043806215.1 Pseudomonadota bacterium | reverse complement strand
CGGCACGCGTGGGAGAATGAGGGTCAATCGTCCGTATCCGACGTCGTCTCCAGCATGTTCAGCCATCGGTCAAGTTGGTCGCACGAAGCCAGCCACTGTTCGATTTCCGACTCGGTTATGGCGCCGGCCGTCACCAGTTTCTTGAACAGACTGTCCATCCCTGTCGGCGAAACCCTGTGCTTTCTCATGAAATCCGATTTACTCATTCCGGATCGAATGTCTCTGATGACCTCCGATGCCCGAATTTCCTTCTTGTAGGCCGGACCGAGGTCTCCCCGTTTGATAACTCCCGCATCCAGCAGTTTCTGGAAGAGGCTGTTGAGCCCTCTTGCCGAAAGATGGTACTTGTTCATCAACCTGAAATGGCTGGACCCGGCACGGATGTCCTTGAGGACTTCGGAAGCATCTATTTTCGGTTTCACCATACAATGACCCCGCCCGACGTCGGCACATCGGCTTTAGGATACCACGATCACGGCGTCCGGCACGTCCCGAAGCAATGATGTCGTCACGGAACCCGGTTGCCTTCCTCACGGATCGACGGCGTTGATTTCCTCCGTCTGCTCTTATTATTACCATATTTGACTGAAATAGTGGACAGGAGTTACCATCCGACCCGGAAGATACGCTTCTCAAACGAGGAGGGCATGTCTTGGAGACCGGTTGCCGGTTCCGTCGCGTATTCGATGCGAAGCCGGCGCGTCGGTTCGCATCGGCTTGGCGTATGGTTGAATCGGTTGACTTGGAAGCGCCGGGACATGTAAATGGTTCGGGAACAGGGAGAATCCTGATGATGACGGGCATGACGGGCAGTCGGTTGGAGTTGCGGTATCCGCCTGTGGTGCACAAATTCTAAAGAGACGGTAAAGGTGAAAGCAATGCATGGATCCATCCGATGTGACGGCCTGCGATATGTCGCTGCTGCGCTCGCAATTATCTTGATGGCGCAGGTGAACGCTTTGGCCGGGGAGGACAAGTTGACACAGTTCAGACTCGACAATGGTCTCGATGTCTTGGTTAAGGAGGACCACTCGCGGAAGGTTGCAGCTCTCCAGTTGTGGGTAAAGGTCGGGAGTGCCGACGAAGGGGCGACCGAGCGCGGAATAAGTCATTTGATTGAGCACATGGCCTTCAAAGGTACCGAGCGCCGAGGAGTGGGGGCAATTGCGGCCGAGGTGGAAGCCTTGGGCGGAGACATAAACGCGTACACCAGCTGGGATGAAACCGTGTTTCACGTTACCGTGCCGGCAAGCGCCGTTGATCGGGGACTTGACATCCTCCTGGACGCCGTGCTGAACCCCGTCATTGATGAGAAGGAGCTTGACAAGGAAAAGCAGGTGGTCTTGGAAGAGATACTCGAGGGTTCCGAACGTCCCGCCACGAAATCCTTTGAATTGCTCTTCGATACGGCCTACACGACCGGTGCTTACAAGCACCCTATCATCGGTTACAAGGAAATCGTCGAGAAGTTCTCACGCGACGACATAGTGGCTTTCCGCAAGAAGTGGTACGTACCGGAAAACATGTTTCTCCTCATAGTCGGAGACGTGGACCCGGGCCGGGTCCGGCCGGAAGTGGAACGTCTTACGGCCGGTCTTACGGCTCGAGGTTTTTTCAGACCCCCGAGACCCCAAGAACCGGTCCAAAGGGAAATCCGGAGTTCGCTGATCCGGGACGACAATGCCAGGGAAACATGGCTTAACCTCGCATTCCACATTCCTTCCGTAAAGGCAAACGACGTCAATGCACTGGATCTGACGGGCGACATTCTCGGCGGACGGGAGAATTCCAGGCTCGTAAGGGTTCTGAAGAAAGAGATGGGGCTGGTGAATTCCATCTCCGCGTACGCTCTCACCCCCAGGGATCCGGGGCTTATGGTGATTTCGGCCACCTTGGACGCCAAGAATCTGAAGAGCGTGACAAGGATCGTCATGGAGCAGATCGCGTTGCAGGCCGGGCAACCGCCTTCGGCTGCAGACTTGGAACAGGCGAAGATACACATCGAATCACAGCATGTCTACGCCCGGGAGACGGTAGAAGGAATTGCCCGGAGTATCGGAGACTTCAATGCGGACCTTGATGATCCATTCTACGAGGAAAAATACTTGAAGCTGAATGCCGACGTCACGGGAGAACAGATCTCCAGGGTTACGGCAAAGTACTTGAGGGTGCCCAACGTGACCGTTTCGGTGCTCATCCCCCAGGAAGACGCCAAAGATCTGCGAATTGAAGATCTAACCGAAATCATTGGTTCCTTTGGAGGGCAAGCCGCGGTCAAGTCGGCTCATACGGAATCCGAAAACGAAACCCTCGTGGATACGTTGTCCAACGGCATCAAGATTGTACTGGTCTCCGACGATTCGAATCCGGTTGTGTCCTTCCGCATAGCCCATCTTGGGGGCAAGCGATTCGAAGACAAGGAAAACGAAGGCATTATGAACTTCATCGCCGCAATGCTCGACAAGGGAGCTGCGGGTATGACCGAGGAGGACATTCTTGCCAAGGTCGATTCCATGGGAGGAAGGCTTTCGGGTTTTTCCGGATACGACTCGTTGGGACTGTCCGCGAATTTCTTCAGTCGGTACATCGAGGAAGGGCTCGGACTTTTGGCTCAAATTCATACCGGTCCCAGCTTCCCTGAGGACAAGGTCGAGAGGGAAAGGGAGCTGATCATCAACAAGATCGAGACCGAACCCGACCGGCCTGTGGCGTACGCTGTCACCAAGCTCGTGCGTGAGGTGTTCCCCCGTCACCCGTATGGGTTTGATCAAGAGGGAACGCTCGAAACCGTTGCAGCCATCACCCGGGAGGATTTGAGACGCGTGTATGAGCGCTGTTCGGTTCCTTCCAACACCGTCATATCCGGCGTGGGGAAGATGGACCTGCGGCAGACGAGGGATCTCATAGAAAAGCTTTTCGGAAAGATCCCTGCGCAGGATCTCGACAGGCCCGATGTTCCCAGTGAGGAACCCCTTTCCGGCGTGCGGGAAAAGGTCATCCGAATCCCGAGAGCAAAGGCCCATATTGCCGTGGGCTTCCGGGGAACGACGCTTTCCGAAGAGGACCGCTACGCGATGGATGTGCTCAATAACATCCTGGCCGGGCAGGGAGGCCGTCTCTTCGTTGAGTTGAGGGACGGGCAATCCCTCGCGTATATTGTAACGTCTTTTGTCAGGCCCGGTCTCGATCCGGGCATCTTCGCGTTCTACATGGCTTGTGACGCTTCCAAGACCGATCAGGCGCTCGCCGGTCTCTTTCAAGAGATCAAGAAGATTCGGGAATCTCAGATACCCGAAAAGGAACTGCAACATTCGATCACGAATCTGGCCGGCAACCATCTCATTGCGTTGCAGAGTTCATGGTCCAGGGCCGAGAATCGGGCACTGAATGTTCTCTACGGCTTGGGGTATGACTATGACGCCGAGTACATCGAGAGAATCCGCCGAGTTACCGCCAAAGAAGTGCTTGACGCGGCCCGCAAGTACCTTGATGCGGACAAATGTGCCGTCGTGAAGATCGTTCCGGAAGATAAGAAACAGTGATACAAGTGCTTGGTAGTCGATTTCGGAAATACGGCGGGCAGGAACGCCCGCCCCATGGTATGCCGATTTGTAGGGGCACCCCCCTGTGGGTGCCCAGGGGCCTGCCCCTTCGTGACCGGCATCTTCCCGATCACGTGGGAGGCACAGCCTCCCGGTAGGCGTTTCCAGGCAGAGCCTGGGAACGAGAATGGTTGAAAATGTGGGACAGTCTTTGGGAAATGGAGTACTGAGTTAGGAGCCGTATTGAGTGTAGTATCCGGATCCATTAAAGGCCTGAAACCTTCGCAAAAATATCGATTGGAAAAGCTGGGTCTGCGGAAGATTCCGCCTCGGAGCGTAGTTACGCATGAAATCTCACGGCAATTGACGGAACTATCCTCTGAGATTCGTCGCCAAATCGGCATCCTGGTCGACCGCAAAGGAAAGATCTGGAAAGTACTTGTCGGAGACGCCCGGTCCATCTTGATCCCGAAACTCGAGGGGTGGCGCATCGGATCGGGCAGACTGAGAGGGCTGCGGCTGATTCATACCCATCTCAAGGATGAGGGGCTGAGCCCTGAGGACCTGAGCGACCTGGCCCTTCTGAGACTCGATCTGATCGCATCCGTGGGAATGGATCCGGAAGGACTGCCCACGGTGGTACGCATAGCGCACGTGCTGCCGGATAATCCGTCGGACCAGGTGTGGCAACTTCTCGAGCCGGTTCCGCCCTCGCAGCTCGAATTGGACTTCACGGGCTTCATCAAATCGCTGGAAGACGAGATTGCGCGTTCCATACGCGGTCCATCAGTGAGAGGCGGGGATGACAGAGGATATCTGATCGGCCGTGTCGTCGGAAGAGATTGGGAAGTCTCGGCGTCTCTCGAGGAGCTTGCCGAACTGGCTCGCTCCGGCGGACTGGAGATTGTCGGTTCCATGGTTCAGTCACGCACTTCCGTAGACCGGAGATTCGTCGTGGGCAAAGGAAAGCTCAAGGAGATAGTGATAGACGCGCTGCAAAAGGGGGCAAATCTTCTCGTCTTCGATACGGAACTCAGCCCCACCCAGGTGAAGGCCATAGGAGATTTCACCGAACTCAAGGTCATCGACCGTTCTCAACTGATACTTGACATCTTTGCTCAACGGGCCAAATCCAGGGAAGGGAAGATCCAGGTGGAACTGGCCCAGCTCAAGTATGCGCTGCCGCGGCTTGCAGAAAAGGATGACGCCCTGTCAAGACTCACCGGCGGCATTGGAGGCCGAGGCCCGGGAGAGACCCGTCTGGAAATCGACCGTCGGCGTATCCGCAGCCGGATCGGGTTCTTGGAAAAGCAAATCGACAAGCTCGGGCAACGGCGCACCCTCCGCCGTGAACTGCGCAACCGCCGAAATGTCCCCGTGATTTCCATCGTGGGGTATACCAATGCGGGGAAATCCACGCTGTTGAACACCTTGACCAAGTCATCCGTTCTTACCGAGGACAAACTCTTCGCAACCTTGGACCCGGCAAGCCGAAGACTGAGATTTCCCCGGGAGACGGAGGTGATTATCACGGATACCGTGGGTTTTCTCCAGGATCTACCCGGGCCTCTCTTGGCCGCGTTCTCGGCAACCCTCGACGAACTTTCCGACGCGGATCTGCTCTTGCACGTCATCGACTGTGCCAATCCCGCGTTTGAGACTCAGACGGCCGCGGTGGAAAAGCTGCTGGAACAGCTCGATTTCCAGGACATCCCTCTCTTGCGGGTCTTCAACAAGACGGACCTTCTCGGCCCCGAAGTCGCAGACAACATTTGTGAGCGCTTCAATGGAATAAGCGTCTCGGCCCTTGATTCAAGGACGCTTCCCCCTCTGATCCGGAAGATGGAGGATGAGATCCTCAGGGCTCTATCGCAACGGGAAAACCAAGATCCGGAGGAGTCCTCCACTCCTCGTCCGGGAGCGAATTAATGCAGGAAATCAACCGACAGGATAGAACGCGGCTGATCGTATCGGTGACGCTGTTGGTGCTGTTGACATCGCTGTTTGCCTATCTGGCGTTGTCCGGTCGACTCTCCCCTTTGGTCGCGCGGATGTGGGAACTCTTCCAAGACCGCGATCACCTTCGGAGCTATGTGGAAAGTTGGGGCGCATGGGCGCCGGTTGCCTTTATTGCGGTCCAGGCGTTTCAAGTGGTTTTGGCTCCGATTCCCGGCGAGTTCACCGGAGCCATTGGAGGGTTCATCTTCGGCGGTGTCCGGACAATTCTCTTCTCCTCGCTGGGCCTTACCATTGGTTCGATAATCGCTTTCCTCGCGGCACGGGTAATGGGCCTGCCCCTGGTTAAGCTCGCAGTAAGCAAGAAGTCCTTGGAAAAGTTCCATTTTCTCACGGAGCGCCGAGGGGCATTCCTCGCCTTGATCCTCTTTGCGATTCCGGGCTTTCCAAAAGACATTCTATCGTATATTCTCGGACTAAGCCCGATGGGATTCCCGGCTTTCGTAACGGTGTGTGCGCTCGGCCGCATCCCTGGAACCATTATGCTGAGTTTCAGCGGCTCCGCGGTGTACAACGAAAACTGGACATTCCTAATTATCATCACCGTGGTATGTGCCGCGGCATTGGGATCCGTATTTGTCTGGCGTGCAAAGATCGATTCTTGGCTCAAACGCAAACGGGACGACTCGGTGCAACGCAATGAAAAGGTTTGACCATCGAGCGTTTCGTGATATGGCGATCAGCCTTGACCGGTGCGTTTTCCGGCGATCTCTCAAAGGCCCGGACGCGGGAACACCCGTCGACATCCCCCGTGTTCCCGATCCCATAAGCCGGCCCTTTCTGAATTGTCCCTGAACTTGACTTGCGGGGAACTTGCATCATGGAAGATCGCGTTGTCTTGCCGGAGATTTCCACGGACGGTTTCAATCCTAGATTTCTGGAATTCATAAGGCTCTTCATTCCCATAGACACCCACGAAAAGCTTTTCCCCAAGGAGTGCCGGACCTGCGGGAGAACCTTCTCAAGTCTTTCGGAATACCTCTTGAGGACCGTGGGAAAGGGACATACGCTTGACGATGCCGAAGAGGTCATGGGGACGCCTTTCACCATGACCTATCGTCACTGTTCATGCGGCAACACCCTCGTGCTCACGTTCACCGCCGAGACCTACCCGCTGCTTGGTGAACTCTGGGCCATGCTGACCAAAGAGGCCGAGAGAGCCGGAAAGCCTTTGACCGTGGTGACGACGGATTTTGTCGGTCAATGGGAACGGTACGCGACGGCCTATTTCGACACGCTCGGAGGGCGGTGAAATGATGTGTTTCAACGAAAACCGGTCTCCAAAGTGAAGAATACCCGGACAAGCTGATGGATCGGAGTACCAAGACCCTTCTCATCGTCTATCATTCACAGTCCGGTACCACCGAAAGGCTTGCGCAGGCGATTGAACAAGGGGCTCTTCGCATACAAGGGGTTTGTGTCAAGAGAATGAGGGCCGGCCTCGTCTCCGGAGAAGACCTGAAGTCGTGCCGGGGGCTGGTCATCTGCAGTCCCGAATATTTCGGTTATATGGCGGGAGCGGTCAAGGACTTGTTCGACCGGACCTATGAAGAGGTCAGGGACCATGTGACCGGCAAGTCATATTGCGTGGTGATCTGTGCCGGCAACGACGGCACCGGGGCACTCGGTTCCATTGAAAGGATCGTTCTCGGTTATCGCTTGAAAAAGGTCCAGGAACCGGTAATCTTCCGCGGTGAGGTGACGGAACCAGATCTGGAGAGTTGCCGGACACTCGGTGAGACGATTGCAGCCGGATTGGATCTGGGCATTTATTGAAGAATAGGTGCTCATCGGGGCAAGTACGGGTCGTATTCTTAGGTACGTTCGGTAGCGACCCGGCGTCTCTGCCGGGCGTCTCCCCGGCGCAGGCCCATAGGCGTTAACTTAGGCTTGTTGCTCCGCTTGGACTTGGGTTCATTCATAACGTCCCGGAGGGACCCGTCCCGCGTCTCGCGGGATTAGCCGGGCCTTTCAAGGCCCGGAAATCGGCTTTGTCCCGTTTTTCCGGGGGATTAATCCCCCGGCTAAATTCCTAAGTGCCTTCGGCACAACAAGATGGCTGCATCTCAACACCGAAAACGGTGTGCATGCCTCGACTCGTGTGCCGGTTGAAGTCCGGGTTGGCAGCCGGAATTCTTAAGTTAACGCTTATGGGCGCAGGCCGGGGCCCAGAGAAACAAGACGAACGGAACCATGATTACCGACATTGTGTTCGACCTGGGAAAGGTGCTGGTCCCCTTCGACTGGGATATTGCATTCCGGAGGCTCAGGCCTCATCTTCCTCCCAATAATGCCGCACTTCTCGATCATGACGGGAAGGCGCTTGTGGATCTTGTCCATGATCCTTCCATTGAGTTGGAAACGGGCCGGATCGGCTTTGACGATTATCGGAAAACCGTGACGGCGATCCTCGGTGTCGATCTCTCTCGACAGGAGTTCCGGAAGATCTGGTGCGACATCTTCAGGCCGGATGGGGAGATGATTTCTCTCGGACGCGGGCTTTCAAGACACTACCGGACGTGGCTGGCGTCGAACACCAGTCAAGCCCATTACGACTGGATCGTGAAGAAGTTTCCGGATGTCGTTTTCTACGGAAAAGCGGCTCTGTCGTATGAACTCGGTGTGATGAAGCCGGCCCGGGAATACTATTCCAGAGCTCTGGACATGTTTGGCATCGAACCCGGCACCGCGGTGTTCATTGACGACTTGAAGGAAAACGTTGACGCCGCGATCCAATTCGGTATGAAGGGTATCGTCTTCCGCGGCCGGGACGACCTTGTCCAAAGGCTTAAGCGTCTGGACGTGGATGTGCCTGAATAGGTGTTCCCCGTCGTGATTCCGGAGGGTTGTGCCTGTTCCGGTTGCGGCTTGTCTGATTGAGAGGAGAGCGACAATTGATCGACGATACGTATGTAATTGAAGGCTTTCGATTCAGCGCCGTGTCTGCGGGCATCAAGCATGCCGATTCGACCAGGCCGGATCTGGGATTGATCGTTGCCGAGTCCCCGGCGACAACCGTGGGGTTGACCACGACCAATTTGGTGTACGCCGCGCCGGTTGCCGTCACCCGCCAACGTCTTGCAGGCGGGCGCTGCTCGGCTGTACTCATGAATTCGGGAAACGCCAATGCATTTACCGGTGACCGGGGAATGAAAGACGCACTGGAACTCACGGAAGCGGCGGCGAAATGCCTGGGATTGGCTCCTGAATTGGTCATCCCCATGTCCACCGGGGTGATAGGAAATCCCTTGCCCACCGGGAGGATGATGCAGCGCATTCCCGACCTTGTGAACGGATTGGCCCCGGGAAGACTGGCGGACGTCGCGCACGCAATCATGACCACCGACACCAAGCCGAAAACAGTTTCCCGCGATGTCGAACTTTCGTCCGGCCCCCTGAGAATGGCGGGCCTGGCCAAGGGAAGCGGAATGATCGCGCCGAACATGGCGACCATGCTCGCGGTGATCATGACGGATGTCGCCGCCGACGCAGGCTTTCTCAGAGACGCTCTGGCCCAAGCCGCCGGCTCGAGTTTCAATGCGGTCACCATCGACGGCGACATGAGCACGAACGACACGGTCATTGTCATGGCCGGCGGCAGCCGGAATCCCCGCATGTTGACCGACAAGGCCGACCAAGAGGCTTTTTCCGCACTCCTGCATGAGGTTTGCCTCGATCTCGCGAGACAATTGGCCGGTGATGGAGAAGGTGTGACCAAGGTCGTCGAGATCCGCGTCGCCGGCGCGGCGGACAAGCATTCCGCGGCACGGGTGGCCCGGACCGTAGCGGAGTCGCTGCTCGTCAAGACGGCCTTTAATGGGGAAGACCCGAACTGGGGGAGAATCGTCTGTGCAGCGGGCCGTGCCGGCGTGCCTTTCGACCCGGATCGTCTCGATCTGTTCATCGGTGATGTCCCCATCGTACGGGACGGGATACTGGTGGAAGGGGATTGGGAATCCGCGGCCCATTCGGTGATGAAGCTGCGCGAGTTCTCCGTGACGCTGGATATGAAGGCCGGTGATGCTCAAGCCCGGATTCTCACGACCGACCTTTCCAGGGACTATGTGAGCATCAACGCGGATTACCGGAGCTGACCGGGGGAGGAGGACCGCGCAACCCGTTGGATCTCCGGGAAATGTGGCCCCTCCGGAATCGTGCCTGTTTTCGAGACGCACGGTTTCATCCGGGTTGGGAAGTGGTACCACTACGACTTGATGCACTTTGGGTACAGGCCGGTACTCCTCCTCAAGTCCCGACTCCTGAAGGCCTTCAAAGATCGGCGGTAAGACTCTCATGAGAACTTTCGGCGCAATTACTGCGAAGAGGCCCTTTGGCGGCGCTACCAATTTGCAGTGCCGGATAGCATGTTTATGAGCAATTTCAGCCAAACGAGGAGTATGATAATGAGAAACATGATCGAACGAATGTAATCCGAGGTAGAGTAATCCCGGGATGACCCGTGGTTATTCTCGGCACTTGCTTTCCGTCTTTTCCTTTCACAAGCGACAACGGCCCCGAGAGCCATGATGGTCAATAGTGCAAAGAGCCCAATAAGATACGGAGAAGGTTCCCCTACAGGAAACATGGCTCGACCTCTACAGCTTCGTCCGCAATTGTGCGGACGTGTTACCGTTTACGGCGATTGCGGGAAGTTCTCACCGATTCCAACCAATTCGATATTACCACGACCAGAGGTAGAGTCAACGAAAGGGCGGCTTGGCTGAGCGATGGTCTCCCTCCCAGATATTCCGCATCAGGCGTTCTTCGTACTCAGTCTCCGAGGCGAAACCCTGGAGTGCCATTCAGTTGCCTTTCAATGATAGTGTAGCGGGAAGATTCGAAAAAGGCGGAGGATCAATGGACCAAATCAGGAAAGAGCTTCTGGAATATATGGTCCGCACTGTCCTGATCTCTCGCACCCTATGGGCGGCCGTGATGGTTTGCTGCGCGGCCGTTGCCGTGAGTTTCCTCGGTGCGACGTGGTGGCCCTTTGAACTGACCACTCACTTCAGGGTCCAGTATGCCGTTGTCCTAATCTCGGCCGGAACGGTCTTTTTTCTCATGAAACGATTCCGGATCGCAGTCTTGGCCGTTATATTCGCGGCACCCAATGTCGCGTTGATCGCTCCATTGTTCGTGATGGATCATTCTTCACCAACCGCGGACCCAACCGTGAAGGCTGTCTTCATGAATGTCTCGGTGACGAACAACGAGTACGACAAAGTCGCGGAATTCATTCTTTCCGTCGATCCGGTCTTTTTCGGAGTTGCCGAGCTGAGCGAAACCTGGTTGACCAATCTTCGCCGGCGTCTCCACGACTACCCCCACGTTGTTTACCAAACACGAGAGGACCAGTTCGGAATAGGCCTCTTCAGCAAGAAACCACTTGAACGCTCCACGATCATCGATCTGGGAACCTTGGGATTCCCGGCCGTCAGGGCTTGCGTAACTGTGGCCGGTACACCACTGACGGTCTGGGTTGTTCATCCCCCGCCGCCCGTGGTCGGCCTCTTCCGAGAGGAGCGGATCGGGCAAATGAAGAATCTGGCGACCTTTGTGGCAAAGGAACGAAGCGTCGTGGTTCTCGGGGATCTCAACATGACCCCGTGGTCGCCAATCTTCCGGGACCTGTTAACCGCTGCCGGCCTCCGGGACGGCCGAAAGGGATTTGGAGTCCAGGTCACCTGGCCTACCATGATGCCGTGGATGCTCATCCCGGTGGATCACTGTCTGGTGTCCAAAGATTTGGTCGTGAAGGACTTCACCGCAGGATCCAACATTGGGTCCGACCACTATCCGGTGGTTGTTTCCTTCTCGTTCCCAGGCTGTAGGGGTCCCGCGCAGAACGCACGATGGTCGCCCGGGTAGGCTTAGTGTTCTGTGGCTTAAATACGGTCACGGATTTTTCGCGCCGAGATTGCTTTCCCGCGTTCTGCGCGGGACTGCGCTCCTCGCAATGACATCCCGCAATTTGTCATTGCGAGCCCGAGGCCTTGGGAGGGCGCGGCAATCTCAAGAGGTCAAGAATGTGCGACCGTACTTCTGCCGCGGTGCACTTATGCAGGTATCGAGAGTCTGTACCCGACACCGTATACGGTGCTTATGATCTCCTCATCGGGTAGTCTCTTCGCGATCTTCCTGCGGAGGTTCTTGATGTGTGTGTCTATTGTCCTCTCGTACCCCTCGTAACTGTACCCCTGAACAAGTTCTACGAGTTCCCCCCGGGAGAAAACGCGGTTCGGCCGTCCAATGAGGACCTTCAGGAGATCGAATTCGGACGGAGTGAGACTGATCTTGTCGCCCAGCACACGCACCTGCCGGGTGTCGCAGTCGAGAGCTATGGGGCCCGCGACGAATTCGTCGGAAGCAGGTTCGGAACCGGAGCGACGGAGCACCGCCTTGACTCGGGCAACCACTTCCCGAGGACTGAACGGCTTGCAGATGTAGTCGTCGGCACCAAGTTCCAGCCCCAGGAGGCGGTCGACCTCTTCCACTTTGGCCGTGATCATGATGATGGGAACTTGAGAAAATTTCCTTATCTCACGGCAAACCTCCATGCCGTCCAAACCGGGAAGCATGATGTCAAGAAGTATCATGGCGGGATCTGTTCTCCGGACTTCGTACAGGGCGAGGTCCCCGCGGTCGACGCACGAAACCGAATAACCTGCCTTGATCAGGTAATCCCGCAACAACTCTGCGATCTTGCGTTCGTCTTCAACAACGAGAATGTGCTTGCCCGTCATGTGGCCAAACTCCCGGGAGCCTACCCGAATGCAGCACTGCAATCGAGTGTCTGCCGCGAAATGGATCTCTCATCTTTGCAGCTTACCGGCCCGGCCTTGAAAGACCGGGCGGCGGGTTTTCAGGGTCCGCGGCGACCGGAAGGTCATGGCGGGTCCCACCCGTATTCCACTCACAACGCGTATTCATAGTAGCACACTCGCCGGGCGAGGGACCTCCTCGAATTACGAGTTTTTCCGTCCCGTCCGCACAAGCAAAGTGTAGACAAACCTCCAGGATAGTGCGATCACAACTGACCATTAAAATCCCTCGGTGTTCCGGGCCGAAGACCGGGCAGAGCCCGGCGGATAGGCATTCCCAGGCAGGAGCCCGGGAACGGGAAGAAGTGTAGACAAGAATTGTGGAGAATCCGTGGAGGAATCATGAAGAGAGTGTGGAGTCACGCAGAGGACGGCACGCACAAGAAGCTCTCGGAGAGATTCAGCGGAGAGCCCCGACGTTTTGTACTTGCCATTTCTTTTGACTACGCTATGTTGTGGTCCCTGTGAAGAATCCCATAACATGTAGTGGAGCGATCAAAGCTACGGGAAAGGGTTAACCAAGGAAAGCCGACACGTGCAGCAATCAGTATCCAACGAAGAGAAAGGGCTCATCGAGGCCTCACTTCACGATGAGGTTGAAAAGCGTTACCTGGCGTACGCTCTGTCCACAATTGTGTCTCGTGCGTTGCCGGACGTCAGGGACGGGCTTAAGCCGGTGCACAGGCGCATTTTGTATGCCATGTACGGAATGCGGTTGGGCGACGCCTCGAGGATGAGGAAATCCGCCGCAGTGGTCGGCGAAGTGATCGGTAAATATCATCCCCACGGCGATCAGGCGGCATATGATTCACTGGTAAGGATGGCTCAAGACTTCAGCCTGCGGTACCCTCTCGTGCAAGGCACGGGGAATTTCGGGTCCGTGGACGGTGATTCACCGGCTGCCATGCGGTACACGGAAACTCGATTGAGCCCGGTGGCAGGGCTCTTGCTCAGGGATATAGATCAGGGCACGACCGAGTTCAGGCCGACCTACGACGGCATGGGACAGGAACCCGATGTTCTTCCCGCCGCAATTCCCAACCTCCTCGTCAACGGGTCCTCCGGGATTGCCGTGGGTATGAGCTGTTCATTCCCCCCCCACAACCTTCGAGAGGTAATTTCGGCCTGCCGGGCGACAATCAAGAATCCGGATCTGGATGTGAAGGGTTTGCTCAAGCATATCAAAGGCCCGGATTTCCCGACCGGAGGAGAGACCCTGGAGCAGCCCGAACGGCTTGCCGAAATCTACGCCTCCGGACATGGATCGATCACGGTGAGAGGGACGTTTGAGATCGAAGAGCAGGGTCGGGGGCGAGCCAACCTCATTGTCACGTCGATTCCCTATTCCGTAAACAAGTCGCGTCTCATAGAGCGCATCGCCACACTTATCAGAGACAAGAAGCTCAAGCATGTCCATGACGTCAGGGACGAGAGCACGGAAGACGTGAGAGTCGTGCTGGAACTCAAGGGATCGGATGTCAAACCCGATTCCGTAATGGCGTTCCTCTACAAGCATACGGAACTCCAGGTTAACTTCCTGATCAATTTCATCGCCATCACCCCTCAGGGAGTGCCGGATAGGCTCGGGCTCCACCGGATACTCAGGTACTTTCTCGATTTCCGGTACGAGAAGACCGTCCAGAGGTTGCAGCACGGACTGGAGATACTCCGGAAGCGTATCCACTTGTTGGAGGGCTTCCGCATTCTCTTCCAGGACCTGGACAAGGCACTGGCGATCATCCGGTCGGCAAGAAGCAGAAAAGAGGCGGAGGACGGGCTCAAGGCTCATTTTGACCTGGACGATGAACAGGTGGATGCCATCTTGGAGATGCGCCTCTACAAACTTGTGGGAATGGAAATCGGGAAGCTCTTGGAGGAGCTGACCGCCAAGAAACGTGAAGCGGGCGAAATAGAACGTGATCTCGCGAGCCCCGAACGTCTCTGGCAAATCGTCGATAACGAACTGGCAGAGATCTCGAAGAAGTTCGGAGACGACCGGCGCACAAGGATCGTCGCGGAGAGCCAGGCGACGGCGTTGGAGTACGATCCCGAAGAATTCGTGGACCACGAGGACGCCACGGTGATTTTGTCCCGCCAGGGCTGGATACGACGTATCAAGAGTGAGGTCGAGGATCCATCCAATTTGAAATTCCGGGAGGGGGACGGTTTGTTCGGTTTGGTCCGGGTCAACACCGGCCGCACGGTGGCGCTGTTTTCCAATCTGGGAAAAGTGTACGTCGTGCGTGCCATCGATATTCCCGCCACAACCGGTTTTGGTGAACCTCTCGGAAGTTTGCTGGGCTTTGCCGACGGCGAGTCGGTGGTGGGAATGATAGCGCCCGACCCGGTGCGGCCCGAAACTCAGGAGCCCGGAACCGTGCGCAACGATCAAGAGCTGGACGGCGCCGGTGATGAAGAAGAAGTCCAGTTCGAGATGTTCGAAATGCCCGCGCCTGAACCAGGCGAAGGCGAAGCCAAGGCCGCCGCGGGCGTGGACCGCGCTGTGGTTGTTACTCGCTCGGGAAAGGGTTTCCGCTTCGACTATGAAATCCTCCGTGAGCCGACCAAGCGCATGGGGAGAAAACTGGTCAACCTTCAAGAAGCGGATGAGACGTTGGGAGTGGTTCCGGAGACCGGCAGCCTGGTGGCGGTCGCTTCGGATTGCGGTCACATACTGGTCTTCCCGATAGACCAAATACCCATACTCTCCGGACCGGCACAAGGAGTCCGCATACTCAAGTTAAGGCCCGGGTCCACGGCGGTCGCATTTGAAACGGGAAACGACGAAGACATGTTGGAAGTGAGACCGAAGAAAGGCAAACCCAAGGTGATCGCCATCGGAGATCTCCCCACGGGAAACAGAGCCGGTCAAGGAAAACCGTACTGCTCGGGAATTGTAGACATGGAACGGGTCATTAGTGAAGAGAGGCAAGTTTAATGGGCGATCTATACACGGTCGACGACATCCAGGTTCTGAAGGGTCTTGAAGCGGTGCGGAAGCGCCCGGGCATGTATATCGGAGGAACCGGGCCCCAGGGACTTCATCAGCTGGTGTGGGAAGTCGTCGACAACAGCGTCGATGAAGCGCTTAATGGTCACTGCAAGCATATGAACGTGGTGCTGAATCCCGACGGCAGCATCACGGTCTCGGACAACGGACGGGGAATTCCGGTTGAGGAACATCCTGTTACGGGAAAAAATACCGTAGAAACAATCTTTTGCAATCTTCACGCCGGCGGAAAGTTCGATGACGATGCGTACAAAGTGGCAGGCGGCCTTCACGGAGTGGGCGCATCCGTTGTCAACGCGCTGAGTGAACGGATGGAGGTTGAGGTAAAGCGGAACGGATTCACGTACGCTCAGGAATTCCGACGGGGCACGGCCGTATCCGAACTTCGCAAGCTCAAGTCTGCCCGGGGCACCGGCACGACGGTTACATTCAAACCCGACCCGGAGATATTTCATGACCTCACCTTTTCCAAAGAGTTGATACGGGAAAGATTGCAGATCAAGGCCTTCCTCATTGCCGGCCTGAAGATCCGGCTCATCGACGAATCCGAGGGTGTGGGAGAGGAATTCGTTTACCCGGAGGGGATCAGGGACTTTCTGAAGCATCTCGTGAATGACCGCCCCACCATAGATGCTCAACCGTTCCATTATCAGTCCGACAACGGCTTGCGGTTGGAAGTGTGCATGGCATGGACCGCGGATACCTCTTCGCGCATTCTGTCGTTCGTGAACTCCATTCCGACGCCCAACGGAGGCACGCATGAGGCTGCCTTCCGTAACGGCATTACCCGCGCAGTGCGCACGTATATGGAGAAACGCAACGGATTGCCCAAGGGAGTCAAGGGAATTACGGCCGAGGACGTCCGGGAGGGACTTGTGGCCGTGGTATCGGTGTATCTGACCGGGAATCTGGAGTTCCAGGGGCAGACAAAGGAACGACTGAACAGCAGCGAGGCTCATCAAATAGACCCGGTAATCAGAACCGCGTTTGAAACATGGTTGCACCAGAATCCGAGTCAAGCAGCCGCCATAACGAACAGGGTCGTTCTTGCCGCACAAGCCCGCACCGCGTCCCGGGCCGCGCGGGATGAAGTGACCCGCAAAGCGGCCACGCGGCGTCTCACTTTGCCGGGCAAGCTGGCCGACTGTTCGTCGACTTCCCGGGATCGGACCGAGCTTTTCATCGTTGAGGGGGACAGCGCCGGCGGCTCGTCGAAACAGGCCAGAGACAGGAAAACTCAGGCAATTCTTCCAATCCGGGGGAAGATCCTCAACGTCGAGCAGGCCTCACTGGACAAACTGAAAGCCAATAGGGAGATCCAGAGTCTCATTCAGAGCATCGGAACGGGGATAGGCAAAGCATTCGACTACTCACGACTCCGCTACGGCAAGATCATTATCAACACCGACGCGGATGTCGACGGCCATCACATAGCAACGTTGCTGCTCACGTTCTTCTATCGATATCTGGAACCGCTCGTGGAGCGGGGACACGTGTACCTGGCCATGCCCCCCCTGTATCGGATACGAGTCGGCTCAGGGAAGAAGACTCAAGTGCATTACGTATTCTCGGATCGGGAAAAAGAGAAACTCCTGAAACGAAGCAATGGAAAAGAAGCTGAAATCCAAAGGTTTAAGGGTCTCGGCGAAATGGATGCCAAGACTCTCAAGAGTACTACCATGGATCCCGAGTCAAGAACCATACTGCGGGTAAGCGTGCAGGACGCGGCCAGGACAAATGAGGTGTTCGACACGCTCATGGGAAGAGACGTGAGGAAACGCTTTCTGTTCATCAAAGAACACGCCCGTGAGATTCAGGACCTGGATATCTGATGCGCCGGGCCGCATCGCCCCGCCGAATGGGGCCGGAGCGGACTTCCAGGCTGGAGACCGGGCCGAGCCCGGAGGACACGCGTTCCCGGGCGGTGTCTTGGAACGAGAAAACAGATTTCCGGGCCCGGAGGCCCAGGCTACGAAAGATGACGGAAAGGCCGCGAATCTTGGCGGGGCTCCCGCATTTTGCGCATGATGACCATAAGCGTTAACTTAAGGATTCCGGCTGCCAACCCGTAATTCAACCGGCAAACGAATCGAGGCATGCACACCGTTTTCGGTGTTGAGATGCAGCGATCTTAATGTGCCGAAGGCACTTAGGAGTTTAGCCGGGGGATTCATCCCCCGGAAGAACGGGATAAAGCGAACAGGATTTCCGTCCCGAAGGAACGGCGCACGTGGACGCATTCACAATGAAGAGTCCATTTCCGGGCCTTGAAAGGCCCGGCTAATCCCGCGAGACGCGGGACGGGTCCCTTCGGGACGTTATGAATGAATCCAAGTCCAAGCCGACCAACAGGCTTAAGCTAACGCCTGCCCGGGATGCCCGTCATCCTTCGTGGGACGGGCCTCCGTGCCCGTCATCCTGTGGGACAGGCGTTCCCGGGCGGGCGCGTCAGGAAACCGGCACGGAGGCCGGCGCTACCAAAGCAGGGATCGTTGCCTTGAGACTACACCGCACTTGCTCCATGGACCACTCAATCTTCGGGGGTCTCGTCCAACTTCTTTTCTATCGCGGCAAGCCGGTTGTCGATACTCTTGAGTTTAGCGAATATCAACTCGAGTACCGACGACATTCCTGCAGAATCCAATGGGACGCTCGACGTGTCTGAAGGGGCGGCTGCAACCGGTTCCCGGTAAGGTTCCGTATCATCGCTTACGGCAACCGCCAGCTCCGGGGATAAAGCAACTGCCGGTTCAGGCTCTTCTTCATGCACCGGTTGGTCGTCGAGTATCGGTTCTTCTTCGGATATCGACTCGGGTACTTCGTCCTCTAATCCGTCGAGCAAGAAACCTTCTTCGATGCCCTCCGGCTTTTCGACGGGCTTCTCGGGTTCGGCGGAATGATCCTCTTGCGGTTCAGGCTCGGGCAGAGCGGCCAGGGATCTCACAATGGCCGACGGCGGCTCATCCTCAAAGGAGAGAGCATCCGATCCGTGAGCCTCGGGCTCCGATGGAGCCTCTTTGGGGCGCAATGGGACACCCTTAAAGAAATCATTGAATTCCTCTTTGGTGAGGTCGCCTTCCCTGTACAACGGAAGAAGCAGCCGAGCCAACTCTTGCTCGGACGTCTTGTATTTCTTGATGACCTCGTTCTTTAACGCTCCACCTCGGATGGCCTCTAACACCTCTTTAGGAGATGCCAAGTCTTTCAGCTTGGCCATGGCGTCGCCTCCAGCGGCAGGATTATCTTGAACTGGAATTATAGTGATTATGTCGTTGAATATCAAGTAAAAATCAGGTAATCACCAGAGTGCATTTTCATTGAACGGAGCGAAGGGGTCTGTTTCAGTCTTGAAACAAAGCGGGCCTCGTCGGGAAAAGAGACTCCGGCAACGCTAAAAACCGGAAGGAGTTTGAAGTGTCAGGTAAGATGTACCGGGCCGTTTTTTCTTCAGACTGGAGTGAATGCCTATCGCCCAACGGCCCCTTTGATCCGCTATGGTTTAGCTATCCGGACCTGAAGCCGGACCTGTCCACCATTTTTCAACAATACACCGGCAATGCCATATCTCTCGCCGAGGCGGTGCGCCGAATCGAAGAATTGCTGCCGGCCCCATTGACGGTGCAACAGATGGACGCGTACCTGGATGCCGGTTTCCGGACATATACCGGCGTACCCCGGTTCATTCAGTGGTGCCTGGACCATGGTATTCTCTTCATGATCAATACCACCGGGACCCACGCGTATTTCCAACGGGCCGTCGCGAAGGGTCTCATCCCTCGGGTGCCCTTGGTGGCGGCCAATCCGATGCTTCGGTTCGATGCCGCCCCCGAATGCACATACATGACCCGTGAGATACGTGAGATAGAAGACAAGCCAAAGAACACCGAAGCGGCACTCCGCTCGTTCGATATACCTCCCCAAAGACTCGTGGTGATGGGAGACAGCGGAGGAGACGGTCCGCACTTCAAATGGGCCGCGCAAACAGGGGCACATGTCATAGCGAGTATGGCCAAGGCTTCCTTGAAGAAGTTCTGCCGAGACAACGGGGTACGGATAGACACATTCTTCGGGCTGAATTACGAACAAGGCATGCCGAGGAATCCCGTTGAGGAAATGAAGGTGGACTTCATGGAACTGACTCACGTGCTCGAGGATGTCCTGGGCATCGCGTAGTCCTCATTTTAGGAAGGCCGGTAGGGATGAGATCATGGTTAATCGGCGTGTGCTGCCTATTGCTTCCCGCGGTTCCGGCCCGTGCCGGAGATTTCGGTCTTGCGGAGAGCGTCCTGGGAGAGTACGGGGCAATCCGGTACGAGAATACCTACACCAAGGTTCCGACCTCGGGAAAGCTCGTTTCCATCAAGATCTCCGACAAGGGAACGGTTCACTATATCTGCCGTGAAAAGAGCGGCTACGTAATCTATCATCTTGAAATTCGGCCGATGAAAGATTATGCGGAAAAGGTCGAACAAGAGATCAAGGATAAGAGCCGGAACTGGAGCGGCCGGCATCCCGACGACCTCCTGCTTACCAAGGAGCGGGTTACAAAGGAAATCGAGCGGAATTACAAGAAATATCACGAAGCCGTGTGGGTTAGGAACGAGATTGTGGAGCCACAGCCGCGCAGGGAGGCCGAGGGGCAACGCTAAGAAAATCACTTGGCGCAAATTCGGTGACGTGTTCGTGTGAAGGCTCGGCAGCGGGCGTCGCTGCCGGGCGGTACCCCCCTCAGTCCCCCCGTCAACGGGGGGAAGCGGGATTACCCGCGGAACGCGGGGAGGCCGGCGCTGCCAAACAGGGATTGTTGCCTCGAATACTCTTCTCGTTCCCAGGCTCCGCCTGGGAATGCCAGGCCTCCGGGCTCTGCCCGGTCTTGGACCCGGAAATTCGCTCCGGGACAGACTTCAATGGTCCGTCGTGACCGGCCATGCTCGGCTGTTGCGCAAATACGGTACCGCACTCTCGGCGGCGACGCCGGGGCCAGGCCGAGGACATACCGCCTGATTACGGAATTCGTCAGGCGGGCGTCCTCAAGAATACGTGACCGGATTTGCGCAATGCAGGACGATCACATCGGGAAAAGGGACGGGATACGCTGGGCCGACATGATATCCCCGTCGGCCTTGAGTTTGCCGCTCATAAACGCGGTCATACCATCCAGCGTTCCGTTGCACATGGCGAGCCAGTCTTCGTCGGCCATGGTCAGGGAAACGGTGGACGCGGCGTGGACGCCTTCGGACACGGTGCACGTGCCGTCCTTAACCTCAACGTTCCAGTCGCCGGTCTGTCCGCCGGTAATGTGAAACTGGAATACCATATTGAGGCCGGCGGCCGCCGCAGGGTTAAAAGCCGAGGGCATCTTCTCGAAGACCTCTTTGACTGAAGTAAAAGCCATTTTCGTTTCCTCTCTTTATTGTGGTCGCGACAGTTCGGTCGGTCGGGCTCCGTGGAAAAAAACTTCCAGGAGGCCTCCTGAAATGCGTTGCTTCTGAGATCGTCCCCGCAACGGTTGATTTTCCAGAACCATCGCGGAAATGAAGCTTTCAATGGCCCCAAGGAAGATGTGGGTTAAATAGCGCGGTTTTATGTCGCTCCGTATACACTTGCCTGCTTGGGCATCTGCAAAGGAAGACTCTATCCTTCCCATGAAACGTTTGATCCACGTTACCCGGGAAGGCGTCAGGTTGGCCGATGAACGCGAGATCTCGGTGACGAAAATATGGACCAAGTCCGGCCGTTTCTCATATTCGTCAAGAAAATAGCGTACGATTGCGCCCAGTTTTGCTTCGATTTCCGTACAGTTCCGGTCCCATTCGTCCATCATGGCAAAGAGACCGGTCCACCACTCTTCGAGAATGGCGTCGAACAGGTCGGCTTTGCTCTTGAAGTAGTGGTAGACCAACCCGTATGAAATCCCCGCCTCTTGTGCTATATCAGTTATGCGGGCCTGATGGTATCCCTTTTCACGGATAACGCGGCAAGCTGCGGCGAAGATAACGGCTTCCTTGTCTTTCCTCGTCTCTTGTGCGTGAGAGTTCAACTGCATGAGGGATAGGTATCACGAGATTGATTGATCTGTCAATCAGTATTTCCGCGCCATATTCCAGGTCATGCTTACCGCGGCGTCTCTCACCTGACTTGACGCGTACACGCCCGTGCGAGAGCAATCCGGGGACACGATTCCGAGTCTTGCGAGGACGCATGACGCCGTTGGCAAAATCGGATCATGTCCCCGATTGCCCGAGGGATGATAGGCTTATTGGGTGACAGACCCTTAGTACTATCCTTATTCACACGGTTTGTGGCAAAATTGAGAAGTGCGAAGCTTCCCGGGAGGAATCAGTCGCGTGAGATGGGGCATCCTTGTAAACCTTGCCGTTATCCTCGCCGTAAGCGGAATTCTCCTCTTCTTCGTTTTCAGTGCCTCCCTTGAAAGATCGGCAATCGACGTGCGGAGCAATCACGCGAAAGCCGTTGCCGATCTGCTTGAAAGCAGACTGCGTACGGCCGACTCCCCCGAGACGTTGTGGAATGACGTCCGTTCGGTGTGCGGAAGCGGGTCGGATACAAAGATTCTCATCTATGGACCTTCCGGAAAAGTATTGGGAGGATGCGCCGGCGGAGTGGTCATGGCGCCGCCCGACCAGACCAAGGCCGGCCGAAGGCTTCGTGTGGAACGTGCCCGGTGGCCGTCGGTCCTGTTCCGTCCGTTGACCGTAATTCTCGACGTTACCGGCCGGTTTCCCTATGGAGTGAAGTCGTTCCGGGCCGTCCTGACAATTCCGCCGTCGGTTTTTTCCCCGGCATGGAAGTTCTTCGGTGGCTATCTGATCCTCACTCAAGCCTCCCTGTTCTTTCTCGGGTATATTCTCTTTCACCGGACGGTTATCGGTCCCGTTCAGGAGATTGCCCGACTCGCGGGAAAAGCATCGGGCCTGACCGAATCGCGGGAGTTTACCAAGGCTCTCACTGCCGGGGGAGATATTCAGAAGATCTCGTCGGGTCTCCGGGCAATGATAGTAAAAATCGTCGAGGACCGCAGCAAGATGGAAGCTCTCGTGGATCGGCTCCGCGCTGCAAACCGCGACCTGCAGGCTGCCCAGAAGGGCTTGGTGCGCTCGGAAAAGCTGGCGGGAGTCGGCAGACTTGCCGCGGGCCTGGCGCACGAGATCGGCAACCCCCTTCAGATCGTGATGGGGTATCAGGAACTCCTACAGAAGAGCCCGGACCGTGAAACCGCCGGCGACATATTTCCGAGAATGGAACAGGAACTTCAGCGAATACACGGTATTCTACAGAGGCTTCTCGAGTTTGCCAGACCGATCAAGGAAGACGTGGTCGATTGCGACATCAATCAATTGCTCAAGGAATGCGGTTCGCTTATCGAAGGGAGAAAGGGGTTCAGAAGGGTGACATTCGAATATGTTCCCACGTCCGGCCTGCCCACGGTAAGGACCGAACCGGAGAAGATCAGGCAGATCCTTGTCAACCTGATATTCAATGCGGTAGACGCCATTCCCGATGAGGGGGGGACCGTCTCGCTGAGGACCCGCGCGGGCGAAGACGGTATCGAAATCGATGTTGCCGACACGGGCTCAGGGATACCCGAGGAGCTTCTGGAACAGGTCTTCGATCCCTTTTTCACCACCAAAGAACCGGGAAAGGGAACCGGTCTGGGACTCGCCGTGTGTTTGGGACTGGCGGAATCCATCGGCGGTTCACTCACCATCAAATCAATCGAAGGCCGGGGCACGGTGGCCACAGTGAGACTGCCTACCGAATGATTCGGCCCCTTATCTCCTTGTCTGTTGCGCCACGTCCTGAATCCTGTCCGTGCAAAACCGTGCGAATTGCTCGACTCGCTTGTCCGGATTGTTTTCAGCCCAGAAAAGAAAGAGTGGAATGGTGAGCGGATAGTCCCCCTTTTTCGAAAGCTCTGCGGCTGGCCTTACCGCACGCGACCCGGCACTTGCACTAATGCTGATAACCTGGACTCTGAATCGAGGATGCCTCTCAAGGATGCCGATGAGCTGGAGGTTACCCAAATATGCTACCGATCCGGAGTGGACGCTGACATGCCGAACCAGGAAATCAAGCCGGTTGACCCAGATCATGCTCGAATAAAAGACGGCTTTGCCCAGGACCCTGTCGGCAAACCAAACTGCAGTCTCATCCTCCGGATAACGCAAACTGTGCAGCGAGATGGGCAGGTCTGCTCCGCCCAGGTCCAGCCAGTTCTTGTACTCACCTGTATAAACCTTCCGAAGTTGTTCAACGGTGAGTTCGCTTACGCGGACGTCGGGGTTGGTAATCACGGCCACGTTCTCCCAACCGACCCGCACCCGTTTCAAGTCGAGGCGCTTTCGTTCGGCATGCCCCGTCTCCACTACGTTAGGCTTGCGTGTAGTCATGACGAGATCCCCTTTTCGAGTCATCAAGGCTTGGAATCCCAATTCAGATGAACTGCGGAAGACCTTCACCGAAACATCGGAGTTCTCCTTCATGAACCTATTCCCAAGATCCTGAACGAGTTCGAAGAATTCAGGTGGGGCATAGGCCTTGATGGTCTCCTCGTTCCTCCCTGCGCCTGACGCACCTGAGGCGAGCGCCAGAAAAATGCCCGTCAGAGTAAGCACAAACCGGCCCTTTGTATTCATCCGCTGTCTCCGTTACCCCATCAGCCGCGAGCCGATGGAAGGAATTCGTAAACTGGATCTCCAGCCATTTCGTGTCTCCTGTCAGACTGTTTCAGCTTACCAGGTCCGTTCGTCGTTTGAACAGGATTCCTTTTCTCCAAACAATCGTTGGTGGTGACCTCGAAGATGGTGATTGCGGTCATCAACGGGCCGCCGAAAGACGGAAGTCTTGGGCACCATGATTGTTGAACCCGTCAGGTGCCAAGAACAGTGTGCCCGCTCCTGCCGTTCACAGTTGCTCGCGGATCCGGGCGGAATGGGATTGAATCCACTCGACCATTCCGTCGTGAATCCTCCGGACCAATTTGGAGCGCCCGGCCAGCTTTCCGGAATGCACGAGCAGCTTGGCCGGCAGCCATGAAGGCCATCTTCCCCGTGTGCCGTCCATGATATTCCGATACCGGATCCATTCGAGATGATCCGCAAGCATCGACCGGTGACGCTCGTTCCGTTCTCGGACGTCCTCACTGGTAAGTCCCTCCGTCTCATCATAGAAAAACTGCTCCCTCTCGAAGACGCCGGCATCGACCCTATGGATGTTCGCGAGGCCGTATCGGTCGGGGTGTTCGTGCATCAAGGAGTGTGCCTCGAGAAGGAAACGCTGCGGAAGGAACACGACGTTGTCGGAGTCGATATATCGTTCGATGAGTCCCATAAGAGCCCTCACGTCGTTTTCCGATTCATGAGGGGTGTTGTAGATGAGATGGATATAATTCTTGATGCCCAAACTCCGGGAATAATCGATGAGTCCGTACAAGTCGTCGATGTCGAACCGTTTGCCGAGGAGCCGTATCGTCGGTTGGTGAGCGGATTCCACACCCCAGAAAAGAGCGAAGCACCCTGCGTGCTTGACCTTTTCCAGCAGTCCCTTGGTGAATCCATTCACCTTTGCATATGAGTACCACCTGAGGTCGGGGAACTCATGCGCCAGTCTGTCGCACAGATCGGAAAGACGCCGAGGATTCCCGTTGATCGAGGCATCCGCGAACTGAAAGGTCCGGGTACTATATTTCTCGGCAAGTGCGGTGACTTCGGTAACGATCTTTTCCACGGATTTGTGATCGTATGGGTCAACGAGTCTGCCGGTGCAGAAGCTGCACCTCGACGGACAGCCCTTGGACACGCGGTAGGGCAGGAAGAGGGTCTGCCGGCCGGTCACGAAATGATCGTATTGGTAGGGTTCCAGTGCCAGCCCGGTGAAGTCCGGCGCGCGTTCTTCTTCCGCCGGTAAGGATGAGACGACTGATTGGCAAAGCCGCCCGTGGTCCAAGGTGATGAGCCCGGGAATGTCCGCTTGGGATACTTCCCGGTCGCCGCCGACCATGCGATACAGCATAAGAAGCGGCACTTCGCCGCTCCCCTTGATCCAGTAATCGACCTGGCCGTAGGGCACATACGTCCCGGGAGGCTTGATGGTAATGAACGGCCCCCCGAACACGATGATTGAATCGGGATTGACCGACTTCAGGTACCGGGCCATCAGCACGCCGGCCCAGAACTGATGGTACGCAACGATGGAAAAAGCGTAGATGCTTGCATCGCAGATCACGCGCCTTGCGTACTTGGCTGTGAAGGCCTCCAAATCGTGATGTTCCGCCGACCCGTCCAGGAAGGAAAAGAAATCCCGTTCCGAGAATGTCTTCGCAGGGTTGTGATAGTCGATGTCTTCAGCCGCATCGAAGAGGTATTCCATCAGGAAGTCGTGTTGTTCGACGGGAACGCCGTATTCCCTGAGAAATGCGTAGAGAACCGACATACCGTAAGGCATGAATTTCGTTTTGAGATATCGTTTGCTTATTGCAGGCGGGTGTATCAACACCAATTTTCCATGGGAACGGACGTATTCGACGTTCGGTATTGAGTTCGTAACGACCTCCCTCCGCGTCCCCGCCGGCCCCATGGAGGCACGAACTGCACCGTAGGGGCACCCCCCTGTGGGTGCCCGGGGCCGGTACGGGGAGACTGTCTCCAAATCCATGGCTGCGGGGAAAACAAAGCGAAAATCTTCTCGTTCCCAGGCTCCGTCCTGAGCATGTCCCATATCTTTTCGCTGCACACCGTGCGAATAGGCTGACGATAGGCGAAACGATTTGAAATACCGACCAGCCAGTGCCCCGCAGGGGCTCACCGTGAGTAGCCATGGGTTTCAACCCGTGGAAAAGGGCATCAACCCAATTGTCTGAGCGGCCCTGAAGGGGCCGACCAATGACTCAACGCATCCGTTGTCCAGTTGGTGGACCCCTTCAGGGTCCATCACCATCGATTATTGTTAACCGTTTCCATGGGTTGAAATCCCGCGTCCCGCGGGACTATTCACAGTATGCCCTTTCAGGGCAGAAATCCTGATGCTCTCGGCTCAGGTTGCCGTAATCTTGCCATTCTTCTGCAATCCCATGGATATCGAGCCAATATATGACATGTCCCCCGATTGCCGGCGGCCCCCACGGTCATACCACTAAACCGAGAGGCCCGAGGGATGATGGGCCTATTTGGTGACAGACCCTAAGCCCTCCACTCAGCACGTATCGCAGCGAATTTCGGGTCACTGAGACGGACCTGCCGATGGAGGCCGTGTCAAATCCGCTTTCGGGACGGCCATGAGGGTGACCAACGCTTTTGCCGCCGGAACTTCCTCGCCGTTCCTCACGTCGAAGACATCCGATTCGGCCACGATCACCTGGCGGCCCTCCCTGATAACCCGTGAACGGCAGATCAGTGCATCGCCGAAGGCCGGACGAAGGAAATTCACCTTGAATTCGATGGTGAGAATCTGGACATCCTCGGGGACTGTTGTAAAAGCCGAGTATCCTGCGGTATGGTCGGCCATAGTGGCCATGACGCCGGCGTGAATGAACCCGTCCTGCTGCCGGTGGTCCCCGTTGATCTCGACGCGGGACCGGAAGCTCCCCCATCCGGCGGACTCCGCCCTGAATTTGCAGAACTTGATGAATCCGCGCTCATAGTCGTCTTTGAGAAAACGTATTCTTTCATCAGTGATTTCGGTAGGTCGCATACTTCACCGCCGCTCCGGTCACATGATCTGGATGCCGTAATGTCCGACGACCTTACCAACGGGGTCAAAAGGGAGTCAAGAGCAGATTTCCGGAGACGGGCGCAATCCTTCGGAATCATGAGCTGTAGGCTTCCCTTCAAGCGCCGGGGGCGAATATTTCGGCCGACGATACCATTTTGTTGCAATTCGTGTGGCTGTTCTGCTAAAATAGTAAATTACACAAAGAAGTTAGCCGGTTAGTACTCTCAACCGTTGATAAAAGTGCTTAGCATCGGGACGGACGCGAGATTTCGCGCAATCCCCGCAAATCTATGCTTGCCGGGAATCAGAGCCGTGAGAAGGTGATTCTCACGGACTCATTAGTGATCTTCACCGACCATCGTGGCCGGAAGAGTTTCTCCAACGCATTAAGGGGGCGGGTCTGCAGGACACGCAACAGGTCGCGCCCGGTCTTCTTGGACGATTGTCCGTTCCAAGCCGGCTTGCACGGGATCATACAAAAACGCCGGAAGCGGGACGAGGACCGTCTTTGGATGACGGCCTGCCTTGGATGCCAAGTATTTCATTTTGATAATGGAGAGTAACATGAGCCGAAAGTATGTCTTCGCCTTTGAAGAAGGGGACGGGAAGAACAAGAAGCTCCTGGGAGGGAAGGGCGCCGGGCTTTGCGAAATGACAAAGATAGGTCTGAACGTGCCTCCGGGGTTCGTCATAAGCACGGAGGCATGTCCGGCTTATCTGGAATCCGAGAAGGGGGATCTTCCCGATGGGTTGATGGACGAGGTGAGAGAGCACTTGAAGGCCGTCGAGAAAGCCACGGGCAGGAAGTTCGGTGACGGCGAGTCGCCGCTGCTGGTATCCGTCCGTTCCGGGGCCGCCCAGTCCATGCCGGGAATGATGGATACCATTTTGAACCTGGGCTTGAATACCCAAACGCTCCAAGGGCTCATAAGGCAAACGGGTAACGAACGGTTCGGGTACGATGCGTACCGGCGATTCATTCAGCTTTTCGGTAAGGTTGCCATGGGCATACCGGACAAACCCTTCGACGAGACGTTGGAAGCCATTAAGGTCAAGACCGGTGCATTGAACGACCTGGACTTGACAACGGACGACCTGAAGGAAATCAGCGACCTGTTCCTCCACGTAGTCGAAGAAAACGTCTTTCGTCCATTCCCGGAGGATCCGGACGAACAATTGACCCTGGCCATTAAGGCGGTGTTCAACTCTTGGATGGGGAAGCGCGCGGTAGACTACCGGAGGGAATTCAACATTACCCCCGACCTGGCCGACGGAACCGCGGTCAGTGTCGTGGCCATGGTCTTCGGCAACATGGGGAACGACAGCGGCACGGGAGTTGGGTTCACGCGGGACCCCGCCACGGGTGAAAATCAGATGTTCGGCGAGTATCTTGTCAATGCCCAGGGCGAAGATGTTGTGGCAGGCATCCGGACACCCAAGGCCATTGCCCTCATGGAAAAGGAGATGCCGGAGTTGCACCGGCCGTTGGAGGACCTGCGGGACAAGCTCGAGACGCACTACCGTGAGGTTCAGGACTTCGAGTTCACCATTGAAAAGGGCACCCTCTATTGTTTGCAGACGCGCAACGCCAAGATGAACGCGACGGCAATGGTGAGGACGTCCGTGGAAATGGAAGCGGAAGGATTGCTCACCAAAGAAGAGGCTTTGATCCGCATAGACCCGGAGCACCTCGAACAACTCCTGTACCCGGGTTTGGATCCGGATTACGAGGCGGAGCCCTTGGTCAAAGGCCTGCCGGCTTCACCCGGAGCGGCTTCGGGTAAGTGCATCTTCGACGCGGATCGGGCGGAAGCAGCGGGCAGATCGGGAGAAAAGGTCATATTGGTGCGGGAAGAAACCAAGCCCGAGGATATTCATGGATTCTTCGCATCTCAGGGCATTCTCACCAGCCGAGGAGGCAAGACCTCGCATGCGGCGGTCGTGGCGCGGGGCATGGGCAAGCCGTGCGTCGCCGGAGCGGAAGGCATCCGTGTGGACACTGAGCACAAACAGGCTCAGGTCGGCGACAAGGTCGTACACGAAGGAGACGTCATCACTATTGATGGAGCATCCGGAAACGTATACCTCGGAGAGATTCCCACGGTAGAGCCGGAGTTCAGCGAGCATCTGCACACGCTGCTCGGCTGGGCCGACGAGATGGCCGGCCTGGGGGTCAGGGCCAACGCCGACACTCCTGGAGACGCGCAGAGAGCCCGAGAATTCGGAGCCGTCGGGATAGGTCTGTGCAGAACCGAGAGGATGTTTAACGATCCTCAAAGGTTGCCTATCGTGGTTGAAATGATTCTTGCCGACAGTCTTGATGAACGGGAAAAAGTTCTCAATAGGTTGAAGGAGTTCCAGCGGTCGGACTTTAAGGGACTGTTTCAGGCCATGGCTCCCTTTCCCGTCACCATTCGGCTGCTCGACCCGCCCATTCATGAGTTCCTGCCGTTTGAGTCCGAGCTGACGGGCCAGTTGGAGGACTTGCACCAACTGAAGAGGACGGTCCGTTACACACAGCAACTCTTGAACGGCGTAAAACAGGTGAGCTCGGCACTCAAAGCCTCGGTGATGGAGGGCTTTGACAACCTGCCCATCAACTTCTCCGAACTGGAACCCGGCATCATAGATGCCGCGATCAGAAAGAAGGAGCTGATGCTGCAGAGGGCCAGGGCGTTGCGGGAAGTGAATCCCATGCTCGGGCACAGAGGCGTACGGTTGGGCATCACCAATCCCGAGATCTATTCAATGCAGGTCAGGGCAATACTGGAGGCTGCCGCGGAGTGTGTCAAAGAGGGCGTGGAGGTGCATCCGGAGATCATGGTGCCTCAAGTGAGCGCGGAGGCGGAACTGAGCTGGGTGAAGAAGTATGTCATGACCGCCTGGGACGAGGTGGAAGCCGAGTATGGAGTGACGCTGGATCTGAAGTTCGGGACCATGATCGAAGTTGTGCGGGCATGCGTCACTGCGGACGAGATGGCCGAAGTTGCGGAGTTCTTCTCATTTGGTACCAACGATCTCACACAGTCCACGTTCTCCTTTAGCCGGGAAGACGCGGAGAACAAGTTTCTCCCGTTTTATCACGATCTGGGAATCATGAAGGAAAACCCTTTTGAGGCCCTCGACGTCAAAGGTGTGGGACCGCTCATGAAAATGGCGGTTGAAGCGGGGCGGAAAGTGAGGCCGGACCTCAAAGTGGGAATCTGCGGAGAACACGGCGGTCATCCCGCGTCCATTCGATTTTGCAACAGCATAGGCCTCGACTACGTATCATGTTCGGGACCCAGAGTACCGATTGCCCGTTTGGCCGCGGCGCACGCGACCATGACCGAACACAGCCGCGACAAATAGGCGTTCCGAGTACTCCGTGCAGCATCGTCGCGTACTGGTGCGTTTTGCACATGCGGTGTCGCTTTGTCCCAGGCTTAGTGCCCCAAGGCGAAAGTACCGTCGCACAAGCTGAGCCTCGGAAGATGACGGGCAGGGACGCCCGTCCCACCAAACAGGTCTAAGGCTTGATGACAGTCTTTCGTAGCCCGGGCCTCCCCGCGTTCCGCGGGGTATTCTTCGGGTTGCCGGCGGCGCCCGGGACGCCCTCTTCAGTGGGACCGGCATCCTGCCGGTCGTCTTCAGACCTTATTTACGCCACGGAGCACCAAATGCCGGCGCGCACACCGTTCTTGACATGGAGATTCGCCGGGTGCTAAGGTGCAACCGCGAGATTAGACTCTTATCTTCCGTGGTTGCCAAGTCGTATCGTGACCGAGAGTTCAGGGGGGACTGCGGCAACAGATCGGAATCACCATGGCGGACCACACTCTTCGAGGATTGGTTATGAAAGCTTCCAGGTTGTTACTCGTCGCACTAGTCGTTACTGCTCTCACGGCAATGCCGGCGCTTTGCTTCAGTGCCGGATGCGGTCCCCGCACTTGTGCACCGGACCGGCCGGTTCCCCCCGAGAGTGTCGGTTCCATTCCCGTACCGTTCGACGTCCCCATTTGGCCCACCATCGTCAAGACCGAATTCCATATCCTGCCTTGGATATCCTTCGGAAAGGCCTCGGTCTGCATTCCAGGGACCTCTAGAGCCATCGAATTCCCCGCCCCGTCCCTTTCTTTGAAACCCATTCCGGTCTGGTTCCCGTGGCTTCGGCCTCTGGACGTCGAGTGTACCGGATCCCGGACCTGCCCGGCTCCATGACGATCAGACCGCCGAGGTTCCAACGTTATCCGGCCTTATTGGTACGGCGGCACCTGGAACGTAGCATGGCTTGCGCCTGTCCGTCATTGCGAGGAGTACTATAGAGTTGAAAGGTCCCCATGGACCGCGGTACTCAAGAGGGAGCTTCTGTCCCGGCAATTACATGATTGAAACTTCCCACGGCAAACTCTATGAACTCAGGATAGGAGGTCTCGGTGATGGCCGCACCTGATTCCCAAACACAGGGCTGCGCTTGGGAGAATCGTTCAGAACTGGGCCTCGTGAACGCATATTGGGTAACCCTCAAACAGTGTCTCATCGAAACGAGGGATTTCGCTGCCGGTTGTCGGGGCTCTGCAGACTATTGGTCCCCGGTGCTGTTCGCCCTCATCTCGGTGGTCATCGGACTTGCGGGTACACAACTGTGGGCCGAGCTGAAGGACTGGGCAATCGGAGACATAAAGAATCCATATGCTCTTCGCATGAAAATGATAGTCCACAATTTGACGCTACTTCCCCTTGTGTGCCAAGCCGGTTCCGCGATCTTGATTCAGTCGATACTGGAAGTCGTGGTCTCCCATTGGACGATGAAGAGGCTGAGCCCACAACACTACACCGGTTTGAGAGCCACATGGTCGGTATACTTCTATGCATTGGGTGCGACTACCGTGCTCGGCGTGTTGCCTTTCGTCGGGAATGCCTTTGCCGTGGTCTGGAGGCCCATCGTCCTGGCGCTTGGTTTCGCCGAAGCACATAGGGTGCGGATGTATGTCGCAATTGCAGGCGTGCTTGCCATTGCCGCAACCGGGGAGATCGTGAAAATCGCCATTTCTACTCTGAGCCTGTTTCTGGGCATGGGGGATGCCTTGAGCTGGGGTGATATATTACGCTTTCTGTTGGGCACGATGTAGGATTACGATCTCAACGGTTGGCGCAAGACCGTAGGGGCACAGTAACTTCTCAATAAGTCCGGGCCATTTCCCCCCTCTTATCCCCCCGCAAGCGGGGGGAAGCGCTCCCTCCCTGCTTGCGGGGAGGGTCGGGGAGGGGAATTCTTGGAATTCGCCCGGGGTTTTTGAGAAGTTACGGGGCACACGGCGATAAATCCTTGTTGCCCGGCCGCGATCATATCAGGAGAGCCGGCCGTGCTCGGTGCGTACCACGATACGTGCCTCCTCTCATAGCGCTTGTTCCGGGCCTGCATTGGGCATAGAATGGCGACAACATCAGCGGAGTGCCGAGGTTGCCGTGAACCGTTCATCCATCACCGCCGGAATCGAACAGATTCACCAGTTCTTGGAGTCGACCGGGCAGTATCTCCTTTCCGGTGGGGACCTCGAGGATTACCGTCTACGGACCGGGGAACTTCTGGAAAAGGCTTACGCCCCCGGGGAGGTGCTCTATGCCGGTATTCTCGGCGGAACCGGGGTGGGGAAATCCACGTTGGTGAACGCCCTGGCGGGGGAAAGGATTTCAGACCCATCGGACAGAAGACCCTACACCGACAAAGCCGTGGTCTATCGGTATCGCGAAACCCCCCGGGGACTCGAAAAGGTTTCGAATCTTCTCCGTGAACCGGACGCGGTTCACGGGGTCGACGCGATAAGGGATTTGATCCTCCTGGACCTGCCCGACTTCGACAGTGTGGAAGAGAACAACCGCCGCACCGTCCTGCATCTGCTTCCGGAAATGGATTCCATCGTCTGGGTGGTCAGCCCGGAGAAATACGCTGATGCCGTCTTCTACGACATGGTGCGGCGGACCCGTATGCACCGGGACAGCTTCACATTCGTGCTCAACAAGGCGGACGACCTCATGATGGACGGATGCCCCGATCCTCACGGCCGGATCAAGGAGGTCCAGGGGGATCTCATCTTTCGTCTCAGACATGATGCCCGCATGGAAGAGCCGCGGGTCTTTACCATCTCGGCCGAGAAGGAATTCGTCGGGGAAGTTTACGATACCGCACTTGCCGACGAATTCCGCAGTTTCTCCAACTTCCTGATGGCTCGTCGCGACGCCAAGGAGATCGCGTCGGTAAAGACTGCCAACCTCATTGAAGAGGCGCGCAGGCTCCTCGAAGATCTTGACGCGAAAATTCATCCCGAAGAGAAGGCCCGGATACTGAAAACGATTGCCCGGATCGAGTCCGAGCCGATTGATCCCGAGAAACATGGCATCGAAGGCTACGAGTATGAGAAAGCCTTGGGTAAGGCGATCTTACGACATCTCTCCGGCGAGGATGGGTCGATTGCCCCGGTGCGGTGGGCAATGCGGTTGCTGTCTCCGAGACGCTTAAGCAGAGCCGGATCTTCCGACAACGTCATGGATGCGGTCTTTCAAGACGCGGCCAAAGCGCGGATGCGCGAAGTGAGTGCCAGGTTGGAGAAAACAGGCGCGCTCATGGATTCGGAACTCCTTCTTGCGTTTAGGCAAGGCAGTGAAACGCAGAGCCAACCTCGGGCGGACGAGTTGCTGAATGCCTCGGTTAAAGATGCTTCAAGAGCTTTTGTTCAGAACCTGGCCGGCCGAGTTCAAAGCCTGAGAGGACCGTTTGCGCGCCTGAGGCGATTCGGGCAGAAGACGGCCCTGGGCGTGCCCGTCTTGCTCCTCATTCTACGGCTCTGCGGACTGGAACGGCTCGAAGCCTGTTTGGACTCGCCGAGCCTCGCCTGCACCCTGAAGCTGTTTTTTGCGCTGTTCACCACCCTCTTCAGCTCGGAAGGTTTGACGGGACTGCTCGTGATGGCCATTTGTCAGGTCATCATTGTCTACTTCCTTGCCGCGGGGAGAATCCGAAAGCTCGAAAAGGATTCCCGGAATCTGGCGGACTCGGCCATGACCCATCTCAACGCCCGGCTGGATTCGGTCGCTGCAAAGATCGAGGCCCAACGGAAGCGGTCCATAGCGCACATGCAGGAAGGAATTGCCGCATTGACCGCGTTGAATGCGGAATTCCTTTCCGCCGACCGGCTTCCAAACCGCGGGAGCGACGTCCCGTCGACCGAACCATGGACCTCCTGAAACTTATCCTGCGAAACGTTTTTCGTCACAGGCTCCGGTCGGTTCTAACGATCTCGGGTGTCGTGATAGCCATGCTGGCCTTCGGGATTCTGAGAACGCTGGTCGGCGCCTGGTATGTGGGCGTCGAAGAGTCATCCGCAAACAGACTCGTGACGAGGAATAAGACCTCCCTCATCTATTCCCTGCCGTTGGCCTACAGGAACAAGATACTGCAAGTGCCGGATGTGTCCAAAGCGGCCTACGGAGTGTGGTACGGCGGAGTCTACAAGGACAAGAAGAACTTCTTCGCCCAATTCGCCATAAGCGGACTGGACTATTTGGACTTGTACCCGGAGTTTCTTTTGTCCTCCAACGAGAGGGCCGCGTTTATGAAGAATCGGAAGGGCGCCGTTGCGGGGCGGAAACTCGCTCAACGGTACGGTTGGAAAATTGGAGACATCATTCCCCTACAGGGGACCATCTACCCCGGCAATATCGCCCTGGAACTGACGGGCATTTACAGAGGAGCCCGAAAGACCATCGACGAAACGGCGTTCTTCTTTCACTACGATTATCTCAACGAGCACATCAAGAAAATTTATCCCGAACGGGCGGACAAGGCAGGGTGGTACATGGTCCGAATCGACGATCCGTCGAGGGCGGCCGGAATTTCCGAGGAGATAGACGCTCTGTTCAAGAGTTCCCCGGCGGAAACCCTTACGGAGACGGAGAAGGCTTTTCAACTGGGATTTGTTGCCATGACCGGTGCCATAGTGGGAGCCATCAAGGTCATATCGGTGGTGGTCATAGCCATCATACTCATCGTCCTGGCCAACACCAGGGCCATGACGGCAAGGGAACGGTCCTCGGAATACGCGGTGCTCAAGACACTCGGGTTCGGTCCTCGTTTCCTGTTCATGCTGATTGCCGGGGAATCCACGGCCATCGCAATGATCGGCGGCGCACTCGGCGCGGTGCTGAGCTACCCGGGCGGGAAGATTTTTCAGGCCCAACTGGAGCACTTCCTTCCCGTGTTCGAGGTATCGACGTCAACCGTGCTCACCATCCTGGGAGTTTCCTTGCTGGTGGGTTTTACGGCGGCCCTTCCGCCGGCAATACGAGTCAGCCGGGTCGGCATAGCGGAAGGCCTCAGACATATAGGGTGAAGAAGCTGAATCCCTTGTCGGCCCTTGTTATTAAAGACTAACATGGCAACTTGACACGGTGACAAGTCGCACACGGACAGATGAAACGCACGTCAGGATTCAACAGATGAAAGGAAAACGAGAAACTCATGGAAGTTCAACGTTCCTTTCATCGTGAGGACTATGCACAAGATTTGTTCCCGGTTTTCTTGGTGCTTCTGTGGTTGTTTTCTTGTTCTCTTAATCTGTGTCAATCTGTGAAATCTGTGGATAACTTCTTCTCTTCCTTGGTGACTTGGAGTCTTTGTGGTGAACATCCTTCCTCATCTTCGTTTCTTCCGGCTTTGTGATCGGAACAATTTCTCAATCGGAGGATTTGAGACATTACAGAGGCAGGTGTCAAGAGCATGAACTGGAGATTCAGCATGAATACTCGACGCATTCCCGTGATAATGAAGTGGTGGGTCTTTGTGGTATTGATCTTGGCACCGCTACCAGATCTGGTGCTGGCAGGGGACAAGGCCAACCTGGACGAGCAACTCAGGAAAGCAGCAACGGATGGAGACTTGGCGCTAGTCAGGCGTCTTGTCGACAGAGGATCTGACATACATGCCCAGACTCGAGATGGCGTGACGATACTCATGAACGCTGCTATCGGAGGCAACCTTGAAGTAGTAAAGTTCCTCGTGGGCCAGGGGCTGGACGTCAACGCCAAGACCAGCAATGGGGACTTTTCGGTTCTCCTGTGGGCTGCCCTCGCAGGCAATCTCAAGGTAGTGAAGTTCCTCATCGACCAGGGTGCTGATATAAACGCTACGGACAGCAGGGGAAAGACCATTTTGGGTCGGGCCAAGCTTTTGAGACAGACTGAAATCGTGAAGTACTTGGAGTTGCGTGGGGCCAAGTGAATATCATTATCCCGTGTGGACTTCTTGCCAAAACCAGACGGGTAATTGAAGCTGGGACTTCCCGGTACACCATACTTAATTGTTGATTGAAGGGGCAGGCGGAGTATAGAGTGGGACATGGCACAGATTGCACGAGTGGTTATTCCGGGCTATCCGCATCCTGTCACGCAAAGAGGGAACCGCAGCCGGCCGACCTTCTTCTGCCGGGAGGACTACCGTGCGTATGTCGACCTGATGTCCGAGTGGTGCACAGAGCATGGAGTGAACATCCGGGCGTACTTTCTGATGACTAATCACGTGCACCTGATCGCAGTGCCGGCTTCTTCGCAAGCATTGGCACTCGGGATTGGTGAAGCTCATCGAAGGTACACCCGTCGGATTAACTACCGAGAAGGGTGGCGTGGCCGGCTCCGGCAGGGTTGCTTCGCATCCTATGTGCCGGCAGATACGCATCTTCTTGCGGCCGCGAGGTACAGAGAAATGAACCCGGTTCGGGCTCGAATGGCACGAGATCCTGCGCGATACTCTTGGAGCAGTGCCTCAGCTCACATCGCAGGCATCAACGATGACTTGGTCAACGTGGAGAAGATGACCGCCCGGAGGCTCAGAAGAGAGAAACCGGGACCAAAGAAGAAGCACAAGAGCAAGGGCAATTAGGTGTGGTGAACCCGGAACTCCCGAACTCCCGGGCTTGTGGAGAATGAAGGCCATTCCGACGTGGTGAGATCGATTCTCATAATCAGACAAAATCGTATAGAATTCCTTCTATGTGGTCCTTCAGCAAGGGAATATCCACGTTGACGGCATTCCAGATCTCCTGGTAGTCGATCCCGAAGTATTGATGGACCAAGACGTTGCGCATTGCGATGATGTCCTGCCAAGGGATGTGGGAATACCGATCTCGGATGGACAACGAAATATTTGCCGCGGCTTCTCCGATAATCTGAATGTGATGAACGCACCAGACCTGGATAAGTTCATCTTCCATGAACTCCGCCTGTCCTACAGCTGCACGCTCCTCAATCTTCTCTATTGCATCCGGAATGTCGAACAGCCTTTCTCTGTCTCCTCTCATAGAGGGGCTGCCTCACGCAACACACGATCCCTGATTCTCGGACGCAGACCTCGCTCACTCACAACGTCCACTTTGCAGCCGAGTAGATCGCCGAGTTCTCGGATGAGCGCATTGTGCTGAAGCAAGCTTGTACTTTCGTCCAATTCGACAAGGAAGTCCACGTCACTTTCAGGTCCTGCGTCTCCTCTGGCTACCGAGCCGAAGACCCGCACATTGCGGGCGCCACGGCGTTCCGCCGCCTCAAGGATATCCTCTCTCTTCTCTTCAAGAAGGCTCCTGATGCTCACCATTCCACCTCGTTCCCTAACCGCACGGCGACCCTGCTCCGATTCCACTATTACACTACCGTACCGGTCTCCGCAAGGAAAGTTGGTGATACCCACCAATGAGTATCCGAATGACAGAGTCTTGCCGGCTGTTAGAGACTGCGAACATTCCGGGTACACCATACGTAATAATTGATGGACCTTACGGCACGGAGAGCACGCATTCACCATCCGGGCGCCGTGTATCACGTGATGCCGCGTGGGAACGGTGGCCGGGGCATTCTCTTTGAGGACTCGGATCGGATTCGTTTCTCCGATCTGTTGCAAGAAGGGGTCAAGCGATTCGATGTTCGCATCCCTGCGCTGTGTTTGATGGGCAACCATGTCCATCTCGTAGTGGAGGTGGCTGAAATCCCGCTTTCACGGTTGTTGCGGAATGTGAGTTTTCGCTATACCCGGTACCGAAACGCCAAAGACCGAAGGACGGGATATCTGTTTCAAGGGCGCTACAAGGCTATTGTGATTGCTGCTGAGACCTATCTCCCGGAATTGGTCCGTTACGTTCACCTCAATCCGGTGCGTGCCGGCATGGTAAGAGATCCGGCAGAGTATCGCCGGCGTAGCCGGCGGGCATACCTGGGAAAGGAAGTCGTACCCCGGCTGTCGACAGACTGGATACGGTCCCGCTATTCACGGTGAGAGGAATCGGGACGACGCCTTTACAAGAATTTCATCGCCGATGGGATGGGCGGCGGCTATGGGGCGGAGTTTCATTCCGGCACAGGAGGCGGTCGTATCCTTGGGGATGACCATTTTGCCGAAGACGGTCTGGGAAGAGCCGGTGAGAAGATGAAGCGGCGGGTCTCCATGGACGAGAAAGTTACCGTTGTATGCAAACGGTACGGCCTTGTCCCCGGCGTTCTCGCAGCCCCCGGCAAGAAGCGAAACGTCGCCGAAGCCCGGGCAATGATCGCCTTTCCGGTCTGGTATGAAGATCACCTGTCCCCGACCGACCTCGGCATGCGATTGGGACGTGATCCGTGCGGCCTCAGTCAAACGGTCAATCGTCCGGGTAATCACGTGGAAACGAATCCCCGTCCGGCGACGGATCGTGAGAGGGCAAGAGAGGATCTCGCAGGAATACACATCTGTCAAGCCTGCCCCGGGCTCGGTCACGTGAACCGACCCCCCTGCCCCTCGGCGGCACGTATCGTGTGTTCTGTCTAACGGGTATTATCCATGGAACAGACTCAACGGCTCAGCAGGCCGCCGAATCATTGCTCGTTCGGCAAAGGCCCTGCCGGTCCATGAGGTCATCCGGTGTCGGGAGAATAAATAGATTGTAAGAGGAGCAGGAAGCGGATAATGGAGAACTTGACAATCCTTTTGGCGGGGTGCTATCGTCGGTGAAACATTCACGGCAACGATCAACCGGTCCCGGTTGGGACAGCCCGTAACAAGGGCAACATTTCATCTCGACCGAGGCGCCTCAGAGCCCTCGCCTTCCTGCGATCCCGGGGTTTCCCAACATGAAACGACAACCGCACGCCATGGTTAAGCTCCGTAAAGCTGTTCAATGCGTTGTTTGAACAAGGTTAGGAGTTGGTTACGAACATGGACTCCATCAGCCGTAGATGTCTCGGATTCAGCCCCGACGGTCATAGGCGAAGAGAGATTCCAGCAGATATTGACTGACACACTTAATGCCTTGTTATCAAAGGACAAAGAGTTGGTCGGCCACGGTGGCCGCCTGCAGGCCGCCGACATTCTTACGGGGCTCGATCCGGCGGGCGGGAATGTGTCCGGGCAGCCGGGCGTTACACAGCAATGAACCATTAAGAAGTGTCCTGGTGCGCCCCGGATAGGACTCCGGAGCGGGGCCCGGGAATCGGCCTCGGATCGCACTAAGATGACGGAAAGAAGAGTTCTCATACGCACCGCATGCAATGTCCCGCGGCCTTTGGATGATCAGATCTCAAGGCCGGGGGCTCGACTTTTCTTATTCGTTGTTTCCTTGGCGTCTTCGTGTCTTGGTGGTGGGCTTTCTTCTCTTCGCTTCTCATCTGTGTCAATCTGTGAAATCGGTGGATTCCTTCTTCTCTTCCTTGGTGCCTTGGAGTCTTTGTGGTGAAAAACTTTTCTCATCTTCGTTTCTTCCGGCTTTGTGATCGGAACGATTTCTCAGGAGGACCTGACGTGTCATACAGTCAGGAACGACAGCAACAGAGGGACCAGCGACAGGGCTTTCCGAAGCGGATTCAGTTGGAGGATGACGGGTACTGTGTCAACGGCGTGATGGTAGAAATGAGCCCGTTCGATATATCCATGCTTCTTGGGAAGATCCACGCCGTTATGGATGGCAACGGACAGGCCCAACTCGTCAAGAACTATGAACGACAGATCTATCTGTCCCACCTCCAAGCACGTAGTCTGCTCAACGCGCTTGGGAAGGGCCTCATTAATTTGAGTCAGGTGGCCGAGCAGACTCCAGCCTGCGGATTTAAGGCCGGAAGGCGCAGCCGAGAAGAGTTGACGGGATCACTCAGCTTGTAGTGGTCCAATTGCCGCGCCTGGACGAACCGAGGGCAGGCGTTTTCAAGAGATGTAGGAAGACTTTCATGAAAGCTCAACGCATTGCCGTGATGAAGTGGTCGGTAGCTTTGGTGCCGTTGGCATGTGCCGGGATTGCAGGGGACACGGATGTCCCTTGCAGGCAACATGGACGCGACGCCCATCGTTTCAAAATCCCCAAGATTATGATGCTGTTTGCAGTGCTTGTACTTGCCGTTCTGTTGGTATACAGTGCAAGCATAGTTCAAGCAGCCGACAAAGATTCTGAGTTGGTAAGAGCCGCCCGAGAAGGCGATTTGAAAGAAGTAATCCGCCTTTTGAACCAGAGAGCGGATATTAACCCTAAGGCTAAGGACGGCCTGACCCCCCTGATGTGGGCCTCCTTTAATGGTAATGCTGAGATTGTGAACGTGCTTCTTGCTAAAGGAGCAGATATCAATTCTAAGAATAACAAGGGCCAGACCGTCCTCATGATGGCCTCTTGTAATGGTCACGCTGACGTTGTGAAAGCTCTCTTAGCTGGAGGAGCGGATATTGATGCGAAGGAAACTCATGGCGGGACAGCCCTTATGTTGGCCTCTCTTGACGGTCACGCTGAAGTGGTGAAAGTCCTCTTAGACGGAGGGGCGGACATTAATGCTAAGGCTGGTGATGGCCGAACCGCTCTGATGTGTGCTTCGTATAGGGGGCACTCTGAGATTATCACAGTTCTCTTGAAGGGAGGAGCGCATGTTAATGCTAAGCAGAATGATGGCGGGACAGCCCTGATGCTGGCCTCTCTTGAGGGTCACGCTGAAGTGGTGAGAGTCCTCTTAGACGGAGGAGCGGACATTAATGCTGAGGATAGTAATGGCGGGACCGCTCTTGTGGCCGCCTCTTTTGGGGGTAGAGCAGAAGTGGTGCAACTGCTCAAAGCTCACGGAGCTAAGGAAACGGGGCAACCCTTCTCCAAATAGCAAAATCGCGACATAAGTCGAGATCAGGGCAATTATGAGTTGGAAAGAAGCCAGCGTCATAACGGTATCCATAGTACTAGCGCTTGTGGGATATGAGGTGCTAAGAGCGAGACTTGGTGCTGAAACCCTGCATTTAATCACGGAGATCATGTGTCTTCTTCTGATAGCACTATATACAATTCTTTGCGGCATGAGGTTGCGCAAGAAAGAATGGAAGCAGGCACTAGCGGGTGCTGCACTCGCAGGCTTATGTGCGCTTATGTTGGCGGTAACGTTGTCGCATTAATAACAACAAAGGAGTGATACGAATATGAGTGGGAGCGGATTTGTACCACCAAGCTCAGGACCAGGAGGCCGAACGCCTGAAGATGTGCATGGATGCGGCTATCACGGCTGGACATGGGAGGATTGGAGTTTTTACCAGCGGCAGCTATGGAGGACATACGGTTTAAAAGGGCAACTCGCGGCCCTCTATTGTAATGCTAGGCTCTTTGGTAGGCTTGGAGCAATGCTTGGAAAAGGACTTGATATGTACGGGACTTGGTGTGGTGTCTTCACCTCGAGATTTGCTGCCGGACCAATATTCGACGGGGGCACCACTTGGCCCGAAGATTATCCTCCCTGGAAGATCCCGCCGGCTCCCAACGATCCCCGCCTGATGGGCAAGTGCTTCGGATTCTGGGTGCCGCTCAAGCCAGGTCTGGGTTTTCCGATAGTTGTCGACCTGCACGGGAACGGCATCAAGACTATCAGCCTGGACCACGGTCCGTTCTTCGATTACAATGGTGACGGTCTCGCTGAGAGATCCGGGTGGGTGAGTCCCGATGCAGGCATTCTCGTTATGGACCGCAACAGCAACGGAGTCGTCGATAACGGGAGCGAACTATTCGGGAGTCTCACCCCGCTACCGAACGGGGAGCCGGCAGCCGACGGGTTTCAGGCATTGGCAGATCTAGACAGCAGTCACGATGGGAAGATCGATGCGCAGGACACGGCATACTCGCAACTGAGCGTGTGGGTGGATTCCGATACTGATGGTGTTACGCAGCCCGGCGAGCTGTTTACACTGCCCCAACTTGGCATCGATTCCATCGATCTGAACTGGACAACGGTAAACACCACTGATGCCCAGGGCAACTTTGAGATGTATGCGGGGAGTTTTCAATGGACTGACGGAACCACCGGTCTTATTGCCGACTATGGGTTTCAAGTCGAGCCCTACAATAGTAGGAATCTCCCTGGAGAGTTGAGCATGATGTACCTGGAACCCCAGGCTGCTTATGCTTCAGGCATGCGGAAACACACTACGTCAAGTCTAACTCTTCCACCTCGGGTGATGGAAAGGAGCGTTCGTGAGTCTTCCTCATATTCGGGACGTGCTTAGTCTGTTACTTGGAGGATCTTGGCTAATCTTAGTTGCGGCAGATCTCGTATGGCTCAAGAAAATGACCCGGCGGCAAATAGGTCTATCGCTGGCGTTTGGTGCGTTATTCACGGCAATCGGCCTGCTAGGTCTGCTACGACACTTAACCCCAGAATGGCTCGTATCCTTTTATAGAAATAGGGGTCAAGTCTGGTTTTGAGGCATATCTGTTTTAAGAATTCCCAGTACAGCATACTTAATTATTGATGTGAAGTGGCAGCGGAGTATAGAGTGGGATATGGCACAGATTGCACGAGTGGTTATTCCGGGCTATCCGCATCATGTCACGCAAAGAGGGAACCGCAGCCGGCCGACCCTCTTCTGCCGGAAGGACTACCGTGCGTATGTGTAAGAACTGGGGTCTTTCATCTTGAATTTGGCAGGACGCCGACTGTGAAATTCCGGCGGATTTTCGAGGATCCCAGACATGATTCAAGATTTCGACGAGGAGTGATGGTATTTTCAACTAATGGCCAGATTAGTAGACAACAGGATCATCTCTTGCTTGTTGCAACATCCAAAGCGGTCAGAGTGCTGTGTTCCAACCTGATTCAAGAAACAAGACCCCGGCCTTTCCACCGGCCTGTTCATTCTTGGATTTCTTGGTGTCTTGGAGTCGCTTGGTGGTTTATTCTTTCTTCTTCGCGGTGAATCTTTACCCCTTTTGGGCGGTGCCCCTTAAGACAATTCACGGGTGATTTCCGAAATCGTCTCCAGAATCTTGTCCATGAAGGCCTCTGCTTCGTC
>JAZDHD010000024.1:0-18464 GCA_043806215.1 Pseudomonadota bacterium | reverse complement strand
CTGCCGCAGCGTATCGCCGTGATCTTCTGGAAAATGTCGAATTCACACCTTACCTTCTTCTACAACAGAAATTGGGCCTGGCTGACGAGGCTCTCCGAGATCCCAAGTTCCTGGGTGACGTGGTTATCGCGGCTTTTTTCTCGAAAGAAAAGGATAAGGACCGCCGCAAGAAGCGAAATGAACTCCTTGATCATGCCGTCAAGGAGATGGATGAGACGGACTGGGAATCCGTCCTCGTCCTGGAAGATGCGCTGAATTGGCTCCGCATAGGAGGACCTCCTGTCCGGCCGTTCCACTGGGAACTCGAGTTTCCCGAGGTTTTCGGGCGAGAGAACGGGGGATTCGATGGAATCGTGGGGAACCCGCCTTTCGCGGCTGGTAGGAATATTAGTGGTTTTCTGGGTACGAAATACCTCCGGTGGCTTCACAGTGCTTTTCATTCCACTGCCGGACAGACTGACATGGTAGTCTTTTTTTTCAGGCGCAGCTACGAGATGCTGCGCAAGTGCGGTTGTTTGGGACTTTTGTCTACGAATACTGTTTCGCAGGGCGATACGCGCCAGTCCGGCCTGACTGTCATAAGGAATAATGGCGGCTGTATATATGACGTTGTAAAACGAGTACCTTGGTCGGGTGCGGCTGCGGTGACAACATCAGTAATCCACATTTCGAAGAATAATTGGATTCAGCAGGCGAGACTTGATGGCAGATGCGTTGAAAAGATTACGGCATTCTTGTTTGACAAAGGAAACGATCAAAACCCCGCCAGCTTGGCGTCAAATTCAAACATAGCGTTCAAAGGGTATATGCCCAACGGAGCGGGATTTACCTTCGATGATGCTGTTTCCGGCGCCCATTCCCTGGATCTCATGAGGAATCTATTAGAACTCAATTCTCAGAATGCCAGAATAATCCATCCACTGATAGGCGGAGAAGAATTCCTGAATGACCCGATGATTCGTCATAGGCGTTACGTGATTGATTTTGACAAGATGTCTGAGGAAGTGGCTCGTGAATGGACTGAATTGTTTGCCCTCGTTGAACAGAGCGTCAAACCCGAACGCCAACGGAGCAATAGCGCCAGCTTAAGAGACTATTGGTGGCAGTTCGAGCGAACTCGACCAGGTTTGAGAAGAGCGAGCCAAAACCTTTTGCGTTTGCTGATGAAGCCCTTTTATGCAAAACATACATGCTTCGCATTTGTGCCCAACAGTACTTACATCGCTTCTCCTCACGTGGCATTAACAGCGGATTCCATGGTTTTCTTCGCCGTCCTCCAATCCCGCGTCCACGAAGTATGGGCCCGTTTCTTCGGGTCGTCAATGAAAGACGACCTTCGCTATACCCCATCCGACTGCTTTGAGACATTTCCTTTTCCATCGGGAGTTCTGGAAACGAGCCGCCAGGACGAGCGGGCAAAGAGCTTTCTTGCTTCAGCCCCTGAGACTGTCCGCAACGTACTGGATCGATTGGAACAAGTCGGCCGAGGCTATTGCGAATTTCGGGCAGACCTCATGATCCGCAACAACGAAGGGCTGACCAAGACCTATAACCGTTTCCATGACCCATATGAGACGTCACCCGACATCAAGAAACTTCGGGATCTGCACGATGCAATGGATCTGGCTGTGCTTGATGCTTACGGATGGACCGACCTGAAGCCTACGTGCGAGTTTCTCCTGGACTACGAAGATGAAGATGAAGATGAAGACGAGGATGATGAAAACGGAGGATCTTCACGAGGCCGGAGCAGGAAGAAGCCGTGGCGGTACCGATGGCCTGATGAGTTCCGCGACGAAGTGTTGGCACGCCTCCTGGAATTGAATAAGGAACGGGCGGAACAGGAACGGCTCGCCGGCCTCGCGGCAGACGCGGGGTCCGGGAAGGCAAAAGGAAATAGAAAGAAGGGCACAGGCACCTCAAAGCGAAAGAGGAAGAAAGAAGAGCCTGAAGGACAACCCAATTTGTTCGCAAGGAAAGACGGGCAGACACGTGGGGCCGGCCCTACGTGAACGGTCTGAGAAATCGGGCGGACACGCAGGTCCGCACCCTACGTTGATGCCTCGGCGATTCGGGCGGACATGTAGGGGCGCACCTGTGTGTGCGCCCATGGACAAAGATCGCACCTGTGTGTGCGCCCATGGACAGAGACCGCACCTGTGTGTGCGCCCCCACCGATAAGGAGGACTATGCACATGCTTCCGGTTGATGTGAGACAACGGCTCGTGGATGCCCTGCGGCTGGATCTTATCGGCCCGGGGGAACTCGTGGGACCGGAAAACGTGACCGTAGGCCGGCTGGATGAAATACTGCCTCAGCGGCCGTCCACATGGTACTTGACCGGCTTCCTTGTTCCCCTCGATGCGGCCGCGGAACAAAGGACCGATCAGCAAAATAACGAGGAAATCGACGAACTGAGCGATTCCCAGGGGCTCGATGATGCTGTGGCCCCTGAGCCCGCTGCTGCACGAGTGCGATACCTGCCTTCCTCAATGGGAGTGAGCGTTCTGATTCCTGAAGGGAACAAGACTCTCAAGGTCATGGTACGCTGGGGGGACTATCGAAGCAGAAGAGCCGGCGAGGACGAGCCGGAGGATAGTGTCTGGGAGCGTACTGGGCGGGAAAAAGCGGTCGAATTTGAGATCCCGGACAAAACACAACAGCCGAGCGAGATTGATGTTCCTCAAAGCGCTGGGTTGAGAGTGGCCTTGTCGGTAAGGCCGATTACCACCAATGATGCCGAAGGTGGCCTTCCTCTGGGCACGAGATCGGTGTCCGTCTTCCTGGTCAATCGACGCACCCCTCAGCCGGATGAGGATCGCGACCACGCATTTGCATTCCAGGCGCAATTGGAAATCTGCGGTGACCTTCCTTTTGTTCCTCGCCCCAATCTGCGCAGCCTGGAGAGCGATGATTGGGATGAACGGGTCGCAGATTTGCAGTATCGTGATGCGTACGAATTCGCGGTTGGGCACAGTGTTGCAACGGAGGCGCTCGTAGGAGCAGACGGTCAGTGCCGATGCGTGCGAACGCTGTGGATTCCCAAGGCTGAAGTGGAACGCATCGCTCCTACCACAATCACGGGCGTCGAGTTGTCTATGGAAGCCCTGGGGCAGTTGAGTGGTTTTGAGGAGGCCCAGCAGAAGTTGTGCAGCCTCGTCACGGAGTACAAGAAATGGATTGAAGCCCAGCAGAGCAAAGCACCCACCTACCCTGCCCGTCGCAAAGAGATTGCTGATCAACTCCTTCATAGCGGCGACGTTGCAGCGAACCGCATCCAACAAGGCATCGACCTGCTGGGTGATCCTATTGTGCTGGAGTCGTTCCGCATTGCAAACCGAGCCATGGCCGCGGCTGCACGGCAACGGTTCGGGGGCATGCTGCAAGAGGACACCGCTACCATCGAGCCCTCCTGGAGGCCTTTTCAGCTTGCCTTCCTGCTGATGAACCTGAGGGGAATCACAAATCCATCTGACGTTGACCGGGAAGTCGTGGACCTACTCTTCTTCCCAACCGGAGGCGGCAAGACCGAAGCATATCTTGGTTTGGCGGCATTCACTCTGGTTCTTCGACGACTGCGCAACACAGGGATCGCCTCGGCAGGCTTGGGCGTGCTCATGCGCTACACGTTACGGCTGTTGACGCTCGACCAGTTGGGCAGAGCCGCTACCCTTGTATGCGCCTTGGAACTGGAGCGGCAAAAGGATGTGGAGAAGCTTGGTGAATGGCCCTTTGAAATCGGCCTGTGGGTCGGTAAGGCCGCGACCCCAAACGTCATGGGACACAAAGGTGACTCAAACAGCGATTCTGCTCGTGCACGCACCATAGCGTTCAAAAATGACGACCGGAAGCCTTCGCCGATTCCTCTTGAAGAGTGCCCTTGGTGCGGCACTAAGTTCAAAGCGGCTTCGTTCCAATTGATTCCTCACCCTGACGAACCGTCCGACTTGCGAATCACGTGTGTGAATCGTAGATGCGAGTTTTCACGAGACAATCCATTGCCGGTTCTTGCCGTGGATGAGCCCATTTATCGGCGACTCCCCTGCTTCATGATTGCGACCGTGGACAAGTTCGCTGCCATACCGTGGACGGGTCAAGTGGGACAGTTCTTTGGGCGGGTCTCTCGGTATGACCGGCATGGGTTTTACGGCCCCTGCGATCCCATGGTAGGCCGGCCGATTCCGTCCGAAGGGCTGCTGCCACCAGACCTGATAATCCAGGACGAGCTTCACCTCATCTCAGGACCTTTGGGGACTATGGTTGGAATATACGAGTCTGCCTTGGATGAACTGTGCACCCGAGAAGTTGAGGGTAAGAAGATACGTCCCAAGATTGTGGCTTCCACAGCCACGGTTCGTAGAGCCGAGTCCCAAATCAGGGCAGTGTTCAATCGAAGGATGGTGGATATCTTTCCTCCTCCCGGACCGGACCGCCGTGATTCATTCTTTGCGGAAACACATTCCCCGCTGCGGAGCCATGCTCGCTCGTACGTGGGAATTGCCGCCCAGGGCCGTAGTCCCAAGGTCGTGATGTTGCGGGTATACCTGGCTCTGCTTGCGGCTGCTCAGAAGGAGTATACCAATCACGGAAAGAAAAATGATCCTGGAAATCCCGCGGACTCCTATATGACCTTGGTAGGTTATTTCAATAGCTTGCGGGAGCTTGGAGGTGCTCGACGCCTTATTGAAGATGAAGTGCGAAACCGAGTGGCCGGGTACGGGAATAGAATGCGAGTCGGGGAACCGGACGGATCGTTTGCTGACCGAAAGATAGCTTACGAGCCCATCGAACTCACCAGCCGCGTCGGCACCGACAAGGTGGCGGAAGCCAAACAAAGGTTGTCGCTCTCCTTTAGCGAGAACGATCACGTGGACGTGGCCATTGCCACAAACATGATCTCGGTCGGCCTTGACATCATCCGGCTTGGATTGATGGTAGTGTTCGGACAACCAAAAACCAGCGCAGAATATATCCAAGCCACGAGCCGTGTAGGGCGTGATCATGAGAGGCCGGGGTTGGTAGTAACGATCTTCAACATCCATAAGCCTCGTGACCGGTCTCATTACGAAAGATTCGTGGCGTACCATCAATCGTTCTACCGTGCGGTGGAAGCAACCAGCGTCACGCCGTTTTCGCCGAGGGCTCTTGACAGAGGGTTGGCCGGGACTCTCGTGGGACTTGCCCGGCATGGGCATTCCAAAATGACTCCGCCGCATGGCGCCCACGCAATACTGGAAGAACGTCCGCAATTGGACTTCGCTGTCGACGCCCTGTCCCTCCGAGCCGAATCGCATGCGGATTTGCCTCAAGAGGAAGCGCAGCGTCTCCGAGACCGTGTCCGTGCTCGTTCTCTGGACCTCCTTGACGAGTGGGCTCGCATTGCCAAGGAACTCGACGACGTCGGCGGCACCCTGCAATATCAGGTTGAGGCCGGTGGAGCCCGACGGCTCCTGTACGAGTTCTTGAACCCTGAGCTGAAACAACTGCCTATGCGTCACCGCAAATTTAGGGCGAACCGTTCAATGCGTGACGTTGAACCCAGCGTGAACCTGTGGTTGAAGACAATGGATGGGGTCAGCATTGAAGAAGAGGAGGACCGGAGATGACGCGAAAGGTGAGATCTCGGCCTCACGGACAGGTGCGACAGAGTCAACTGATTACCACCTTTGGTCCGGGCGCGATGGTCGACTTGCCGAACTACTCTGTATTGGTGTCAGGGTTGGATCATTGGACTCCAGGCGGGGAGGACATCTCAGAGCCGCGTTTGGCGGAAAAACTGGCACGCTTGCTGGAGATTCCGAATGTTCAACTGCGAACTCCGCCACCGGATAATCAAGACCCCACAGGCCCGTCGACGGGAATCAGCGCCTGGCAATTCCCTGAATGGTTCATAACGCAAGACGTGACCGCCGGCCAGGACAGCGGCATCTCCCGTTCGCGCATGTTGGTTCATCGTCGCGAACTCACCCGTGGGAAGTTCATCGACCTTGACAAGAAGCGGAGGGCTGTTGTGCCGGTACGTTTCGTGCGGGCCTGCCGGGTCGGTCATATTGGCGACATTGATTGGTATGCCTTTGTGCATGGAGCTGAGACTCCATGTCGCCGACGCCTCTGGCTTGATGAACGTGGGACAAGCGGAGACTTGACGGAAGTCTTCGTTCGATGCGAGTGCGGGCAGGAGCGCAGCATGGCGCAGGCTGCGGCCAGGCAGAGTCGGGCCTTGGGAAACTGTGACGGAGCACGGCCCTGGTTGGGCCCCGCTACAAGGGAACAGTGCGGTGAACCGAACCGTTTGCTGATTCGCACGGCGAGCAACGCCTATTTCCCGCAAGTCATGTCCGTGATTTCCCTTCCTGACCGAGACGAGACGGTCAAACAAGCGGTGGATCAGGTTTGGGACTTCCTTTCCGAAGTGGAAGATATTGAACAGCTTCGTTACGAGCGCCGGAAAGCTCGCGTCAAATCCGTCCTCGAAAACCTGACCGATGAGGAGGTTATGGATGAGATCACAGCACGCCGGACCAATACACAAGTCCAGACGAAATCAGTGAAATTGGCAGAACTGGAAACCCTCGTTGCCAGCCGGGAAGAACTTGGTGACGACCGCCCGGATGGAAACTTCTTGGCACGTTCCGTACCTCGGGAACGGTGGGAAAGGCCTTGGATGAAGCCTGTCGAACGGGTCGTACTGGTGCACCGGCTCAGAGAAGTCTCTGCCTTGGTCGGCTTCACGCGATTCGATGCTTTGTCGCCTGACATTGAGGGAGAATTGGAAATAGGGGTTCGCCGGGCTTCGTTGGCTCGTGAAATCTCCTGGTTACCTGCCGTCGAGAACAAAGGGGAAGGAATATTCATCCAGTTCAGCCGAGGGGATATGGAATCGTGGGTAAACCGTTCCGAAGTCCAGCAACGAGGCCGTCACCTAAACAACGGTTTCGAGCGATGGCGGGCCGAGCATCAAGGCACACACCGTCAGTTTCTCGGGCTGCCGTATATTATGCTCCACTCCTTTTCCCACCTACTTATCACAGCCGTCTCCTTGGAATGCGGGTATCCGGCAAGTTCCATCCGAGAAAGAATCTACGCACTTCCGAGCACCGGTTACGGAGTGCTCCTTTACACGGGAACAACGGACGCTGAGGGCACCCTGGGAGGACTGATCCAGGTTGGACGGCGAATTCAGGATCATGTGCGCAACGCCTTGGAGATGGGTGAACTGTGTTCCAACGACCCGGTCTGTTCCCAACATGAGCCCGAAAGTCAGCATGAACACCGGTTCTTGCATGGAGCTGCCTGCCACGGATGCTTGCTGATTTCGGAGACATCTTGCGAACAGCACAACGATTTCTTGGACCGGGCTCTCGTAGTACCGACCCTCGACAATTTGGGGGTGCATTTCTTCCCATGGCCCATGACATGACTGACTGGGCAGACACGCAGGTTTGCCCCTACGTGCACACCCATGAATAAAGACCGACATGTGCGTGCACCCTGAGAGAATGGGCCGACATGTAGGGGCGCACCTATGTGTGCGCCCTTACGATAATGCGCGAAAAACTGGGAGGACACGCAGGTCCTCCCCTACATCATGGCAGACACGCAGGTCTGCCCCTACAACGTGTTACGTACGACATGATCGATAGATTGACCGATCTTGGAGACGGCGACCTGCGGATTATTGCAGCCGCATTGAGATCAGGGAGACTGGCTCCTCCTTTCTCGACGCTCGCGTTGCAACGCTTTGTGCAAAACTCTGTTGCCGGTTACACGGCCGAAGGACTCCAGAGGCTGGCTGATCAGGGATTCCAACCTTCGCAGATAGCCCTCGTTCTCGATTTGATCCTGAAAGATCGTGAACACAGGCTTCCACTGGAAGACCTGATTGACCTGGTGACGACCGGTCCGGAAGCAGGAAGCTCAGCAAACAGGGACACAGGGGTGGTGGTCCGGGAACTGTTCGCCAATGCCCATGAATCAGTGCTTGTTGCCGGCTATGCGGTGTATCAAGGCCGCCGAGTCTTTCAGGCCCTGGCAGACCGCATGCTGGACAAATCGAGCTTAAAAGTCCAGTTATTTCTGGATGTTCGTCGCGGACCGGGTGATACGTCGCGTGCGGAAGAAGTGGTGAAACGCTTTGCCGAACATTTTCGTCGTCATGACTGGCCTCAAGAGCGACCTCTGCCCGAGCTCCATTACTTCCCGCCGTCTCTGGATGACTCGGCCGAAAAGCGGTCTGCACTACATGCGAAATGCGTGGTAGTCGACGGTCGGCGGGTGTTTGTGAGTTCGGCCAATTTCACGGAAGCGGCGCAGGAGCGCAATATAGAAGTGGGAGTCGTCGTAAACTCGCCCATTATAGCCGAGCGGCTTACACGCCACTTCAAATCTCTCCTTAACGAAGGGGTCTTGGCAAAACTATTGTGAGTTTCTGATTGCTTCCCCAGAGAAAGGGATTAGAAATTCGGGGGACACAACACTGATTTTCACGCTGGACGCTTTCGAGCCCCCCTTGGTCGTCCCTTGCTCAGGTCCCGGCCCGTCAACCTCTTAACGGTCGTTACAAAGGATCCGTCGCCCGCTGGTCGCCCCGTCCGCGTTGCCTGTCGAAGTTTCTTCATAGGACCGCTTTCCGCTGCCTGCAGGAACCTCTCCCAATCGGTGACAAGTTCCGGGAGCGTTGGATCGGTTACGCCGGTATCATCTGACGGTGCGCAACAGACGAGCCATGGTGCAATCCGCATTGCGGAGTAGCCGCCTCCTCAAGAAATCAGTATTATGTCCCGCGATTCTCCCAGGTCCCTTCGAGCCAATGGAAGCCATGGTGCTCCTTTCGGTTTGAAGCCCGGTGAGTGGACAGACGACATATCTATGGCTGGTTGGCGTCAAGCCCAATTGAGGATGTTTGGATCGGTCCGGGTCTCGGAGATGACTGCGACTGCCCTAAGGCCGTCTGTGAAGTAAGGGTCACCCGTGAGATTCTTTCTCGGAGCATTTCGGTCGGCGGCTTCTACTCCTGCTACGTAGGTCACATGCGAGACTCGGCCGGCCTCCATAAGGTCGCCCAGAACGTAATCCCTCGCGTCGTCCACGTCGGGATCGATCTTGTGTGTAGATAGATTCCAGGTCTTTGGAGTAAATCGCACGCCGATGTCGCGGCTTATCTGACCAACCCAGACCGACTTTCCCATAAACACTAAGGGCGTAATCCAAAGCCGCAGGTGAAGCCTTTCGTTGATCTGCCGGCGCGTCCTCTGGAGAGCAAAGTCCTGGCTACGTCCTTGAAAGTAGAGGGAACTCACCGGGCAGTATCGATACCTCGTACCAAGAAAGAACGATTGAATGGTCAGCCAACATGACCTGAGGCTAATCTTTTCCGTGTCATCCCACCTGGCACCAAAGGCGTTACGTATGGCGTCGAAATCTCCGATCACGACCAAATTGAGAGGGTCACCCTCAACTGTCCCACGCTTGTTCGTCGTACTCCGCGGAAGCGCCTCAAGTCGCTTACGCAGCAAGGTTTCATCACATTCGAGCGTCTCTTCCGATCTGTAATACTCGTCGAATCGTTGGTAGCCATGGTCCACTTTCAGACCGGGAACCGATACTGAGAAGAAGAATTGCTTGGCTCTGCCGGAGCCCAAAAGCTTGACGGGGAATTCCTTTGTGCCCCGATCCAAAGATGTGAAAACGAACCCGGAGACCTCGGTGCCGGGTCGTATAAGCCCCCATCCAATACCATGTTCCTGGAAGTAAGCGTTCATCCTCCGATTGGCGGCTCGAGCCCCGAGGTATTTCAAGGGCACGAAGATAAGCAACGGAAAAAAGAACCAAGCCAGGACGCCAAATCCGGCCAGCCGCGTCCCTGTGGCGAAATGGCTCACAAACGCTGCCTCCAAAGGTGAATAATAGTTGGGGTCAAGACTACCAAGATGGAGCCTATATGATTCTTCTCCGATGTTCCGTACCTGCAGCCATATGGGTTGAATGCCTTTGCGTGCCAACGGAATCCCGAAGAACAGTTCGCTTTCCCGGTCATCCAGAACGGATGCACTGACTATTACCTCCGCGTCGTTCCTGACATGTGCCTTGTCGATGAACGAACGCTTTTCGGGTTGCGGCCTATACTGAACGCCTAGCCACCGGGACTCGTAAAGGATCTTCATTGGCATGTTGGAGGCTCTCCTTCATAGTTCCCCGCGGATGAGGCGTATACGTCGGTAGAAGGGTGCGGTTGATGCTTAGCTAAGTCCTTTTCCGATTGTGAGTCAACACTTTCCTCTTTGAGGCCGTACGTTGCAGCAATAACGGCTGGGAGAAGCGGCATCCGCAAACCGAAAAGGATCATCCCGGATTTGTATTGGCGGCGTAGCCAAATTGAGAAACCGAGAAGGATCGAAAGGGCCTAAAAGTTTTCGGCTTTTGGACACCTGCTCTGTTTTACTCGACCAAACAAGTGCTGTTCATGCCCAGGTTTCTGTAGACGCGGTTCAGGTTCCTCAGGTAAAGACTTTGATCACATCTTGATCACGCGCTGAGAGATCGAAAGGGATCGAAAAGGACTTTGAGAGATCGACAGGGCTTGAAATCGTTGGGGTATCGTCACAGATACTCAAGATTATTGACCCGAGCAATGCGTTCGCAACTCGGGGGTCGAGGGTTCAAATCCCTTCATCTCCACCACCCAACCCCTTCACGAGGGGGTCAACATGACAGCCCTGCGGGGTCCGCGTTGTCTTAAAAGAGCCCCCCTTTTCAAGCCGAAATCGAGTCGGGCGATTTGGGCCCTGGAATAGGCATGGCGGCGTGTTCGCGTGAAGAGCCCTGCTGGACCGGAATCAGGGGCAAAACCCGTCTAGCCTCATTCCTCAGTAAAAAAGATCCACCCCCGAAAGAATTTCTGAACCGGTTGGTCCCGATCTGACACAAGCCCGCCATATACTTGGGGTGGATCTCCAGCGACAGAGAATCCTAATGAGGGGAATATTTACACATAACAAGCTTTTGTAAGCCGACACGGATAGCCTGGGAGATCTGATGGAACCCGCTTATCTGCAAGGAGGAGATTTAGGCTTCTCGGACCAATCAGATCCAAGTGCGTTGAAATCATAGGGAAAGATTGACGGGATGACCGTTGCCGAGGTATGGTGAGGCTCGGAGATGACTCCGTTTCTCGCCCTAAAATTGCTTACGGAGCCAAGACTCTGATGAACGAGGCTGATACCTGTAGAAAATATGTGGTTCCGAGACTGGTCAGTGCTGGATGGGACAATGCTCCTCATTCCTTCACGGAGCAGCGCACGTTCACGGACGGTCGAATCATCCCAATAGGGAATAAGATCCGCCGCGACAAGCAGAAGCGGGCCGATTATCTTCTCTGGTATACTCGGGATTTTCCGATCTCGATTGTGGAGGCCAAAGCAGACTGCAAGTCCCCGTCGGACGGACTTCAGCAGGCAGAAGAAACTTTGGAAATGAAATGTTCGAAGGAATCCAGCGTTTTGCCTCGACATAGCCGCCGCATGTTTGGTATGGTAAGATGCTCGCTTGCGTTGAGGGTCTAGCCATTGTCTTCCGGAACGGAACTCAGATTAGAAACCGAGTCGAGAAGCTGTTTCCGACATCGCGAAGTTGGGAGAATTCCTGACGAAGATCAGTCTGAGCCGACCACTTTCAAGGAGGGGTGAATCAATGGCCACATATGTCAGGTCCTTGGGCCAGACTTACAATGAGTTCAAGAACGCTCTGAACAAGAAGGAGTACAGCCCCTGCCTGGTAAATCTAGGCCTGTATGACAGGAAGACCGGATCCTTCACGGCTGAAGGTTTCAGCTTAGCTAATGAAAAAGACGGGAAGGCTTTCGCCGGCAAGTTGCTAAATGCCATGGCCAAAACTTTTCCAGAGGTAGTCGATTCTCTCAAGCACGGGGTTTTTGGTTCCAAATACCAGATAATCGATAAAATATTCGTCAGGTGCAAGAAGAGATACTCTAGTAGCACTATAGGAAACATACTGACATATCTCGACAAAGCCGGTGGCTTCCAGGTAGTCAAGACACTGCGCTTCAATGACCAGGTCTTAGGGAAACTCATCATAATCATGGCACGAGAGATGGGGCCAGACGGCGAAAAGATAATCAAGGAAGATCTGATTGACAGAGTGTGCATAACTTGTCCCGCTTCCCGTGAGGACGTAGCAGTTGGGATCGACGACCTCGCCAGTGAACAGCGACTTCAGTACTTCGGTGGCGGCAACCTTTTCGTGAGGATTGTTGGGGGTGAGTGATGGCTTACCGGAAAAGGGCGCTTACTGCGATCGCGAGGTTGAAGACTCTCTGTTATGGTCAGTTTTTCAAGGATTATTTCACAGATGGAAACTACATAAAGCGCCGATGTAGAGGGGTGGATTCAGACGATCCGAAGGGACCATTCCACACTAAGACCGGTGTTATGAGCACGGATAGTTTGCTCGACGGGCTGACTTTCGAGGCTTTAGTCGATCGTGACGTATTCAACAGAGACGGCGGTACCATACCCGTTAGAACTATTGAAGGAGTTACCGGTTCAGGCAAGACCCTATTGATGTATTGCCTTCATGAGGAAATCAACGAAAGAATCCAATCTGATCCGGCTAACAGAGTGGTGTGTACCGAACCGATAAACTGTAATGGCGTTAATGAAAGCCTGGGAAATTATCTCCGGGGATTTGTATGGAAAGTCGTCGACGCAATCAATCGATCCTACCGCAACAGCTTTCAGGAAGATTATCAGCGGTTTCAGGAAGCCCAGAAAGGCCCTTTAGAGAGGCCGCTCAAGCTAATCGAGGGATATTACAGAAACGGAGAACTCCCTCAGGCCACGGAACAGGGGCTTTTCGTCTTTGACCTGATCGTGGAGTTTGCCGTTCGACTCTCAAAGAGAGGTTATAGGTGTGTAGTGCTTCTGGACGAGTTGACCCATTTTTGTGAAGACATGTTGAACTCAAATGAGCGCGGTGAATTTCTAGCCAAGTGTTTTAATTATTTAATTGACGAATCTATGGCAAGGGGAGCGGACCTTCTAATGGTTTACTCGATAGTGGAAGACTGCGTTGAAGCTTGGCTGAAGACGCCGAACAGAGCTTTTGGAGCGTTCCGTCGTATCGAGGACAGGCGCGTGAATCTTGGTGCATTTGAACTTAGTGAGCGGAAGGATCTAATTAGGAAGCTTCTGGAGGACTACTACTTTGAACTCGTTCCCTCCAAGCTTGATGGAAAGATTGACGAATACGCCGAGAAATGGGCTAAAGCGGTAAAATCAGGTTCGGCGAGCGCCATCACGAAAGAAGTCGTGAAGGGATTGAACGAGGAACTTCAGATCGATAACGACAAAATCTTAAAGGATTGGGAGAAATACCAGCACAAGGCTGAACCTGTTTTTCTAGAAAAAGCTAAAGAACTTTATCGTCAGCACACTGGTGAGGATGCAAACAGCGTGAAGATCGGGTCTGTTGAGTCGGAATACAAAAAGTCAGGACATCCTTTTGATCACTATGTCAGAATTCCTTACTATAACGGAGACTACCATTTTTTCGGGGAAACTAGCAAAACCAACTTGACTCCCAAGAAATACAATCAGGGATTCAGGCAGCTGGTTGATCTGATTCCAAACCTAGGGGACCGACAGTTCCTAATCCTGATATCGCCGAAATGCACGGCTCAAGGAGAAGCCAGGGCCAAGGATCACGACGTCGTTTTCGTGGATGTCCCGTCAGATGCTACAGACACCGTTCCAGGACAAAGGAGTGGTCCCATTCCTGGCCGCGAGCAGGATCTCGCGGTGCCCCCCTCAAACATTGACAAAGTAATCGAAAGAATACCTAAGGGGACGACCCCAGGCGGCAAACCGCGAAGGATTGGTTTTGACAAGCTCTTCGAGTTAGCGAGAGAAGATCAGGCCGATCTGGATAGGCAGAAAATGGAGGAAGCTCTCCGAAACTGCGATCGGCTGGAATGCACTGATAGAATGGTCGGAAGGAAGCCACGGCCATAGCCGCACTGCACAGACTAACCAGAGACTAATCCATGAGAGACATCTACCTGCAGGCCACAAGAAAGCCTTCAACCAAAGCTCCCATGGAGGGCCTGCTCAAACGAGCGCTGTCAGGCGGCCTGTGGGTATTCCTGGCGACACAGAGTCCAGGCGATTTCGATTACAAATGCAAGGAAAATGTGAACATGCCCTTGTTGGCACCGATATCGTCAAACTTGGCCCAGAATTCCTGAACTTCCCCGACATCTACTCGGCTCCGGTAGCATTTGCATTCGCAGAGCACGAGGACTCTTGCCCCCATAAGATGGGTTTCGAAAGAGACATCGATCTTGATTTTTCTGCGACTCTTCTTCCCCTCATATTCCCGTAGCCTATAGACATGCACCCCAGACTCTCCCATCAATTCCTGACAGACACTCTGAACAAACATTTCATAGTCGTCCCATTTAGAAGTCATATAGCTCCACCAACAAGGTCTGGCGTAGGATCAATTCAGAGCGGTTGCGGGGCAACCGAAATGCTTAGTTTCTATTCCGGCAAGTTGATTGGGGATTGAAGTACTGTCTTGTCGTTTTTCGATATGCTTTTTGCTGATAATAACTTGGAAATCACAAGCTTTGTGTCTGCGTCTGACAGGTGTCCCAGTATTTGGGCATCCTGGTCATATAGCCTCTTGCGGAGTTTTTGGAAGTCAACGGAAATGACTTCCATGCAATTGATGAAAGAATCGTGGTTGACCAGTTCAGCATAACCGACAGGAGATAGAGGGATTTGGAGACTTTCTAGGCGCGGTTTTCCTACAGCGAACGGCGGTATCTTTGAGTTGATAATGGCAATCTTGGCGGTCATTGAGGCAACGTCCAGTCCAACCAAGACGAAACGTTTGATTTTCGGAGGTTTCATCGCTTGGAGATGGTCGCGGACAACGAGCCCCCTCTTGATGTTCTGGTCCGTAATTTGGATCGCCAACCCCGGCGGGAATGCCTCACCAAGCTTCAAAATGCCTCTCATTTTCGGCGGATTCTTGGATGTACTCTATCAAACACATATCCCCTTCTGCCAAGTCGTAGTCGTCCATGAAATGGCATGGGGCATCTTTCCACGCCTTGTCATGGGCGTCTCGCATAATCTCATCAAATGTGCATCCTTCATATTTACGGGAAATCTCATCCAAGATTTCGATTTCCGAGTCGGAGAAGATGTCCCCATTGACATGATAGTCGGCGGCCGGGATGATTGTGTCGTCTTCAACCTTGAAAAAGGCTGATAGGTCTCGCTCCCAATCTTTGTCTCCCCGGACAGCCTTAATCATGTCATAAACAGCGGAAGGCGTTGGGCCGTACCTCATCTTCGCAAAGCGATCACCGGTGATGGTCCGTCCCCATTCATGCAAGTGGCGTTTATCTGCGAAATAGACCAATTTGACGAGCTTGTAGAGGCCGATCCGTCCGCCTTCTTTCTTGGCCAGATAGATCATAGCATTCAGTGCTTTTTCTTCATCAAATCTCGCCATAATGTTCACCTCCCGCGAAGACTCGTGACAAGAGTCTCCGTACCACATCTTACAGCATTTCTCGACGACAAACCACCCTCAGTTTGAAGATTCCAAGGCGTGCCATGAACCGCATACGATTTAGCTCAAAAACGGGAAATAGTGCTACGCAGGGTGTTCCGAGGTCCCGGCGCCGGAACGGATCCGCCGCGTTTCAGGTGTATTTTGTGGGGGCATGGGAGGTAACGTTCGGCACCTCGGTCAAGTTTGCTCGTACGGGGGATTTGTGTGGCAAATTTGTGCCACACCGTGGCGTTTTGAAGCGTTTTCAAATGTATCGTAACGGTCTCGGAAATACTGAAATGGTTAAGGATTCGATGCGAGTTCTTGAGTCCATCAGGGTGAAAATCCGCGTTCGCAACGCGGGGGTCGAGGGTTCAAATCCCTTCATCTCCACCAATCATATCAACAAGCCGGCGGGATATTCTCAAGTTTGAATATCCCTCTTTTTCGTCTCCATCCAACAAATAGGCCTTTCTTGAATCACTCTCGGCGCGCGAGAAGATTTGGCATGGGGTTGCCCGGCCGACACCGAAAAGGTCTGCATGGTGACCGCGACCTGAAACAGGCAAAACCGTGTTGTGTTGATGAATAGGCAGATCTTGTCCTGTTTCTAACCGACAAAGATCGACGAGCTTCGTTCTGATGGCAGTTCGCGATCCATTGTGATTCAGTTCCCTATTCCCTACATCAGGAGCCAATCAGGAAGGCTCCATGACGTCTCCATTCTTGCTCCTACCACCAGGGAGCTTATGTAGTGAGACCAAATTACAGTCGCAGATGTAACACCCGGGGATGGCCCTCCTTCGTGTCGATCTATGGTCATGGCACACCGTCCTTGATAGATGCTCCAATCCACGAATGCCGCCGCTGACGTTCCGCGAAAGAGACCGACACGACACTCTGCCGAAATCTCGGCGAAAAAACCCTTGCTCGTATTCTGTTTCCCCGTATGTGCAAATGGGATTCCCCTATTGTTGCACACATTCAAGTGTTCAATCGTGGCGAACAACAACGGAAAGCCAACTAGTTGGAGACTCAATCCATCCGGTCCCCGACTCTGCTGCAACCGTACGCCCACGTACGGTTCATAGATCGATACCATAGTCTGAGCCTGCATTTCGGGTATGGTAAACAGGTAAGCGGGGTTGGGATCACTGAAGTTGGTAAGGAGAGACTCCCTTCGGAACCCTCCCACCAGAGCCGTAGATCCTGGCATTCGATAAAGGGCTTCTCCTCCAAATTTGTACCACTGGGACTTGCTGTGCCTCCATTCTCGGGTGCCCTGAGGGAAAGTGGTCCACGTAATTTCTTGGTCCGACAGTGGATGGTCAGTCATGAAGTAGGAACCGTACACTCTCAAGGCATGCCGATCCGTCAATCGGATCGGAATCGACCCGCCCACTTCAACCCCGCGGAGAGGATAGACAAAAAACGACGACACGCATGCCCCAGGAAGAACCAGTCCGTCATAACCCACATGAATTTGACTGGGGGTCGTCATGAAGCCCGCAAAAAAAGACGCGGCGGGGGAGTCGACCTTGCTGATAACCGATCCTGCCGTAAGCAACCCTTGGTTGGACGACTGACCCAATATGGCCATTTCCCGGGATGTCATGCTCTGGCCAACGGCGTCCGAGACATGGACTGAAATCACTAAACATAGCAGACAGCAAACACCAACAACACGACTCGAATACATACCCGCTCCTCACTCTAGAATGAATAATACAGCCCAAACTCCGCGGACTTGCGATTTGGGAGAGGGGCTGGAGTAACGAACTGGGCGCCTCCCTTTCCCGGTGAGCCCAGGAAAGATCGTACATGGCCTCTCAAGGTTAGGGAAAAATGCAATGCCAGCTTTGAGTTTAGCTGCCCCACCTCTCCTCGGTCAACTACTTTTCGCGCCGTTCCGCCATCAGAATCTGAATCAAGCGATCATCTCGCCTTCAACTCACATCGAGAAGGTTCGCCCGATGTGAGGACGCCAGTCCGATCTGCAATCTCCAAGTGGCTCGGACAGTCTTTTCGTTGCCGCCAATTCTTGCACACATCCTGTACACATTTTTCGGGCTCGTGAGAGCTTCAACGGGACTGAAAGGCATTGCCGAGGTTTGAAATGGTTGGGTTTTCAGGACAAGTGGTTGATGTTATTCGGTAGAATGACGCCTTCGCAACGCCGGGGTCGAGGGTTCAAATCCCTTCATCTCCACCAAAGAATTCAAGGAGTTAGGTCAAGCGAGTGCTTGGCCTTCTTCTTTGAAATCCCGTTTTGCGAACAATTTGCGCACACGATGCGCACATAGGTCACTTCCTGACAAGTATCTTGCTCTCTCCGAGATCAAGAGTCACGGCATCAACGGCTCGGACGAGTTCATCGTCGCTGATGTACCCATACCGATCATTGACCGTTCTTCCCTTGCTCGCATGGCCTAAGATCGACTCGGCTATTGATGAATCCATGCCGGAACGTCCAGCATTCGCTCGCCATGTGTGACGGAGGTCATGGAAGCGTGGCCAAGGCTTCGGCCATGGCTCCCCGGCCGCTGCTTTTCGCTCTCGATCCATCGCTTCCAGCGCCCGCGGCCGGCAATTCTTGACGGCTTCAATTCCTGAGGGAATTCGGGGGACACAACACTGATTTTCACAGTCGTCCCTTGCTTAGGTCCCGGCCCGTCAACCTCTTAACGGTCGTTACAAAGGATCCGTCGCCCGCTGGTCGCCCCATCCGCGTTGCCTGTGGAAGTTTCTTCATAGGACCGCTTTCCGCTGCCTGCAGGAACATCTCCCAATCGGTGACAAGTTCCGGGAGCGTTCGATCGGTTACGCCGGCATCATCTGACGATGCGCAACAGACGAGCCATGGTGCAATCCGCATTGCGGAG
>JAZDHD010000023.1:0-2931 GCA_043806215.1 Pseudomonadota bacterium | reverse complement strand
GACCAGTTGAATTACTTGCCCGTGAGTGAATAGGGGGTTCCTTTCGGGCACGCATCTTCAAAGTCGGACCCCGATGGGCGAGACTTTGGACCATTTTTTTTATAGGCGTATGTACCTCATACAACCTCCCATCTGACAATCCCAATCTGATTGAACAGTTACGGACAATCCCTAACTCTATGATAATCGACAGCATTGTTTAGTGATGACATATTGTATTTATTAAGTATTAATAGTATAAGATGCTCCTCTCGGTTGAGTAATGTGCATAGCCCTATTTTTTTATTCCGGCAATCTGTGTCCATCAGTGTAATCTGTGGATATTCTCTGTTGCCTTTCTACGTGTCCTTGCGAGGGGTTCCGCGGACACCATACTTAATTCAGTAAGGAGTTAGCGGAGCTCTTGAGACCAAGTCTCCGTCATCTCGGCAATCCCGTGAATCCGATTCTGAGTTTCGGGAAGATTCCGGCGTCTCTCAAATATCCGCCGGTAGGCTCGTGCCGAGGGTGCCAAAGTGCGTGGTGCGGCAAGGCCCCCCGAACCGACAATGCGAGCCAATCTAGCCACAGCCTTGAGGATGGTACGGAACCTTGTCCGCGTTAAGAATTAAGTATGGTGTCCCCACAATTCCCAGGACTCGGATGACTCGGTGCTTGGGTTCAGGGCGTCGGCACCGTGTCACTCAGCAGAGCGTTCGGTCAATGGCCGCGGTTAGGTCATGAGGGTTGTGGCGCAAAGGTTGAGACCCGGATCTCCATGACTTGGGCAATAGGCCGCCTGGACATGGAAGACAGCCGGAAAGTTCGATTGAAAAAGTCTTGCGTCCCGGAAAAGTGAAAAACCAAGTGTATGTCCCCCTATTTCCTATGTCCCCCTATTTCCCCTCGCAGGTACCGACCCTCGATCCACGGCTCTTCACTGCGCAGGGACGCGAACATCGCAGCTTCGTACGCACATGTTGGGCAATGGAACCGGTCATTCGGGCAATCCACTTGATCTTTCCTTCCCGTTCTTTTATTTTAGGATGGGCCTCTAAGATAAAATAAAGGGAAACCTTATTATAGGTTCGAGGCAGACAGCATGAAGCGAGAACTCCAAGGCAGATACGTGACCATTTCGACGGTGGGTGAGAAGGCCCAGGCCTTCGTGCCTGCGCCTCTGCCGCCACTTCCACCCATTGACTGGACGCCGGAGCTGCTCAGCAAGTTCGATCAGGCGCTGTTGGCGCTCGGGCGGCTGGACGGTGTATCAACCCTGCTGCCGGACACATCGCTGTTCCTGTACACGTATGTCCGCAAGGAAGCGGTGCTCTCCTCCATGATCGAGGGAACCCAGTCGTCGCTTTCGGACCTGCTGTTGTTCGAGCTGGATCAGGAACCAGGCGTTCCGCTGGATGACGTGCGGGAGGTCGGCAACTATGTCGCTGCACTCGACCATGGCTTGCGCCTTCTGGAGGAAGGCTTGCCGCTGTCGTTGCGTCTGTTCCGAGAGATGCACCGAGTGCTGCTGGCCAAGGGCCGGGGCAGCAACCAGACCCCGGGGGAGTTCCGGCGCAGTCAGAACTGGATCGGCGGCACTCGACCCGGCAACGCTGCCTTCGTACCACCTCCTGCCGAAGAGGTGATGAAGTGCATGAGCAATCTCGAGATCTTTCTGCACGACCGGCCTGAGCCGACCCCAGTGTTGGTCAAAGCGGCGTTGGCCCATGTGCAGTTCGAGACGATCCACCCGTTCCTGGATGGTAACGGTCGTCTGGGGCGCTTGCTGATCACGTTGCTGCTGTGCGATCAGAAGGTGCTCCGACAGCCGATGCTCTACCTCAGCCTCTATTTCAAGACGCACCGCCAGTATTACTACGAGCTGCTCAACGACGTGCGCCTTACCGGGGATTGGGAAGCCTGGCTCGACTTCTTCGCCGAGGCGGTCATTGTCACCGCCGCCCAGGCGGTGGAAACCTCGCAGCAGCTACTCGACCTGTCGAACCAAGACCGTGACAAGATCAGCGGCCTGGGCCGGGCGGCTGCGTCCGCGCTTCAGGTCCACCGGGCGCTGATGGAGCACCCCATCGCCACCTCGGGCCGGCTGGTCGAGAAGACCGGCATCACCCCTGCCACCGTCAATAAGGCGCTCGGACACCTGGAGTATCTCGGCATCGTGAAGGAGCTTACCGCACGGAAGCGCAATCGCCTGTTCAGCTATGCGGATTATATCGGGATCATGAACCGAGGCACGGAGCTGCCGACCGGGTAAGCCGGCAAGGGATGGGGAGCGTGTCTTATGGGGTCACCCATTAATACTTGGCGAGGAGCCTTTTCTGGAAAGACTCTTACCGTATCTGAAGGAGAAGACGGCCCTTGCCGAGATCCCCCGCGTTCAACGATTTGCCGTCCGCCCCACTCTGGATCGTCTCTTGCCGAGAGTTCCATCCGGATTGAAACGAGACCGGTCAATAGCCGAGGCGCATGTGCACCATGGCTATTCACGGCAGGAGATTGCTGCGCATGTGGGACTCCATTACTCTACAGTGAGCAGGATCGTTCGGCGAGAGCGGGAAAAGTCAACAAACAAGACCTGACCCCGATTCTTCGATTCTTTTTAAAAAGCAAGACCTGACCCCGATTCTTTTTTTAAACGTAAGGTCATCGAAGATTTCGAGAAAAAACGTATCCGTTCAGGGGGGGTAGTCGGGAAGAGGCTGTCTTCTGTAAAGAGTGAAGCACATTCCTGTTTCTCATGCTGCTGCTACCCGCGTTATTTCGCGTCTATTCCGCGCTGTTCTCTTGACATTCTGAGGTATTGTGATATCAGCACTTCCCATGACCAGGGAAGAAGCAATCGCCTCATACAGATCCGGAGAGGAAGCCACAGTGGCAGCACTCCTCCAGTTGAGCGCTACGGTGGAAGAATTGAAGAAACGTGTCGAGAAGCTC
>JAZDHD010000022.1:0-36747 GCA_043806215.1 Pseudomonadota bacterium | reverse complement strand
CCCCGGCTAAATTCCTAAGTGCCTTCGGCACATTAAGATCTCCACCGTGAACGCCCGGAATGTTCGCCCAGGGCACCCACGGGGGGGTGCCCCTACATCACGAGGCCGGTGCTGCCGAAGTCCTACCGGCAGGGACGCCGGTGCTACTAAAGACGCCCGGCAGAGACGCCGGGACGCTACCAAAAGGCCCTGGACCCCGGCCTTCGCCGGGGAGACGTGGATCCGGATTTGCGCAATCTTGGCAACATCCATACCCCCAGGACGGGCTCCGCCCCCTTACCATTTCACTAAGCCCTTGATCTTACTGGTATTTTCAGTCAACCCGTCTATTTTCTCTTGCGATCTCTGTGCGCTCATGGGGTTTTCCATCCCTCGGAAAATCTGCTCCGGTGCGCGCTTAGTTCGCCGTCATTTCATGTACGTTCGCCCATACCCCCGACGGATCTTTTCGACATTGATGGGAAATTGTTTGTTGCACGGCACATCAGTCAGTGGTTCCCGGCACCCCCGATTAGACCTCGGCGGAATTTCTTAGCCGAGGATTGCCTTATTTGGACCGATAGTCAAGCGTATGACAATTCAACGGCTCGTGTCAAGGCCTTTTTTCATATCGCGTATCCGCGCAAATCGCCCACCGCGAAGTATGAGCAAATTCCGTGGCTCCAGGCCTTGGCGTTTGGGATTCGTCGCTTTCATGGGCGGTAACCGAAAACTAACGCGGTTCTTCGTGCGTGAACACGGAGAGGGTCCCTCGTTCACGGAAGGAAGCCCTCCCCGCGGGAAACCTGCCCTCCCCTCACCCCGGAAAGCGCATCAATACCGGGTGTAACGGGCGCAATCCTGTTCGAATCCCCGGATGATTTCATCGGTCAGCGTGGGACGGATCTTGGGAATGAAATCCAGGAAGATGTCCGTGGTGAGCCGGAAATCCTCACCGTGGTTGAGTTCTCTTTCAAAAGCGGCCTGAGTGACCTTCTGGAACATGTACTCGATGTCCGCGGGTGTGAAGTGCGGGATCAGTGAGACGATCCTGTCCACGTCCACGTCCCCCTGGTTGGTCTTGGACAGATAGTGCAGGAAGATCGTCTTGCGGCCCTCATCGTCCAGGCCGCCCACCGGGATGATGCAATCGAACCGGCCGGGCCTGAGGAGTGCGGCGTCCAGCTGGTCTATGTAGTTGGTCGCGCAGACGAGAAGGGTCTTGCCGGGTCTTCGCTTCAGCAGGGGAACCTGTTTGAGGAATTCGTTGGTCACGGATTTTTCCATTCGCGATGCGTTGTCCCGGCTTTCCGCAATTTCCTCGAACTCATCGATAAAAATCACCGCTTCGTCCAAACCCCCGGCCTTTTCCATGAGCCGCTTGAGGTTGGCCCCCAGGCGCTCCTCTCCATCGGCCAACAGCGTGCTGGGACTTACCTCGATGTACCACCACTGGAGAATGCCCGCGATGGCTTTGACAAAGTGCGTCTTGCCGGTTCCGGGAGGACCGAAGAAGATGATCGTCCGCGGAGGCACCACTCCGTGCTTTTGTGCCAATTCCACCTCGGTGAACGGCAGGATGATCCTCTTGTTCACGATCTGTTTGGGAGGCTGGGAATCGGAGATGGTCTCCCAGATGGAGCGGTCCACCATTGTGGCTCCCAATTCTTTGAGAAGCTTCACGGTCTCCGCTTCCTGAAGCTCGTGACGGATGGACTCGACGTTCTCGATGTAATCGACACAAGAGACCTTAATACCGACATCCCGACCGAGCCGTTCAGACAGTACCCACTTGTGCTGCAAGATTTTTTCCCACAAGTCGTGAGCGGTCTCCGGATCCATCCTGTGGCCGCTCATTTCGAATATCCTCGCACAACATTCTTCCGGACCGGGATAATCAGCGACAATTTCCATAGCTTCCTCCAAAAAAACAAAACGGAAATCCTCGGATGAGAATGTCCGTGTTCATGGAACTTTTTATATAGAGTCCCGAGGTGCCTGTCAAGTTCCCTCAAATGTGCTGATGGTGATTTAACGAAGCGTTCGGCCAACCGTAACATACCGGGAAGGCAACATTCTACCGTCGGCAGCTGTTCAGACGGCCGGAACCGGGGTAGTATGGGGAAGTATTGGGTGCAGGGCGTTCTTGTTCGAATCTTGAGAGGCTTGGTGCGGCATTTCGTAAGTTCGGTCACATATTTTCGTGTCGCAGCTATGCCGCTCATGTGCCGAAGGCACATACGAATTTAGCCGGAGGATTCATCCCCCGGAAAGAATGGGAGTATCCAAACCGGATTTCCGTCCCGAAGGGACGGCGCAGGATAGACATGGAGACTCCGGGCCTTGAAAGGCCCGGCTAATCCCGCGAGACGCGGGACGTGTCCCTTCGGGACGTCAGGAGCGACTTTGAGCCCGTCCGGACAAACGACAAATGGCGGCACCCACAGGTGGGTGCCCCTACAGAGGCCGGTCCTGTCTTGGCAGCACCGGCCGCCCCGCTGGACGCTACCGCGGAAAAAAGGCGGCGCCCGTACGTATTTCGCCGCTTCCGTCATCGAGAGGCAAACCAATTGGAGAATTCCGACAACACACCCGAGGTGATCCTTCAGGATGTCGGTCCCAGGGACGGGTTGCAGAACGAGCCGACGGTCCTGGATCCGGCGGTACGGGCCCGGCTCATTGACGGTCTGACCGCAGCCGGCATTCCAAGGATTCAAATCGGTTCATTTGTCAACCCACGGCGTGTGCCCCAGATGGCAGGTACCGACCTTGTGTGGCGGATGCTCTCGAGGAAGCCCGGGACCAGGTACAGCGTGCTCGTGCTCAACAAGCGGGGTCTCGAAGAAGCCGTGAAAGCCGGCATACCCCATGTCGAGATCTTTGTTTCCGCGTCGGAGACTCACAGCGCGAGGAATTCCGGGGTTCCGGTTGCAAGGGCCGTGTCGGACGCAATCGCCATGATCGACGAGGCCCTCGGTGCGGGTATGGGGGTAACCGCGGGCGTCATGTGCGCTTTTGGTTGCTTCTACGAGGGCACAGTGCCGGTCGAGAGGGTCCGGGACATTATTGCAGGGTTCGAGGAACGCCATCCCACCGAGATTGGGTTGGCCGATACCACCGGCATGGGCGATCCCGACGCTATGAGGAGGATGATCGACGCACTGGACGGAATCGTCGCGGTCGAACGCATCGCTCTCCATCTGCACGATACCCGGGGACGGGCCGTGGAAAACATGATCACGGCCCTGCAGATGGGCGTCCGGAAATTCGATGCCTCGGTGGGAGGCTTGGGCGGGTGCCCGTTCATCCTCAACGCGGCCGGCAATGTGGCCACGGGGCGCGTGGTGGACGTGTTGACGGCAATGGGGCTCGCCACGGGAATCGACAACCGTGCCGTCGCAAGAGTGAGGGAGTGGCTGGAAAGACTCTTGGGGCGGAGGCCGGGCCACGGAGAATGACCGGCAGGATGCCGGTCCCACTGAAGAGGGTGCCTTCCTTGCAATCGGGGACACGATTCCGAATTTTGCGAGGTCGCATGACCCAACTGCAAAATCGGATCATGTCCCTGATTGCCGTCGTCGCCGGGCGGAGGCCGGGAACGAGAAGAAAGATACCGGCACGGAGGCCGGCGCTACCAAAGAGGCGGGCTTCAGTAGCGTCCCGGCGTCGGGGCTTCAGTAGCGTCCCGGCGTCCCTGCCGGGCGAGGGATCGCGACAGCCCGAAGATGACCGGCAGGATGCCGGTCCCACTGAGGCCGGGCAGAGCCCGGCGGACAGGCGTTTCCAGGCAGAGCCTGGAAACGAGAAAAAGATACCGGCACGGAGGCCGGCGCTACCGAAGAGGCGAGCTTCAGTAGCGACCCGGCGTCCCTGCCGGGCGAGGATCGCAGCAGCCCGAGGACGACCGGCAGGATGCCGGTCCCACTGCCTGCGCCCGTCACAGGATCTTCACGGCCCGTTCCTTCTCGCTGTAAATGCACCCGCAGTACTTCTGCCGGTAGAGTCCGAGCGTGCGGTACGACTTGACTCCTTCCTTCCAGCCGGTACGCCAGTCCTTGTAGATGAACGGAATACCGTATTTTTCCGCGGTTGCCTCACAGATGGTCTTGAGCAGATCGTGCTTCTGAAACCTACTGTAAAGAAGCGTCGTAGAGAAGGCGTCAAATCCCTTGGCCTCGGCCAACCGCGCGGTCTTCTCGATTCTGAAGCTGAAGCAGATACCGCATCGTTGAGACTCCCGGAACACGACCTGCCTGAGCCAATCCTCCAGTCCTTCCTGCTCCTTTTCGTTGAGGACCTGCACGTCGTTGTCCCGGGTGTACACGTTGAACGCGTCGAGTCTGCGAAGGTATTCGGTGTAAGGATGAATATTCGGATTGAAAAAGAAGGCCGTTACATCATGTCCTTCCCGTCTCAGGTCGCCGAGCGGCACCACGAGACAGGGTGCGCAGCATGAATGAAGAAGGATTCTCATGAAAAGGGTTGTCTCCTTTCGATTGTCGTGTTATGAGTCTTGCCGTTTGCGCAATCTGCCGGGAATTCCGTCCGAACGGATCCACGCGGGGTTGCAGCTAGTCTAGAGCTAAGGATTTCCCTCCTGCCGGAGCCTGCGGCAAACGGCAAGGCAGGGACAATCATCCCGCAAGACCATTCCGGAACGTGTTGCTTATGAAAAAGATCTTGTTTCTCTTGGTCGCCTTTTCCGTCATGGGTCCCGCAATGGGATTCGCGTCGGATGAAGATCTCTACCTGAACGCTTTCGGGGAAGCGGCGACGGCGTATCTCAGTGATTCGCACCTGCTCCTTGGTGCAACCGCGGACGGTTTCGTTGCCGATATCATTCAGAAGAACACCGCGGAGGAAATAGCCAAGAGCGTTCAAAAGCGTGTCAGAATTATCCGCGCAAAGCTCAAGGCAGTGGCCGAGAGTCCCATCTCCGAAGTGGACAAGAAACTTATCGGCCTACTGGACAAAGCCTATGCGTGCATGGACCATCAGGCTTGGGCTCTCGTGCAACATGTCGAGGAGAAGAGTCCCGATACGGCCAGGCGCTTTGCCGAACAGAGATCCGCCTGCGAGAAACGTATAGACCAATTTGCCAAGTTCTACTCAACACTTCCGCCCGCACCGGAACTTCCGGAGCCCCTCAGTACGCGGTGATCGCCGACCCTCATCGTGAAGCGCTCTCGGTCGAAATACTCCAGAAGCGGTATATTGTATTTCCGCGACGACTCGGTAATCTCGCTGAACCTGGAAGGAGTCAATCCGCCTTCCTTGTCGATGAATTCTACCATTTTTGTCTTGATCCCGGCTATAAATCCCGCGGAAAAGTACATGTCTTCCTTGACCCGGACCACCTTGCCCTCCCTCTCGAGGATGGTCAGGAGACTGCGTATCTGCTTGATGTCGCTTCCCGTCTTTTCCGGCATCTCCTTGAGAAGTGGCGGAGCCTTGCCGCCTGAAACGATGAGCCGTAACAATTGGTCCTTCAAGCCCTTTTCTTCGTCTCTCAGCTGCACCTTATGAGACGCGGCTCGGACCAGGTCTCCTTCCACCACAATATCGTCGCTTCCGCTCAACGTTTCCAAGACCTTCTTGAAGAGCTTATCGCCGCCCGGGACCGTGGATCGAATCTCCTGCTTCGACATGCCTTGCTTGAGCGGGTTTTCCGCGTGGAAAGCCTTGAGCCGCTCCACTATCCTGGTACCGACCAATTGGAAGAAGTCCTTGTGCACCATCCGGTCTTCCGTTGGATCGAAGCGTACGACCTCACGGGAAGTCTTCAAGGCATCGAGCACCTTGTCCAGCCGTTTGGCGGACAATCCGGACAGTCCCAGGAGCTCCTTCCGCGTCATTCCGTCGGGGCCTCCGCTCCGGACCAACGACGAGACGATGCCGGCATCGTCCTCACGATCCGTTTCCAGGAAGGCCTTCGCACTTCGGGCTCTCAGCTTCACGCCTCTCGGGTTGACGACTACGCCTCCTCCCAGCGTGATCGAGGGCGACAGGGCCCGGATCACGAACCGGTCGCCGCTCGACGGAACGAGGGGAGTGGATGTCCTCAGCTGCGCCAACTCTTCCTTGCCGGGTTCCAGCAAGTCCCTGTCGGGAAAGATCACCCGGGCTTCCGTCTCGGAGGTGAAATGATGCAGCCGCACCTTCATCCGGTTCCTCAGGGGCAGCGGCGAACGGGCCAAGGCGCGCAGCCGCACGTCGATAATGTACGATGGTTGCAGTTGCCCCGGATGAGCCAGAACTTCGCCACGCCGTATGGTCGTTTGGTCCACCCCGCGCAGGTTGACGGCCACCCGTTCCCCCGGGAAAGCTTTTTCTTCCTGCCGGTTATGCGACTCGATGGACCTGACAGAAGAACGCATCCCTCCGGGAAGGACCTCGACTTCGTCACCCAGCGATATGTGACCGGAGATGAGCGTCCCGGTGACCACCGTTCCGTGGCCTTTGAGAGTGAACACGCGGTCGACGGGCAGACGAAGCAATCCGTGCTCGGGCCGTTGTGCAACTTGGGCGGCCAATAGGGCCAGTGCCTCCCTCAGTTTGTCGATGCCTTCCCCTGTTTTCGAGGATACCCTCAGCATGGGGGCCCCTTCGAGAAACGTTCCCTTTACCACGTCCAAGGCATCTTCTTCCGCAAGCAGAGCGAGCTCTTCATCCACAAGATCCGACTTGGTAAGTATCACCAATCCCTTTTGAATACCCAGCAAGGAAAGGATGTCCAAATGCTCGGATGTCTGCGGCATAACCCCCTCGTCCAGGGCTATTACCAGCGCGGCGAGATCCACCCCTCCGGAACCGGCAACCATTTGGCGGACGAATTTCTCATGACCCGGAACATCCACAATTCCCATGCGGATGCCGTCCGCGACATCGAGGAAGGCGAAGCCGAGCTCTATACTGATGCCGCGCTTCTTCTCCTCCTTGAGGCGATCCGTGTCGATTCCCGTCAATGCTCGGACGAGTTCCGTTTTGCCGTGATCGATATGTCCTGCCGTCCCGAGGATGACTCGCTTCATCTAAGAACTCTTCTTCCCGCGTAGTGTAATCCGTGCATTTTGGTTGAAATCAAAGACTATTCCGGCCAGATCTCGATGGACCTCTTCATGGGGAAAGGATACTGCGTGTCGGGGCCGAACCATTTATCGCAGAGCTTGGCCAGCGTCCCATCCGTTGCCATGTCCTGAACGGCGAAGTTGATCATGTCCCGCCACGCTGAATCGTTCTGCGCAAAGGCCGCAGCCACGGCTTCCACCACTCCGGCCGTGTCGAGCAGCTCCAATCGGCCCGGACTCTGTGAAGCGTATTCGAGGAGTATCATCCCCGAGTCGATCCACCCCGACACTTCGTCCTTACCCAAGGCCAGGAAACAAGCGGGTCTGTCGGGGAACGACACCACATTCTTCTCAGCTTCTTCATCACCGGCTTCACGCAGGAGGCGCATGGCGGCCTTCTCGGACGATGAGCCCTGGAGTGCCGCTATCTTGTGCCCCTTGAGTGATTGAACGTTCTTGAATGCACCCTTGCGCACGAGGATTTGTTTCGCGTCAAAGAAATAGGGAACCGAGAAATCGAATTCGCTTTCCCTTGACCTCGTGTGCCTGATTCTGCACAGCGCGGCGTCGATTTGCCCTCGGGTGAGCATGGGGCCCCACGTCTGTTCCGTCACCTTGACCTGGTGCAGTTTCAGGTCCAAATGTTTGGCCAGTTCCACCGCAAAATCGACTTCAAACCCGACCCATTCTCCGGAAGGCTTTAAGAAGCCCTGGGGAATCACGTTGTACGGTATGCCCAACCGCACCTCACCGCTCTTCATGACTCGGTCGAAGACCTGTCCACTCCGGCCCGGAGCAGGCATGAGCAGTGTGACTGCAAGAACTATCGCTGCACATATTTCCCGGCAAGTCGGCACCGTATCACCTCCTGGGACCCGATGGGGATAAGGAAATCAGGGGTTACGGATTGCTTCCGGGGCAACTATGCAGAGCAATTGCCGGAAATTCCGTCCCAAATTCGGCGGTCTCCGTCGCATCCGGGCACTTCCCCACGGCCGGACGACGAGCGTTTCACACAGTATGTCCCCGCATTTATTCCATAGTGCACCGGAAGGGTCGGCTCTCTTTCCGGCGATTGCCACATCAGGAATCCTTCGCGGGGGATGAATCCTTTGTGACCCTGCCTTGAACCGCCTTGTTGCGTTTCGCAGTACCCTTATCTCTTTCCGCCCTCTTTTGCCCGAGGGGCTCATTCTCTACGAGTATCTCGTCTTTCGTCAATTGGACCAGCGTCTCATCTTCGAGACGTATGCAAACGGTCTCGTTCAACGGATTGTGTTTGACCACCACGCCGGAGCCCTTTGGGGTCCGAACGGCCTTTCCCACCTTCGGGAGCCCCTTCTTGAATTCCTCGTACGTGTCGTGCTCGTAGGCCAGGCAGCACATCAGGCGGCCGCAAACTCCCGATATTTTGGTTGGGTTAAGAGAAAGGTTCTGGTTCTTGGCCATTTTGACGGATACCGGCCTGAAATCGGTTAGGAATCTTGAACAGCACAACTCCTGCCCGCAACAGGCGAGACCGCCGGTCATTTTAGCCTCGTGACGGACGCCTATCTGGCGCATCTCGATTCTAACCGGGAATCGGGCAACCAACTGCTTCACCAACTCGCGGAAGTCAATCCGTCCCTCGGCTGTAAAGTAGAAAACGTACTTGCTGCCGTCAAAAAAGCACTCAACCTCCACGAGTTTCATGGGGAGCCCCAGGAACTCAATCCTTTCCTCGCAGTGGGCGAACGCTTCAGTTTCGCGATGGGAGCACTTGGCACTCTGCTCGAAATCTACGCTGCCCGCCCTCCGGATTACCTTACGAAGGGCCTCGAGCTGAACCGCATCGACCACCCTTTCAAAGGGAGCCACGGCAACCTGGCCAAGACCGATTCCCTTCTCGGTCTTGACTATTACCTTGTCGCCGGCGACGAGGTCCAGATCGCCTGCGTCGAAATGATAGATCTTGCATGCATACCCGAATCGTATGCCGGCGACTTTCACGGTATATATCGCCTGCGCACGAGTCGATTCAGGAGGATCGAATTCGTCATACGCATCCTCGGCGTCGTCTATGGGAAAAGGCGGTTCGATGAAACCGCAATCCTCGGAATCAAACTCTTCGTCGTTTTCGCAGGCAATCCCGTCAACCTCGGAATCGTCGCAACCTGCTATTCTTTCGTCGGAGTCTTGGATACAACTTTGTGGCTTATTCATACCATTCTCATTTGGTTCAGGACTATCTCCGGAAGAATCGTACTCATCCCCGCCGACGCCATGTCCCGCATGACGAGAAACGTGCCCCCATGATCTCGGCAGGTAAGAGCGTTCTTTCGCAGACCCATCGTTACCCATGTCTGATCCTTCACCCATTGCCCCCGGTGATTCCAAAGGTTGGGCCTGCCAATACTCGTGCCATTTTCAGCAGCATTACGTCGGTGATCAGGTTCCGATTCGCGTTTATGTCCGCCTCGATCAACGCCGAGGCCCGGAGCAGTTCATCATAAACCGAGAGAAGCTCCCTTGCCGTGAAACGGCACGGCGCGGACGAGTCTTCTCCGGGAGAATCCCCCCGCGGATAAGGCCATGCATCGCCTCCCACCAGTGTCGTCAACTGATCCCGAATCCAAGTCACCGCTATGTCTATGGCGTCTGCAGCGCGTTTCTTGTCCGAAGACAGACCCGACGACATCTCGACGATACCCGCGATGCCGAGTGCTCCGGGATCTTTGAGCACTGTGAGCATGTTGTCTCGAAGGTCGAGAAACCCCGAATCATCCATTTCGAGCGCCCGTGCCACACTTCCCCCCGACATGGATGCCAGCATTTCGGCCCGCTGGGCCGGTACGCCTCTATCACGCTCCAGGATGCCCGCCACTTCATCGACGGACAATGGGGCAAAGCGTATCCGGCGGACCCGGGACCTCACGGTGGGAAGGAGAAGAAATGGCTTTGAGGTCACCAGTATGAGGATACGGCCGGCGGGAGGTTCTTCCAGCGTCTTCAGGAGTGCATTCTGCGCAGCAGCGTTCATCGTATGCGCATCATCTATGACGGTGATTTTGAATTCACCTTCGATCGGCGCATAACGGAAGTAGCCCTGCAGAATTCGGATTCGGTCTATACGGATGATTCCCCTCTCCGGCGTTTCAACGGCAACATCAGGATGATTTCGGGCGACAATCCGTCTGCAAACCGGGCATGTGGCGTCCCGATCCGCTTCCGGACCGGGACACATGAGTCGACAAGCAAAGTCGATTGCAGCCCGCTTTTTTCCAATTCCTTCTCTGCCGGTGAAGAGGTACGCATGGGCCGGCCGGCCTTCGCGCACGGCTCGTTCCAGGACTTCCATAACTCGTTCATGCCCGATAAGGTTAGCCATAAGCAATCATACACTTGGAACGGACAAAAGTCGAATCGTCCGGGACGAATCCGAACCGGATCACCGGCATCGAGCGTCCGGTTCCACTTGTTTGTCCCCGCCCACTAACCTCGCTTCACCGGCAAGAACCTATCCAGGGCCAGGACCAGCGGTGATGCGACAAAGATGGATGAATACGTTCCGAAGATCATGCCGATCATCAAAGCCCACGCGAAGTCCCTGAGCACCGTGGTGCCGAAAATCAGAAGAGCGATCACCACAAGAAGCGTGAAAGCCGAGGTCAGAATGGTTCTCGACAAGGTCTGATTGATGGACGCGTTGAGGATTTCTTCGAGAGGCTTCTTTCTCATGGACTTCAGATTGTCCCTTATCCTATCGCACAACACAATCGTGTCGTTGACGTCGTAACCCACAACAGTGAGCATTGCGGCGAGGATGGTAAGGTTGAACTCCTTGCCGGTCCATACGAAGAAGCCGTACACGATGATCAGATCGTGAACGAGGCAGATAACAGCCCCCAGCCCCATACTGAAGGTGAAACGGAAGGCCATGTATACCAGCAGCAGTGTTAGTGCCACTACGGTGGCCCAGATTGCGGCCTGCCGAAGGTCGTGTCCCACTTTTGGACCGACCATTTCCAGGCCGCGGATCTCGACGTTGTCCTTACCGAATTTTCCCGCGAGAGCCTGCTCCACCTTATGCCCGAAATTCCCGGAACCTTCTTCGGGTACTTCCATGCGGAGGATGTACTCTTCGCCGCCCTCTCCGCCGCTCAGCTTCTGAATAACGAGGTTTCCCGACAAAGGGGTGAGGCACTTGCGGACATCTTCCACCGCCGCCTCTTTTTTGAACAGCGCCTGGACCATGACTCCGCCTGTGAAGTCTATGCCCAGCTGCACTTTTCCCATTACCGGGATCGACGCGATGGAAATGAGAATCAGAAGACCGGAAAAAATATATGCGTAACGCCGGTTTCCCATAAAGTCTATCTTAGTGTTTGGCGGTATGAGTTCCACGTCTCTTTCCTTATAAAGCTGCTAAGAATGCGGTGCCTCGTTAAATGCTCAGTCTCTTGAAACGCGTAACCTGAAACGCATAGTCGAAGACTGTCCTGGTCACGAAGAGGGCGGTGAACATGGACACAATGAGACCGAGACACAATGTGACTGCAAAACCTTTGATAGGCCCGGTTCCGAACTGGATGAGGGGAAGAGATGCCAAGATGGTGGTCAGATTGCTGTCAAAAATGGTCGAAAAGGCTTTGGAATAACCGTTTTCCAGGGCCGCCCGCGCAGATTTTCCGAGGCGGAGTTCTTCCCGGATCCTCTCAAATATGAGAATATTCGCATCGATGGCCATGCCCATGGTCAGAGCCATCCCTGCCAGGCCGGGGAGGGTCAGCGTTGCCCTCAACCCCGGTGAGACCATGATTGCAAAGATCAGCAAAAGGTTCATCACCAGCGCAATGTCCGCCACCAATCCCGACAGGCGGTAGTAGATCGCCATGCAGATTATGACGAGCGCCAGACCGAGTACGACGGCGTTTCGTCCCAGCCTGACGGAATCGGCTCCCAAGGAAGGTCCGACCATCCGGTTCTCGAGTATCTTCACAGGCGCAGGAAGGGAGCCGGCTCTCAGCACCAGAGCCAAATCGCTGGCCTCCTCGTTGGTGAAGTTCCCCTCGATAATCGCGTGTCCCCCTGCTATGCGGTCCTTAATTACCGGAGCTGAATAGACTCTGTTGTCCAGCACTATCGCTAGGCGCTCTCCAACATGCGCTCCCGTTATCCGCTCGAAGATATCGGCACCGGTACTGTTAAAATCCATCGCGATATACATCCGGCCGAACTGATCCGGGCGGGGACGCGCGTCGGTGAGAGCGTCGCCGGTAAGGAGGATCTGCTTTTTCACTAAGTACGGGGTCCGCCCGGACGATGTCGATCCGGAAGACCCGGAAGACCGTGAAATCTGGTAGAGCACTTCGTCGCCCGCTGGAACGTCGCCCCTGAGTGCCTTGTCGAGATCACCTTTCTCGTCGATCAACTTGAACTCGAGACGAGCCTGTTTCTTGATTATGTCTATCGCCCTGTTGACGTCTTCCTTGAGCCCGGGCAGTTGCACAATGATCCGGTCTCTCCCGTGAATGACAACGTCGGGCTCGGCCACGCCAAATTGGTCTACGCGGTTACGGATTGTATCAACGGCTTGCCTGACGGCTCTCTGTTCGATTTCCTCAATGGCCTTCGGGTCCAATTTCAGGGTAATCTCTACTCCGCTACCCGACGGTGTAGCGCCTGTCTTTCTGAAATTAGTGAGTTTCTCTATGACCTTGGAGTCAAACAAGCCCTCTTGGCCTGCTTCCTTGAGTTGAACCGTGAACGCGTCGTATGAGGTTCTCAGAATGTCGCTGTAGCGGATCTTCTCGTCCTTCATGGCGGACGAGGCTTCCCCCATCGTCTGATCCACGACTGCTTCAACAGCCTTTTTCGACTCGACTTCCAGTATCAGGTGGAGTCCTCCCTGAAGGTCCAAGCCGAGGCGGATGGGGTTGTCCGGGAGGTATCTCTGCCACCACGACGGTACCGGGCCAAGGGAAGGGTAGATCAAAAACACGGCGATAACCAGTACCGCAGCGATGATGGCGATACGCAATTGAATGTTCTGAATCATCTGTCGTCACTCCTCACGTGGGTTCAATCGAGGAAGGACTGCCGCCAATTCCGGCCACTTGGCCGCGGGACACCTTTACCTGCACTTTGGGAGCGATCTCCACGGTAAGCACCTGGTCGGCTACCGCGGTAATCCTTCCGTGGATGCCGCCCTGAGTTATAATAGTATCCCCCTTCTTGAGGTTCTCCAACATGACCTTGTGGTCCTTGGCCTTCTTCTGTTGGGGACGTATCAATAACAGATAGAAGACTGCAAAAATCAGAATCATGGGCAGAAAGCCCATGAGCGCATTGGCGTCGCCCCCTTGGCCTCCGGGAGCTCCCATGGCGTAAGCCACGTCAATCATTACATTCCTCCATTCCGGCTGAAAACTCCGCGACAAAAGAGTCCATTCGGTTCAGCGACACGGCTTGCCGAATGCTCTCCATCATACGACAGTAGAAGCTGAGATTGTGAATTGTCGCGAGCCTCAGGCCGTAAATCTCCTTTTCCTGGAACAGGTGCCTCAGATAAGCCATAGAATAGTTGCTGCAGAGCGGACATGCACACGCCGGATCCGGTGGTTCCGGATCGTCGCGGTAGCGGGCATTCCTTACGTTCTTCTCCCCTCCGGACGTGAAGAGCATGCCGTTTCGGGCGTTACGGGTGGGCAGTACGCAATCGAACAGATCCACCCCACGTAAGACTCCATCCAGAATGTCCGCCGGCCTTCCTACGCCCATCAGATAGCGGGGCGATCTTTCGGGTAACAAGGGCAGAACGGCATCCAACATCTCCACCATGATCTCTCGAGGCTCACCCACACTGAGGCCGCCGACGGCATATCCGTCGAGATTCAGATCCGTTAAACTCCCGGCACTCAGTTCCCTCAAGTCCGAAAACATCGAGCCTTGTACTATGCCGAACAAGGCAGGGTCAACTCTTTTTTTGGATTTGAGGCATCTCTCGGCCCATCTGGTCGTCCTTTCAACCGCCTCACGCGCCGCCGCCTTTTCGACGGGGTAGCCCTTCACGTCATCGAGACACATGATGATGTCCGATCCGAGTGATTCCTGCACCTGAACGCTCAGTTCCGGGGTGAACAGGTGACTCGACCCGTCAATGTGAGACTGGAAGATTACCCCTTCCTCGGTAACCTTCCTCAGACGTGCCAGACTGAAGACCTGGAAACCGCCGCTGTCCGTAAGGATCCCGCCGGGCCAATTCATAAACCGGTGGAGCCCCCCATGACGTTCCACCAACTCACTGCCGGGTCTCAGATACAGGTGGTATGCATTGGCAAGGATCATCCTGTATCCCATGTCCCATACCTCATCCGGCGAAACGGCCTTCACCGTACCCTTGGTGCCTACGGGCATAAAGGCGGGCGTGGGAATCTCGCCGTGGGAGGTCGACATAAGTCCCACCCGCGCAGAGCTTCCCGCATCCTGGTGAACTATCTTGAAGTCACAACCCATTGCATTCTTTCGTAGTATTCCACAGCATGAAATCAAATTACCCCGGGCATCCACAGGGGGCGGTGCCCCCATAAGCGCCAACTTAACCTGGAATTGTCGGAGTCCTCGCATTCCCCCCCCTTTAGTAAAGGGGAGTTAGGGGGGATTTTTCTGATTCATAAATCCCCCTAGCCCCCTTTTTCAAAGGGGGAACAAGAGGAAACGTCCTTCAGGATAGGTGTCATCCTTACCAAGGACACAAAAGTCAGCGCCTGTGGAGGTGTCCCGGGCTCCATAAACAGGAGAGGATTGACGGTAAGCGTCCGGATTATCCGGAGGCCCCCGTCAATCCTCCTCTTCTTGTCCACCCCGCCGGGAGCTTGGGCCGGCAGGCGTCTATCGGTTGGCCTTCTTCAGGCCCAGCGCGTCGGTAGCGAGAATCATCTTCATGATGTTGGTCGCACCTTCCAGGATCTTGTACACTTTGCCGTCGCGCAGGATGCGGGCAATGGGATACTCGTTGGAATACCCGTATGCGCTGAGAACCTCGAGGGCCAGGTTGGGCACTTCGTCCGCGGCCCGGCAGGCATAGTACTTTGCCAGGACCGTTTCACGCATGTTGTTGACAAGACCGCGGTCTTTTTGAATGGCGCACCGCCACACCAGGGCTCTGGCAGCTTCGGTCTCGGCGACCATTCGGGCGATGACCTCCTGAACCATCTGGAACTCGGCAATGGGCCGGCCAAACTGGTTTCTTTCCAAGGCATACTTGATGGATTCGTCCAACGCGGCCTGACAGGTCCCCACGGCCCCGGCTGCAGCTGAGAGCCTGGTGCTGATCAATTCCTTCATCAGGTAGCCGAACCCCTTCCCTTCTTCACCAAGAAGATTTGCGGCAGGCACCCGAACGTCCTCCATGATCATCTCACCGGTCGGGCAGGCCCACAGACCGAGCTTCTCCTTGATTGCCACCGTCGAGACCCCGGGAGAGTCCATGTCCATCACGAAAACGCTCATGCCTCTATGCTTGGACTTCTTGTCCGTCATGGCAAAAACCACCGACATGTCCGCAACCGGGCACCAGGTGATCCACATCTTACGGCCGTTGATGACGTATTCGTTCCCATCCTTGACGGCCGTTGTCGCCATGGCCGCAGTATCCGAGCCGGCGTCGGGTTCGGTTATTCCGAAACAACCAAGTATCTTTGCCGACATCAGCTCGGGGATGTACTTCTTCTTTAGATCTTCGCTTCCCCATTTGAGTAGGGACATGGCAGTGCCCATGGTCTGCATGTTGAACGCGACCCGGAGAGAACCCGAGGCCCTGCCGATCTCTTCCGTGACGATGGCATGGGCGAGGTATCCCATCTCGTTACCGCCGTACTGTTCCGGAACAGGGCACCCGAACAGGCCGAGTTCGGCCATCTGCTCGACCAGTTCACGCTGGAAGCGATGGTCGGCTTCATCCTTGTCCACTACGGGCATGATCTCTTTTTCCGCGAACTTCCGGACCATGTCACGCAGCATTATATGTTCTTCGGTGAGTTCTACGTCGTACTCGTCACTCATGGGGGCAGCTCCTTGAAGTTATGTTTTTTCAGCAACGTACTACCGCTTGGGGCCGGCAAGGTCCGCAGATCCGCACGACCCGGCATTCGCCCCGAATTGGGAGTAACGCGTTTGTCTTGCTGTTCTGAATAGAGGTCGTCCTTACCAAGGTGGTACAGGCGGACTCGGGGTACATGTTTACCAAGTTTCGGGCACTAGCGTCAAGGAATGTCAATGGGAGGAGTTCTTTTTGTGCGTGGTCGGTTCACCATGGTGAACATCAGGACTTCCTTTCGTTCAACGCGCGGCCGGTTTCTCCTGCAAGCCCCCGGGATTTTCCGGAAATGGCCGTCATGCCGATCATAAATCCTATCCCCACGAACACGGCCGCCCACAGAGTGCAGAGACGTATGAGTATGACCGCAGGGAGTCCCGCAGCATAGCCGATCCCCAAGAAGGTCAGCAGTCCTATCATTCCCGCTTCAGTGCTTCCGATCCCTCCGGGAAGCATGGACAATGCGCCGACAATGGTCGAAAAGCAGTAGACGAAGTTCGCCTGGAGAACGGTGCCGGGCAGTCCGAATCCCTGCATGAGGACATACAAGGAGACCGACTCCATGCCCCAGGCAATCGTGGATACGACAAGACCGGCAAAGAAAACCCTCGGCGTCATGAGGTGCTTGCCCGCAAGGAGCGTTTCCAGCACCTTGGCGCACGGCCACGAGAGGAACGATATTCCGGAAAGTCTTTCCAATACCGGCCTGTAGAGCCTCTCCATGCAGAGGAATATCCCCCCGGCGATGACCACGCCGGCGCACAAGAGAAACAGTCCTTCCCAACCTTTGAAGAGCAGTAGAGAGAATGACCCGAGGAGGAGCACCCCCCACAGATCCATCAACCGTTCCACCACGAGAATGCCCACCACCTTGGTGACGGGAACTCCGTAATCCTGTTTGAGAAACACTCCCTTGACCGCTTCCCCCACCTTTCCGGGGGTGCCGGTGAGTGCGAAACCGGCGAGAAAAGCCGAAAGCGCGTATCCCAAGGGAATGTCTTCACCGGATTTCCCGAGGTAATAGGAGAACCTCCATCCTCTCAGGAGCCATCCGAAGATGACCAAGGCCATTACGAGGACCAGGTTGGGGATAGGGAATCCGGACAACGCAGAGAGGATGGTCCGGTAATCCGCGGCCAACGTTGCCGTCCCGTAGAGTGCTGCGCCGGCCACTGCAAAAACCAGTACGGAACGGACCAATCTGGAGGTGGTGGGGCTTGAGGAGCCGACTTCTCCTTCGGCAATGCGCGTTTCGGTGGGAAGCGTGCCGTTTAACGTGGGTCGGGGTAATGTCATTGAACGGATTTCTGCACCTTGGGGCCGGTTTTCGGATCAACGCTTGGGAAAATACACGCATTTACCGCTGAATTCATTCCATGCAGTGTCCAATTGGGACTTGACCATGGTCGCATAGTACGTCGTCTGCGCATACTGCGGATCCGCGGGATTCATCATCCTGACTTGCGAGTAGAGTTGATAGTACCGTTGCCACAGGGCCTGCCATTGTCTTTCCAGGTTGAGGCATTGGCCGAACTCGGGATTGGTCAGATCGGGACGAAACGCATATTCCAGAGGACTGTCGGACTGCCGGGGGACCGGCTGAGGCTGAACGGGAACGCCCGGTGCCTGCGGTGGTTGAACCGGTGCGGCCGGTGGGACGACGGGAGCTTGAGGTGCCGACGGCGGGGCGTACGGCGCTTGCGCCGGGCATTCCGCGGAGATGATCCAGGCCGTCATGACGACGCAGGCAAACCGCATAATTGCAGGACCGGATAGCCACATGGCAGTTTCTCCAACGGCTGTGTCCGTTTCAGCGAGTTTGAAGACCTTGCGGCCCATTGCTCCGAACCTTACCGGAAACCGTCCCGAAAACGGGCGACCGTGAACGGGCGACCGTGAACGGGCCAGACACCATGTTAGTTCAGCCGGGCATTTGCGTCAAGCCGGAAGAGGCGATGCGCCGTGCCGGCCGGATGCCGGCGGGTTTTGGAGCGATGCAACCGGGAGAACAAACGACCGGGACACCAACCATCATGCCTACGAAGGCACAATGACGCGTGTAAGTCCTTGTTTGTGTTCAGCAGCCTGCAATGCTGGTGACTTAAGAGCTCGGTCTCGGCATTGACCTACAGGGGGGTGCCCCTCATAGGCGCTCAATTAGAGCAGGAACACCTCCACCCGGCCTTGAAAGACCGGTCTACCGTCATACTGTCCCTCCGGGACGTTAAGCCTTCCAAGCCCCTACTGGGGCAGCCTAAAGTAGATCGGCACTTCAGTGCCGGGCAAGGCGGCCGGCGTGACCGGACCGCATATGTTAGCGCATATGGGGGCCTACAACGGTGCCTTCGTGCCTCGACGGTTCCTTCTCTTTTCCTTCACGGCTTTGGCCGGATCAGCCCGATAAGCCTTCCCAAAATCTTGATCTTTGACCGTTCCGCTCCTTCAAAGACAAAGGGCCGGTATTGGGGATTCGCCGGGTGCAACTCCACGGTCCCGTTGCGCCGACGGAATACCTTGAGCGTGGCTTCGGGCTCCAGACCCTCGACCTGGACGGCGACGATCTGACCGTCCTCCGCGTCGTCCTGCGGCCGTATGACCGCCAGGTCGCCATCGCGGATCTGGGCGTCGATCATGGAGTCTCCCTTTACCCGGAGAGCAAAGGCGTGCTCATGTCCGAACAGCGCGGGATCCACGGGTAAATCGTCTTCTCTGTTCTCTTCGGCCAAGATAGGGGTGCCTGCCGCTATCTGTCCCACGAGAGGAATGGAGGGAGGGGACGGTCTGCCCACGAGATCCAAGGCTTTGGAGGTGAGCTTCCAGGTCCGCTTCTTCCCGGGCATTCTCTCGAAATATCCCCCGGTCTCCAGCGTCTGGAGATGCTTGTGCATGCTGCCCACCGACGAACGGTGCACCCCGTTGCAAATTTCCCTCACTGATGGAGGAAAGCCTTCGCGGGATTGGAAATTCGCGACGAACTCGAGTATTTCTTTTTTCACCTCGGTGATCTTCATACTCGGATTATAGGGAACATTTGTTCTCTTTGCAAGGGAAAAGTGCTCGCACTCACGGCGAGAGATACGGGATCAACCGACAAGCCACAGAGGCGGTTAGAACCGCAACCTAACGAATAGGCGTTTGTGAGAGTGGCGAAGCCCTTTCTCACAAACCTCCATGATGGGGCGATCACAACTGAGCATGAAAATCCCTCGGTATTCCGGGCCGAAGACCGGGCAGAGCCCGGCGGATAGGCATTCCCAGGCAGGAGCCTGGGAACGAGAGGAGGGGGATTTTCAGACAAACAGCCGTTGCAGGCACCGGCGTCACGCACGGCCCCTCGAGTTTCCCAAGAACCATCGTACACGCAGGGGATCCGGACGTTACTCCTGGTTCCCAAGCGCCTGGTGCAACCAAACCGCAATTTGAGTCAATGATGGGAAGGGATTCTCCGTCTCTACGGGGACAATTCTTCCACGAGGATGACTTTCAGGCCGGATGCCTTGGACAAGCCCTTGTCGTTGGTGAGCAAGGCATCGCAATCACCCTGAATCGCCGCAGAGACTTGAAACGCGTCCGTCAGGGTCAGGTTGTATCTCGATCGAATATCCGCCGCCATCCGGGCAGTGTCTTTTCGTATGGGAACGAAAACGGAAGAATGGTCTCCTCCCATAACCGCTATAAACGCCTCTATTAGTTCAACCCTTCCCAACTTCATGGGCAAAACAAGGCACTCCGCCAACGTGACGGGAGACGTTACGGCCACAAGCTCCCCCGTCTCGAACCGACTAAAGACCGGTTCAAGAATCGGACAATAGACAGGATGTCGCTCGACAAAATAAATGACCGGCGCGGAATCCAGGAAGATACGACGCAATCCGCTCAGAACCTTACTCATTTCACATCACCGATTCGGATCGGCAAGGCGCGCTTCATCCGATTCTCGACGAGAGCGGGAGATGTATGCCTGAGCGTCTTCTCCGCAGGCCGGACACGGCAACATGCCCTTCAAATCCGACCACGTACGGGGCGACTCAGGCCCGGCAACGGTAGAAGCCCGTGCCTTTTCCGCAAGCGCGGCAATTAAGCCGAGCTGCTCTTCGGTAGTCAGCATGTCGACTTTCTCAATGATTTCTTCGAGTATCTCGTTTCTCATGGGTAGGGTTCCCTGGTCGTTCAGTGAACATCGGAACAAATCCATCAAGCCGATTCTTCGTTCAGGGTATCGTGATCGAAAAGGAAGTCAAGCCTTTGAAAAGACGACAACTGCAATACGTTAGTTTTCGATGTTCTTGTAGGATCTGCCCGACCGTCTCTGTATAATGAAAATTGTTTCAGCCAAGGAAGCCTCGCACCCGGGGCGGAACTCCGACGGAGGGGCTGCAGCCGGCATCGCGAAAGACTGCATCGGCGAGCCGGAATAACTGGAGGAGCATGGAATGTTGAATATCGACGAGCAGGTGAACCTGCTCATGAGATTGACGGATATCTGCCGGGTTACCGAGCACGGCCCCGGACGCGTAACGCTCAAGGTTGGATTGACGGACCTGGGGGGGCTCTCTTCATTGGTCCGCGAAGTGGATGATCTCGAAGGAGAAATCGCACGGATTCCGGGGTACAAGTCGTACAGAACCCGCGTCGGCCTGACGGGCGGATCCGTTGTGATCGATTACGATCCCGCGGTGTTTCCTCCCGACCTTTGGGATGACCTCGGAGGGTTAAGGAATAGGCCCTCAGCCGGCGGGCATGTTGCCCAACGTCTGCGCAACCTGCTCGATGGAAACACGGCTTGATGCCGATCGCTGCGGTGACGGATTAACGAAGCTCTCCCCGCCTTGGCAGCGCCGGCCTCCCCGCGTTCAGCGGGGTATTCTTTAGTAGAAACAACGTACTATCTCTCGCCCGGCAGGGACGCCGGGACGCTACCGCGCGCTTGCGGAATCCGCGACCGTATTTGTGCCATAGAACACTAAGGGTCTGTCACCCAATAAGCCTATCATCCCTCGGGCCGCCGGCAATCGGGGGACATGATCCGATTTTGCGAACGGAGCCATGCGACCTCGCAAAACTCGGAATCGTGTCCCCGGATTGCGGCCGCCGAGATCTAAACCCCCCTACCCTATTTCGAATCGGCAAACATCTTTGCTACGAGCTTACGCGCGTTGTCCAGCCGATCCGACCAAACGCCGTCGTCTTCCGTACATCCCCGGGGCAGCAAACCGGGTCCCAGATACCTGGGGCTTACCTTTGTGAGAAGCTCCCGCCGTACCTCTCCAATCACACGTTCCAATGCCGTTGGATCGGCCGCGGTCCCGGAGCATAGTCTCAGGAAATCGGCAAGGAATCCGTCTCCCTCTTCGAGGGATTCCGGATCCGGCCACGGTGAAGTCAGATTCCGGACGGATTCGGGGAACACCGGTACCGGCAGCGTGGACAGCCTATCGGAGAGGATGTCTTGAATCTCCCCGTTGTCTTCCCATCCTCCCGCGACTTCAGGTTCCCCCCTCCCTCTAAGGTTGATCCGCACCACAACCGCCTGCACCGCTCCGTCCCGTTCCCCAAGCCGTGAACTCTCACGTTCGACTGCATCCGGTATATCGTCCGGGGACTTGAACCCGCTTACATCCACGTCAATGGTTTCCCAGCAGACAGGTGCAATGGGGAGGGCTTCCGTTTCAACCGACCCTTCGTCACTCACGGTCACCAGATCGCATCCATGGGGGCCGGCTTCGTTGATCTGCGCGCCCTGAGAAGCCCCCGGATAGAAAATCAACGGATTGCGGCTCAAGATCATCCGGGCGTGCACGTGGCCGAGACACCACACGTCCATCCCGGCGCGGAGCAGATCGTCCAGTGTACAGGGAGCGTAGTTGCGGTGACCGCCGATTCCCGCAACATTGGCATGAACCAATCCAATGGCCAGATCCACCCCCGGATCGCGCCGGAACCCGGTCACCAGGTTCTCTCTCACCACCGAAGTGGGGAAGCTTGCCCCGAAAATCTCGACTCCCTCGGAGTATTCCACTTGCGGCGGCCTGATGCCCCGGGGATCCGTCCCGAAAAGGTGTTGCCCCGGAAGATTCCGCAAGGACTCGGGAAACACCGCAAGCGGATCATGATTTCCGAGCACCGCATACACCGGAATCCCTGCCTCATGAAGGCGGGTCACGCCGTCCCGGTAAGCGACACGGGCCCGTACGCCCGGGCTGGAAGCGTCAAACAAGTCCCCGGCCAACGTGACAAAATCGACCTTGCGGTCAATCGCGGCTCTCACGATGCGCTCCCAGGCCTCATAGTGCGCGTGTCGGAAGATCCGCCCAAGTTCCGGGCCCGTACGCTCAAGACCCGAAAACTGCCTGCCCAAATGCAGGTCCGCGGCGTGGATGAATCTCAGTGGGCTCACAACCATGCTCCCGATCCGCCGGACGCGCGCTATGCGGGTTTCTGTGTTTCTTGCCGGCGTCATGCGTCTTGTTGTCTCCTTGCGGGTCGGGCGGGAATGCTCCCGTGACGATCCGGTGCCTTTGTTGATATACTGCTTGCCGGCAAAATGCAAAACAGGGAGCCAACATGATCCTCGTATTCCGGTTCACGGTACTGATGATCTTCCTCGCTGTCGGAGCTTCCCTTGACGCAGGAAGCGGGTTCGAAGACGCACGCCCCGGCCGTATTCTCGCCTTTCCGCAGGACCATGGCAAACATCCCGGGTTTCAGACCGAGTGGTGGTATTTCACGGGAAACCTGAACTCAAACGGTCGCCTGTGGGGATTCCAACTCACCTTCTTTCGACGCAGCATGATGAAGGAACGGGTGAAACGAAACTCCGCATGGGCCGTCCGAGACCTGTACCCCGCGCACTTCGCTCTCACGGACATTAGCGGCAGGAGATTCCACCATGCCGAGATCCTTTCCCGCGAAGGGCCCGGCCTCGCCCAAGCCTCGCCCCAAGGCCTGAACGTGAGTGTGAAGGACTGGAGCGCTCAACAGCACGGAGACGAAATACATATCAAGGCACGTCAAAACGGCTGTGCCCTGGACCTCCGGCTCAAGCCCCTCAAACCGCTCGTATTGCAGGGCGATCACGGGTTCAGCCGCAAGGGCGGAACAGGTGAACAAGCCTCCTACTATTATTCCTTTACCAGGCTCCAGGCCGAGGGCACGGTAACCTTCAAGGGAATCTCCCATAAGGTTGCCGGCTTGGCGTGGATGGATCATGAATTCGGATCGTCCATTCTTCTCGAGGATCAGGCCGGCTGGGACTGGTTTAGTCTCCAATTGGACGACGGATCCGAGATCATGGTGTTTCAACTGCGAAAGCGGGACGGCTCCGGCGAGCGGCCATTCGGGACGCTGGTCCCGGCCGCGGGGCGCCCGAAGTCTCTGGAAGGCCGGCAGATAGTGATATCCGTTACGGACGTCTGGACCAGCTCCCGCACGGGTGCAACCTATCCATCCGGATGGTCCGTAGATATTCCGTCGGAAAAGATCCGCCTTACCATTGCCCCCCTCTTCGAGGATCAGGAACTCGTCGCGTCAAAATCTACGGGGGTCGTCTACTGGGAAGGGGCGGTCAAGGTGAACGGCTCCGCGAACGGGCTCGCGCTCCGGGGCAGGGGATACGTGGAACTCACCGGATATGCGCACTCCATGGCAGGTAGGCTGTGACGAGGTTCTGGTGCCCCGTCGAGTATCCGGCCGGAAAAGCATGTGGGAGGGCGTTCGGACAAGAGACCGGGCAAAGCCCGGAGGCTGAGTGCGTCATTTCATAAGTTCGGTCACACATTTTCGCTTCGTTGCCATGTTGGGTACCGGCATGAAGAATTGTCGGGCACGGAGGCCCGGGCTACGAAAGACCGATACCAAGCCCGTCGTACATCGTGGGACGGGCGTCCCTGCCCGTCATCTTCAAGGGCGGGCGTCCTTGCCCGCCGTCTGTGTCTTGGTAGCGCCGGCCTCCGTGCCGGTCTCTTCTCCAGGAGCGCCCGGCAAGGGACGCCGGGACGCTACCGCGCGTACTCAAGAATACGGCACCGTATTGGGGAAACGAAGCACTAAACGTTACCAGGCAGAGCCTGGGAACGAGAAGCAACGAGAAGGAATGGGACTTCCGGGTAACTGTTGCGTGACGGGCCGGCGAAGCGTCCGCCGGGCCGCCACAGATAATTGACTTGATTTTTCTGTTTGTTTTTAGTATCATATCTTCGTTACTTAAAGTCATTTCGTGCATATTCAGGTTGTTATGGATATAGCCCGTATACCAAGAATCATTACCGGTTACCTAGTTGCGGCCCTCTGCATCATCTTCTGTGCGACGACATCTGCAGGGGCTCAATCTTGGCTTACGATGGTCGGTCCGGCGACCCGGATGCTTTCCTCCATGCCGATCATCGGCAACCTGCTCAATTCGGATTTCCCCGGCTCGGCCAACCCCAGGATGCCCCATGTGTATCCTCCCTCCTTTCACGGCGAATTCCGAGCCCGCGGTCTGTATCTTTATTCGAAGAAACAAGTCTTCGGCAACCCGGAACTGGGATTCTCCACCGACCTTCACAAGGACCTGGGATTCAACGGAGAGGGTGCGTTGATAGAGATCATGGCCCGGGCACAGGCGGGACGATACTCATTTCGCGCTCAATACGACGAGTGGCTGGAGACCTTCAAATCCGACAACGGAAACTTGAGCTGGCCGAATTACCGCATGGGAGTCGATCTCGATCTCTATCACTCGCCCACGTTCCGCATTGGAGCGAACTGCGACATCAATTGGGTCGGCCCGGTTCTGAATGCCGTCCCTCCCGGGCGGACCGCGGCGCATATTGATTGGGAAAGGCCGATCACGGCAGGCGCGCATGCATCGTACAATCCTTTTGGTGACGGCACTCTCGCCCTCTGCGGCGAGACCCGTGTGCGCTGGCCCATAACCGAAAACAGCCGAATTACCGAATTCGAGATATCAGGCGGCGTCAAAGGCCCCACCACCGTGACGGGCGCTTCTGCGGTTCGCGCGGGGTGGCGTTACACTTCCGTCAATCTGCGGTACAACCTGTATCAATTCGACATGGAATGGTCGGGCTTCTTCGCGGAATATGTGTACAGCTATTGATCGAGAACCGTTGGGGCAATCTGGGGACACGATTCCGAGTTTTGCAAGCCCGCATGGCACCACTCGCAAAATTGGATCATGTCCCCGGATTGCCGGTAATCTTCGGCCGCCCTCACACATTCTCCCCGCCCCTGAGCGCATCCTTTATTCCCGTCAGCCAACCGCCGAGTTCATCGAGCGTATCGCCTCTCTCCAGGCGCGCCAATATGGCACTCCCGACGACCACCGAATCGACGTGGGGCTTCAGCCACGACGCCTGCCGTGCACTTGAAACGCCGAAGCCCACTGCAAGAGGGAGATTTGTCATGGCACGGACTTCGCCGCATCTGGATGCCAGGTTCTCGGGCAACGCGTCTCGTGCGCCCGTTACTCCCGTAACAGAGACATAATAGAGAAATCCCGAGCCTTGTCGGCTCATTTCCCCAATTCTCTCCGGAGAGGTAGTCGGCGTTGCGAGGAAGATCCATGCCAAACCGGCCTGGTCCGTAGCCGGTTTCAGCCAGGAAGTCTCTTCCAGAGGCAGGTCCACGATGAGCACTCCGTCGACTCCGCATTCTTTGGCCCTGTCTGCGAACCGCTGCGGCCCGTAACGGTGAATTGGGTTGAAATAACTGAAGAAAACAATGGGGACGTCGCTCCCGTCCCGGATCTCTCCGATCATGTCCAAAGCCCGGTCCATGGTGATCCCGCCGCGGATTGCCTGCGTTGCGGCTTTCTGGATCACGGGACCGTCGGCTACCGGATCCGAAAACGGGTAACCGAATTCCAAGATGTCGCCGCCCGCTTGCGCGAGCTTCCGGAAAACCTTCAAAGAGTGCCCGCAATCCGGGTACCCCGCCACCGAAAATGGAATAAACCCTGTTTCGTTGTTTTCGTGCAGTCGTTCAAAAGTCCGCCGTATTCGTTCCATGCTAAGCCCTTTCACAGTACCTTCTCGATAATGGGCATGTCCTTGTCGCCGCGTCCCGAGAGATTCACGATGCAGATTTCGTCGCTCTTCATCTCCCGGATCTCTTTCATTGCGCAGGCCAATGCGTGAGACGATTCCAGGGCCGGGATGATGCCTTCGGTCCGGCACAGGACAACGAACGCGTGCAACGCCTCGTCGTCGGTAACCGGCAGGTAGCGCACTCGTCCGGTGGTCCGGAACAGGGAATGCTCCGGCCCGACCCCCGGATAGTCCAGTCCTGCGGAAATCGAATGGGCTTCCCGTATTTGACCGTCATTGTCCTGGAGGACGAACGAGCGGGATCCGTGAAACACTCCCGGCTCCCCGGCACACAACGTGGCTCCGTGCTTGTCCGTATCAATTCCCAGCCCGCCGGCTTCCACACCGACGAGCTCCACGTCGGCGTCGTCCAGGAAGCTCCTGAATATGCCCGCGGCGTTGCTCCCGCCTCCCACGCATGCGATCACCTTGGCGGGGAGTTTCCCTTCCACGTCCAGAATCTGTTTGCGGGTCTCCTGGCCTATAACCTGTTGAAAAGTCGATACCATGAGCGGATAAGGGTGAGGTCCGGCCACGGAGCCGATGACATAGAACGTGTCGTCTATGTACGTGGCCCAATGACGCATTGCCTCGCTCATCGCGTCCTTCAGGGTCGCGGTTCCGGAGGTGACGGGGGTGACCTCGGCACCCATGAGTTTCATTCGAAACACATTGGGCGCTTGCCTTCTCATGTCCTCCTCCCCCATGAAAATCCGGCACTCGAGCCCCATGAGGGCGGCCGCTGCGGCCGTTGCCACTCCGTGCTGCCCTGCGCCGGTCTCCGCAATGACCTTGGCTTTGCCCATATGTTTGGCCAACAAGACCTGCCCCAAGGTATTATTTATTTTGTGGGCTCCCGTGTGGAGGAGGTCTTCCCTCTTCAGATACACCCGTGCCCGTCCGACTTTTTGTGAGAATCGAGCTGCGTGGAACAACGGCGTAGGACGGCCGGCATAGGTGCCGAGCAGTCTATCCAGTTCGGAGAGGAATGCCGGCGACCCGGTCCCCCGGTGAAACGCTTCTTCAAGTTCCATCAGAGGGGTAATGAGTGTCTCGGGAACGAAACGGCCTCCGAACTCTCCGTAATATCCGTTTGAGTCAGGTTGTGCTTTCGGCCCGGCCTGCGATGTGCACTGCATGAATGAACTCCTTGATCATTTTCTCGCTTTTTTTGCCCGGAGCCGTTTCCACCCCGGAAGAAACATCCACGGCATAAGGCCTTACCACGCTTATTGCCGTGCCCACATTGTCGGGAGTGAGGCCTCCCGCAAGGATGAGCCGCCTTCCGACGGAATCCGGACCTGCCTGTAAGCGATCTCTCAACAGGCTCCAATCCAGGGGCACTCCCGTTCCTCCCCATTGTCCCGAAATTCCCGTATCTACCAGGCAGCCTGCTGTAGGGTAGGTGAGCACGCGGGGAATGAATTCCTCGGGATTGAAGCGGAACCCCTTGATCACCGGTTTGCAGTGCCCCGTACACTCCTCAGGCGACTCGTCGCCGTGGAGCTGAATCACGTGGATCCCTGATCGATCCGCTATTTCACGGACTTCCTGCATCGCATGGTTCACGAAGACTCCCACCGCGGACACGAACGGCGGTAGGCCGGCGATGATTTCAGCCGCAGCGGAGGGGTCAATGTACCGGGGGCTGGGCGGGTAGAATACGAATCCAAGCGCTTCGGCCCCGGCGGCCACCGCGGCACGGGCGTCCTCCGGCCGCGTAATGCCGCAAATCTTTACCCGGACCGGCGGCACACTAAATTCCATTGCGCAGCTCCCGTATCTTACCGGCCGGATCATCCGACCTCACCAGCGTTTCACCGATGAGAAAGCCGTGCACTCCCGCATCTGCAAGACGGAGTACGTCCTCCCTGGTGCTGATGCCGCTTTCGGAAATGACTGTCCGGTCCCGGGGGATGCGCTTCACCAAATCGATGGTGGTGGAGAGATCCACGCCGAATGTCGTCAGATCCCGGTTGTTGATCCCCAACACCAGGGCATCGGTCTGAAGCGCCCGGTGCAACTCGGAAAGGTTGTGTATCTCTACCAGAGGCTCCATCCGCCATTTTCGTCCGAACCGGATCAGCTGCTTCAGCGCTCCCTCTTCGAGGATGGCGGCTATGAGCAGGAAAGAATCCGCTCCGGCCGCCCTCGCTTCCACTATCTGGTACGGATCGGTTATGAAGTCCTTGCGGAGAATTGGAAGAGAAACCGTCCGTCTCACCTCTTCGAGCACCGACAAGGATCCCCGGAAGTGATCCTCTTCGGTCAAGACCGAGACGGCAACGGCTCCACCCTGTTCGTAAGCCCCGGCTAATGCGCGCACGTCGAGGTTCTGCTTGATGACGCCCCGCGAGGGCGAGGCCTTCTTCACTTCCGCGATGATGCAAGGCCCGCTGCCGGTGAAGGATCCAACGAAATCAAGGGAGGGCGGTTTGTTTCGAGCGTCTTGTTCCAGCACTTCCAGACTGGTCAGCCCTTTCTGTTTCGTCAATCGCCGAACCCTGTCTTCAACGATTCTCGCCAGGATCGTACTCACGACATCTCCTTGAACTCCAGGTATTCGTCCAGCTTCCGCCGGGCGGATCCCGAATCCACCGATTGTGCGGCCTGGGACATGCCTTCAGTCAGATCTTCGGCCATTCCGGCTACAACGAGGGCGGCGGCGGCGTTGAGCAGCGACACCAATCGTCTCGGCCCCGGGGCTCCATTTAACACGCTCCTCAGGTGGAGTGCGTTTTCCTTTGCACTTCCACCCTTGATCTCGCATCGGTCGCAGAATGCTATGCCGATATCCCTCGGGTCAATGGTGCTGGTGGAAACGGTGCCGTCCTTCAAGCGAGAGACCTTTGTGGGTGCCGAGATGGACACTTCATCGAGGCCGTCCAGACCGTGCACGACCATCGCAGACCGGGTTCCCAATCCTTGGAGCGCAAGGGCCAGCGGTTCGGTGAGGTCGGGATCGTACACCCCGACGAGCTGATACGGAGCCGATGCAGGATTGGTCAATGGTCCCAATAGGTTAAAGACAGTGCGGATACCCATTTCACGACGCGGGCCGGCTGCATGTTTCATCGCCACATGATGTGCCGGTGCGAAGAGGAACCCGAAGCCCGTTTCATTAATGCACCGTGCCACGTCCTCCGGTTTGTGCTCCAGATTCGCTCCCAGTTCCTCCAAGACGTCCGCACTGCCGCAGGAACTCGATATGGAACGGTTTCCGTGTTTGGCTACCCGAACGCCGGAACCGGCCAGAATGAAAGCTACCGTGGTCGATATGTTGAATGTTCCGGACCCGTCTCCGCCGGTACCTGCGGTGTCCACCAACGGCGAGCCGTTATCGTGGACGTGAACCGGAATCGCCTTTCGTCTCATCACCCGGGCGGCTCCGGTTATTTCATCCACCGTTTCCCCCTTCATCCGTAACGCCGTGAGGAAGGAGCCGATTTGCGCGGAAGTCGCCTTACCGTCCATGATTTCTTCCATCGCGGCTTCCATTTCCCCGGCACTCAAATCGTCTCGGCCTGTGGCCTTTTGTATCGCCTCTTTTAGCATTGTGACCTCCGGAGCGCGGCCTTCAGTTGGACCGCGCCTCCTCATCTGGATTTGCGACGGCACGTTTGGGGGCTGCCGTCACAGTCTTCGCGTCTCGGTTTTGCATCGTGTTGTTCCTTGCTTACGTTTCCCGCTTGTTCCCCGTTCATCCGGTTGGAAGAACAGATTCAACCTGCAAGAAGTTCCGCCCGGCAGCTTGCCGGGGACTCCATGAGTGCAAGCGGAGGCCGGCTTTCCCTTCGGAAACGGTCTGCAATGTCCAAAAAGTTCCGGAGAAGCCTTTTCCCGTCCGGAGTGAGAATAGACTCCGGATGGAACTGAACCCCGTATATGGGCTTGAACCGGTGTCTAAGCCCCATCACTTCTCCGCGCTCGGTTTGGGCGGTGATTTCCAGGCAATCGGGAAGGGTGTCGCGCTCGACGATGAGGCTGTGATATCGGCACGCCTCAAAGGGTATTTCCATTCCTGAAAACAGACCGTTTCCCTGGGAAAAGATCCGCGAAGTCTTGCCGTGCATCAGTCTCTCGGCTCTCACCACCCGGCCGCCGAATGCAGCCCCTATGGACTGATGGCCGAGACAAACCCCGAGGATTGGTATCCGGCCCCCCAGTTTTTCAATGACTTCCAGCGAAATCCCCGCATCTGCGGGTCCTCCGGGTCCGGGCGAGATAACCACGGCATCCGGGTTCAGATCCACGATCTCGTCTACGGTTATGCAGTCGTTCCTGTAGACGACGACTTGTTCGGAAAGCTCTTGAAAATACTGAACAAGATTGAAGGTGAACGAGTCATAGTTGTCGATTACCACTATCATAGCGACCTCCCCTGAAAACTCTCGGCCAACACCAGGGCTCTCCTCATGGCCTCGGCCTTCTTCATGGTTTCTTCGTATTCACGTTCGGGAATCGAATCCGCAACGATCCCGGCTCCTGCCTGGAAGAACATCTCGTTTCCCTTCATCGTCACGGTCCTGATGGTGATGCACATGTCCATGGACCCGGTGTACGAGAAATACCCCACGCAACCGCCGTATGGGCCGCGGCGCCCCGGTTCGAGTTGCTCGATGATTTCCATTGCCCTTATCTTGGGAGCCCCCGTGAGGGTCCCTGCCGGAAAAGTTGCTCTGAGAATGTCGTACGCATCGTATCCTTTGGCCGGTTTGGCCCGGACATTGCTTACAATGTGCATCACGTGCGAGTACCGCTCCACCGTCTTGAAGGCGTCCACCGTGACGCTGCCCGGTTCGGCTATTCTGCCGAGGTCGTTGCGGGCGAGATCGACCAGCATCACGTGCTCTGCCGACTCCTTTTCATCCGCCAGGAGCTCTCGTTCGAGGTCCTCGTCTTGGGCACGGTTCACGCCCCGGGGCTTCGTGCCGGCGATGGGTCTGACCACCGCCTCGCCGTTTCTCAAGCGGACCATGACCTCCGGGGAGGAACCCGCCAGAACCTCGTCCCCGAAGCGCAAAAAGAACATGTAGGGGGAAGGATTGATCATCCGGAGTCCTCGGTACACGTCGAGCGGATCGGCGATGCCGGTGCCCTTGAACCGCTGAGAGAGGACCACCTGAATGACGTCTCCGGCCGTGATGAAGCTTTTTGCCTCCCGGACCATTTCCTCGAATTCACCGGGGGTCATATTCGATGAGAACTCAATGGGCTGCAGCGGGCGGGCAACCCGTCCGGGCCGGCATGCGGGACCGGTCATCCGCTCTTCAAGGTCCTTCAACCTGGCTCGGCCGTCCTCGTAGGCCTGCTTGACCGATGAGAACTCTTCCGTGGACACCGTAGTGACGAGCAAGATCTTGTGGGAGAGATTGTCGAATATCACGACGTCCCTGGTGAGCATGAAGACCGCATCATGAAAACCGGGGCCGGGCTTTTGCAGGTCCGGCAGTCGCTCGAATTTTCTCGCTACGTCGTAGGAAAGAAACCCCACCGCTCCGCCGAAAAACTTGGGCAGTCCGGCAAGCACGGCGGGCCTGTATGCGGCCATGATCTCCTTGATAAGTCCGGTTGGATCCGAAACCCCGCCGATTGTCCGCGATGTGTCGCCCGTGGAAACCTCGGCCAGATCGTCCTTCCAACGGATCACCATCCTTGGTTGAGACCCCAGCACCGAGTACCGTGCCCAGCGTTCGCCGCCTTCCACGCTTTCCAGGAGGAACGAGCTCCGGCCGTCATCAATTTTGAGAAACGCCGACAAAGGCGTGTCCAGGTCGCCGGGTATTTCTTTGAAGAGGGGAATCAAATTCTCCTCCCGGCTCAGTTTCTCGAACTCAACGAAACTAGGTGCAATCATGACGCAATCCGCCTTTCCGTGATCTGCGGGAGAATTCAATGAACATCCATGGCTCGGGGCACGGTCCGTTGGGCAGGCCGTACACGCAAAAAGGCCATGGGCTGTCTGCCCATGGCCTTTGCTTAGCTTGTTCGCTTGACTTACTTGTTTACGCGTTCATCGTCACAGCACAGGCAGACCTCCCGGGTTTGTTTCTCCAGCACCACCACCAGTTGTTAAGGTTACTCATAGGAGTCATGGGAATTTCCACCTGCGTAGTTTATCTTAGCGACCCGTCCGTCCTCTGTCAACTGCTTTTTTGCGCATCGTCGCGAAGTTTACCGTAGGGACCAACCGCGCACGGTACCGTGGCCGGAAGGACGGTGGTCTGCCTAGGTGCCCTGTTTCCTGAATTCGGTGTCGTATCCAAGACAGCAAAGCCTGCTTTGGTAGCGCCGGCCTCCGTGCCGGTATTCTTTGCCTGAAAGTCCTCTTCGTTCTCGTTCTCGTAGCGGTAGGCCCCCGTGCCTACCCGGGCGGCCATCCCGCGTTCTGCGCGGGACCCCTACAGCCTGGGAACGCCTATGCGCCGGGCTCTGCCCGGTCTTCGGCCCGGAGTCCGGGGCCTTTCATGGTCGGTTGTGATCACCCCTTCATGCGGGTCTTGGGAGAAACCGGTTTCCTATGTCGATGAGAACACTGTCGGCGGGAGACGAACACCGGTTTTCAAACCGCCTTTTTGCGTGCCGTTGGAGTTGATTTCAGCAAGTTACGTGTGGTATAGTGAGCCTACATGAGCAGGTCGTCCGCGCCGTCCTGCACCGGGATGCTTCAGGTCGGCGGATGAGGACCATGCATTCTCCGAGAAGAGGCGGGATCCCAATGGAAGCGGTTGCCGGCCCGGTTTTGGATACGTTTCGACCCGCATGTGGAATATGACGCCATTCTTGAAAAGGCGTCGACGAGCCGCTCCTTTGGGACAAACGCATTACGGTGAGACCGAGCGGAGGCGCCGGCTGGAGGTTCCCGTCCCGGCCCAAGCCCGACGCAATCACGCAGAGGATCTTGACGACATCCGCCGGCGCATTGTGCAGTCCAAAGGGAAACGGTCTGCGGGAAAAGCGCGGATCGGAACGGCTGCCGGCAATAATTCCTTCGGACAGGTTCGGCGATATGCAGTCCCCCAATGACGGCTATCCGGAAGATCTCTCTGAGGTCATGGATTTTTCGCGTTACGACCTCCGCACCACCGTCCGACTCATCGTTTTGAGTGGAGAGTCCAGGAGGGTAGACGTCAGGAGGGGAAGCCGGAGCGGATCCATATGCATTCGGGAAGGAGAGATTTACCGGGCTCAGGCAGGGGATCTCGAAGGAGATGAAGCCTTGTTCGAGATTCTTTCCTGGGACAGGACCATTCACAGTGATTTCCTGCAGTCTGAATGCCCTGAACGAAATATTAGAATCGCGACCCAGGTTTTTCTCAACATGATGGAGAACCGGACGCGAAGCACCGAATAGCCAATCGGAGCGAGTTGGCTGCAAAGCGGACACTGCAATCGAAACCCGTTGTTTTCGAATTCACGGGAGCCCGTGCGGAAATTTCGGAGTGAAGATTTGGTTTCCGGTGTGATAAGATATCATTAGACCGGCGTGAAATGTCCGACGGCAACGGCATCACACGCGTAGGGATCGGGGTCCGGGCAAAGGAAGCAGCCCTTGTCGGAAAAAAGGATTCTCATAGTAGAGACCGAAAAGACGTTGACGGCATTCATGCGGGATTACTTGGATCAATGCGGCTCCCGTATTATTGTCCACGAAGCCGGTTCCATAGCTGAGGCCCTCCACATACTCAATGACAACCTCATAGACCTCGTCGTGTGCGATCATCAGGGGCCCAAGGGATTGGACGGCCTTAAATTGCTCGATGCCGTCCGGGATGCAAGAATTGCCGTCCGTATCCTTCTCACCGCCGACGGCGACCTCTACGGCGACCACTCTCATGCCCTGTCGGCAGGCTGTGTAGCTTTCCTTTCGAGGTCGGCACCGGAAGAAAAGCTGGGCGAACTGCTCTTCAACATGCTTCAACCGATTCAAGGGTTTACCGGAAGACTGGTCGGAATGAAGCTTGAAGACGTCATCCAAATGTTCTGCTACAGGAAGGACAGCAGCCTTCTCCTCGTCTTTCACGGAGACGACGCCGGGACGATTTACATTGACAACGGGGGGATCGTCCACGCGGAATGCGATTCGCTGAGAGGAGTTGAGGCGTTTTATGAAATTGTGGGCTGGGAAAGCGGTGAGTTCCTTTCTCAGGTCGTCCTCTCCGTACCGCCCCGTACGTTGTTCATGGATTGGCAAAGCCTTCTGATGGAGGGAATGCGTCAGAGAGATGAGATACGACATGCCCTGCGTCCGGTTACGGGCGTTGAGCCGGGTGCAGGTGAACGTGCCCTTCCGGAGAACGGCAGTGCCCGTAAGGCGGTGGAACCGGCCGCATTGCCCGACGGACGGGACGACTCCTCCGCCAAGAGGATAATGATCGTCGACGATTCACGCTTCATCAGAAAAATCGTGCAGGAGATCGTCCAGTCGGATGCAGGCCTCAGCGTCGTCGGGTATGCGGTGAACGGCCAGGAGGCTCTTTCCAAGATCGACGAATTGAAGCCCGACTTGATACTTCTCGACTGGGACATGCCGGTGATGAAGGGCAGCACTACCCTGATGCACATAATGATCAGAAGCCCGTGTCCCGTAGTGATACTCAGCGGATTCGTAGGAGGCGTCGGAGCGAATCCGTTCGATCTGCTGTGTCTGGGCGGTGTGGACTTTCTCCGCAAACCGCAAAACAACTGGCGTATGGACGGCCGTGCCGACGATCTGGTCAGACGGATCAAGGACGCATGCAGAATCAAGTATGAGCGGATACGCAGGGTGAAGATACCCGCGTTGGTCAAGAGCGGCAAGAAAGAAGAGAGCCGGCCTGCCGGGGCAAGGTTCCTTTCGGTGTTCGCCTCGTCAACCGGGGGCTGCACCGACCTCATCCGGATCATCCCGCTTCTCAGGGAAGGTTTTTCCTCGGCGCTGCTGGTGCTCCACGACATGCAGCAGGGGGCTATTGGAGCTTTTGTGGACTATCTCGACAGAAGAAGCAGAATTCATGTGAGATCCCTGGAGCCCGGCGAACCGTTGGCTGAAGGCATTTGCTACGTACATCCGGTGACGGTCCCCATCGAGCTTGAACGGGACGGAGGGGACGTGTGCGTCAAGCTTCTCTCGGACCTGCCGGAAGAAAAGATACTCGACCATTTCCTCATCTCCGCGTCGAAGGTCATGGGACGAAACCTCATGGCCGTACTGCTGTCGGGAGGCCCCAACAGGGGAATTGAAGGTTTACGGGCCGTTAAACAGGTCGAAGGAATCACCGTGGTTCAGGATCCCATGTCAAGCGTGGATCCGAGAATGGCGGAAGGAGCCATAGGCGAAGGCATCGTGGATCACAAATGTCCGGCCAACAATTTGGCTGAGACTTTTCAAAACTTAATCAGGTAAACGGTGACCCCGCCGGCGGGGTGTTCACCGTCACAGGAGATCTCCCATGAACGGTAGGGACCAGTCAAGAGCGGCGACCCCGGAGGCGGAACAGTATGTTCAAATGATTAGTTTTTCCATTGGTTCCGAGCGTTTCGGCGTGGAAATCCTCGTGGTGCAGGAAATCATCATGATGTCCAAAATTACTCAAATTCCCAACTCTCCGGACTTCGTGGAAGGAGTCATCAATCTCAGGGGAAACATCATTCCCGTGCTTGACCTGAGAAAGAGGCTCCGTTTGCGGGGTTATCGAGATCTCAGAGAATATGCTCAGGGCACTCGAATACTGGTCGTGGAGATTGAAGGGAACGTCACCGGGTTCATCGTGGACTCGGTGGCCAAGGTTATCAGCATCCGTACTGCGAAAATCGCTCCCCCTCCGGACATCATCATCGCCGGTGTGCAGAGTCAGTACATCAGCGGAGTAGTGCATCTCGATGAGGGGATACTCGTCATACTGGATTTCAGGAGGATTCTCTCGGTGGAGGAAAAGTCCGCGCTTGGGACCGTGTCTCGGATGACACCGGTTGCAGCGGAAGGAGCTTCCTGATAGACTCGAAAATTTCCGGTTCGGTGCGGCACGCGGCAATAGCCGCCGGACGCGGTAGGATCATGATGAAACAGGTGTAAGAGAAGTGCGACAAGGAAATAGATATTCTCCCGGGAGGCAAGGCCGATGAAATTCTTTAAGTCCATATCGTTTGGCGGAAAGATCAGAAATAAGCTTCTGGTCTACTTCCTCTTGATCGCGATCATCCCCTCCGCGATCGCCGTTGCCATAAGTTGGTACACTGTGTCCACGGAGGCCGCGGCTTCGACCGCACGAGAAATGCGGACGATAGCCCAGTCGGCGGGAGAGACGCTGAGCTCTTACATGAATGAGCGCTGCAGCGACGTTCTCGTGTGGTCCGACCTCCGTTTGATCAAGGAGGCACTGGAAGTAGCCGAAGTCCGTGAAGACGCCTCGGAAACTCTCCGTGAAATGGTGAAGCTGTACGGCGCTTACGAGGCGGTGGCACTCGCAGATTCAAACGGCAACTGCGTTGCATCGAGCTTGCCTGCCCTCGTGGGAAACGACTTTGCCAAGAAACAGGCGTTCAGGGGCGCCCGGCAGGG